>NZ_JAIUKE010000095.1 GCF_020176795.1 Streptomyces sp. 8L
GCGGGGCGGGCCGGGGCCGGCGGCCGCCCGCCGGCGGGCCGCGCCCCGCGAGCCGGCCGCGCCGGCGGCGGGGGGGGGGGCGGGGCCCCCCCCGACTCCCCGGCGACCACCATGTGGTTGACCGGCATGAAACCGTGTTCGCGCCACCACCTCCTGTCGCGCTCCGCCGCGTCGGGCACCACACGGACGAACTCGTCGCCCGAGGGGAGGTCGTTGCCGAGAACGGCGGCGTCGACCCGGCCTTCGCGCAGCATGTCGGGGAGGCTGGCGCCGTCGGCGCCGCGCTCCACGAAGGCCGGGTCCGTGTACTGCGCGACGTGTGCTTCCTGGTGTGTGATCCAGTGGACGTCGCGGGCCGCGACACCGAAGTCCTCGGCGAGGTGGGCGCGCACCCACATGCCCGTCGTCTGGGTGTAGGAGCGCACCCCCACCCGCTTGCCGGGCAACACGGGGCCGGCGACGGGGCGCGCGGCGTGGGCGATGAGGCACCCGCGCTGGAACCGCGAGGCCACCACGGCGGGCAGCAGCACCACGGGCCGGTTGTGGGCGACGGCCTGGAGCGCCGTGACAACGGCCAGTTCGCTCACGTCGTACGCCTCGTCGCGCACCATCGGCGCGAAGGCGCGGTGGATGGGCGACACGGAGGTGAAGTCGAGCCGTATCCGGTCGTCGGAGATGTCGCCGCTCTTGAGTGCCGCGGTGTGCGGATAGTCGGCGAGGACGGTGCGCAGCACGGTGGGTTCAGGCACTGGTGGCTCCTGTTGTGAGGGCCGGGTAGAACCGGCGTGCCGTGCCACCGAGGATCATCGCCTGTTCGGCTCGCGGGAGGCCGGAGACCGCCTCGCGGGCCTCGGCCAGGATGGTGCGGGGAGTCCCTTCCGCCGCCGGGAAGTTGGAGCCCCAGGCGATGCGGTCGGCGCCGTAGGCGGCAACGAGGTCGGCCAGGAAGTCGACCACCGTGGACTTCCCCTGCGCGGCGGCGGCCAGCGCCCTGTGGGTGAGCTTGAGGTGCGCGCCGGGGTAGGAGGCCAGGTCGAAGAGGCCCTTGGAGGCCTGGTAGGGGCGGCCGTCCGACAGATCTGGCCGGGCGCAGTGGTCGAGCAGCACGCGGACCCGTGGGAAGCGGTCCAGGATCTTGCGCAGCGCGGGCAGTCCCTGGATCGTCATCTGCAGGCACACCGGAATGTTGTGTTCCGCGGCGTACGCCCAGGCAGGCAGCGAACGCTCGTGGCCGAGCCAGTCGGACTGGCCGGGCATCGTGGTGCCGGTGGTGAAGAGGCGGAATCCCGCGAGCCCCTGCCCCTGCCAGTGCTCGATCCGGGACACCGCGTCCTCGGCGAGCGCGTCGATGGAGTAGACGCCCACGAACCGGTCCGGGTGTGCGCGTACGGCCTCGACCACGTACCGGTTGTCATGTCCGTAGACGGTGGAGGCCTGGACGACCACCGCCTTGGCGACGGACGCGTCGTCAAGGGCCCTGACCAGGCCGTCGATGTCGACTGGATGGTCCTGCGACCAGCCGGACTGCTTGCCCCCGACCGGGTCGACGGGGTAGCGCGCGGTATCCGGAGAGATGACGTGGGTGTGCGTGTCCACGATCTCCATCAGACCTCCAAGGGTCGAACGAGATGGGGCGGAAGGCCGGAAGGTCCCTCCGGCTCTCCGCAACAGACTCAAACGAATGTTGATCTGATTGTCAACAATTTCATCAAAGATATCGGCGTCGAACGTTTCAGACAGGCGATTGGAGACTATAAGTACCGATATGCACTTAGCCCTTGCCACACCGGTCAGCGGATGGCGTCACGGATTGATGGGCAATCCAGCCTCACACCTGACCCCGCGCACGGAACGCCGACCTACTTCCACGCTGCATAGCCATGCGGCATAGGCACCATGGACGACTTCGAGATGCGCGAGTTCCGCGTCGGCATCAAACTTCCGCGGCGGCGGCGACTGCGGCGGCTGCGGCACGAGGCGCGCCCGGTGTACGGCGTGTCGCGGACCGCCTCACAGGCCCTGGCCACGGCGGTGCGCTGCGCGGAGCCGCCCGCGCCCCGGCAGCTCGCTCGGGGCCTCCAGATGGCCGGTTCGAACATCGCCGCGGCCCTGCGCGGGTTGGAGGGCCGCGGCGTACATCGTCAGGCCGAGGGACCCGGCCGACGCGCGGCGGGTCTCGGTGTGCGCGTCACCGAGCGGGGCCATACGGTCGTCCCGGATGTGCTGCGCGAGCGCGACAGCTGGCTGGGGCGCGCCATGCGGACTCTGTTGGACGAGGAGGAGCAGCGGACGCTGCTCGCCGCGGGCGCGCTCATGGAGCGACTCGCGGCCTTCGAGGCGAACGGCGCGCCCTCGAAGGCCGCACCGGTGAGACCGCGGTACGGGGCCGCACGCACCTCCGCGCCCGTGGGCGCGGCCTCGTGGCCGCTACGACAAGCGCCGCCTGCTCTACGTGACCCAGGCCTCATCGGCGGCTGTCGGGCCCCAGTTCGCCGTGCTCACCGCACTCGACGCGGCCACCGTCCCGCTGGTCGTCGTGCTCTCCCCACCCTCGGCGTCGTGACCGTCTTCGCCAGCCCGGCCAGGCAGCGCCTGCTCCCCGAACTCGTCCCCCGTGAGCGGACGGCCAACGCCGGCGGGCTGGGGGGCGCGGGCGTTCGGCGGCAGGTGGTCACTGGTCGCGGGCGGCGCGCTCTGCCTGCTGCTCGGTGTGCCGGCGCTGCCCGCGCCGCGCAGGATCGGCCGCGCGCCCGCCGCGCCAGACGTCGCCGCGTCCGCTCACACGTCCTCGCCGTACTGAATGCGTCGGTAGGGCACGCTGAGGACCTCGCGGGTGATCCGCACGTCGATCACGGTGGGCCGCGGAGCCCGTACGTACTCGGCCAGCGCGGTCCGCAGTTCCGCGGCGGTGCGGACCGTGGCGCCACCGCCACCGAGCGCGCGTGCCACCGTGCCGAGTTCCGGTGTCGGGATCACCGCGAGCTGCGGGTCCAGGCCCTTCGCCTGGGCCTTGTGGAACTCCGCGCCGAGGCCCTCGTCGTTCATGACGACGACCAGCAGCGGGAGTTCGTAGCGGCAGGCCGTCTCGAACTCGGACAGGTGCATCAGGAAGCTGGCGTCGCCCTCGACCACGAAGGCCGGTTTCCCGCCCGCGACGACAGTGCCGATGGTCAGCAGCGGGGCCTGCCCGATGGCCCCGAACATGCCGTAGTTGGAGGTGACCTCGCGCGAGCGCTGGAAGAGCATCGTGCCGAAGTCCGTCTGGTGACCGCTGCCGAGCACCAGCCCGATGTCGCCCGGGAGTTCGTCGTCGATCACCGCGATCGCCTCGCGCGGGTCGAGCAGTCCGGGCTCGCTGCGGTACTCGGCCGGGTCGATCAGCGGTGCGGTGAGGCGGCGGTGCACCTCGGCGGTGTGGAAGCCCTCGATCGCCACACCGCGTGCTTCGAGCGCCTCGGTCAGGGCGGTGAGTCCGGTGGCGGCGTCGGCCCTGACGTAGCAGTCGGCCACCCGGCCGTTGCCCATGACCACATGGGGAGCGGTGTCGATCTGCACGTACTTCGCCTCGGGGAAGAGGTAGCCGCTCTCGATGGTGTAGTGGTTGAGGCTCGCGCCCACCGCCACCACGCAGTCGGCCTCCTGGAGCAACTCCATCGCGAGCTTGCTGCCGAACAGGCCCGCGATGCCGACGTGGTAGTCGCTCCGGTCGCACAGCCAGTTCTTCGCCTGCAAGGTGGTGGCGAGCATGGCGCCGGTACGCCGCTGAAGCGCGAGGATCTGCTCGTCCGCCTCAGCCCCGCGCGCACCGCGCCCCGCGATGATCACCACGCGCTTGCTCGACGCGACGATGTCGCGGGCCTGCTCGACCGCTGCGGGGTGCGGCAGCAGCCGCGGGGCCGTCAGCAGGTCGGTGGACGGCACATAGGGCATGTCGTCCTCGAAGTCCTGGAGTTGGACGTCGATCGGGGCGCTGACCATCACGGGGCGTGACTCGGTGCGGGCCGTGTAGAAGGCGCGCCGCACCACTTCCTGGGCCGAGTCGGCCTTGGCGACCTGGAGGAAGTCGCACTCGATCGCGGCGGCGAACCTGCGCTGGTCGAGGTACTGCACGGCGCTCTCGTCGCCCAGCGCCGTCTCACCGCAGAAGGCGACCAGCGGGGTGCGCGCGCGGCTCGCCACGATCATCGAGGTCGCCAGCTGAGCGGTCCCGGGGCCGCTGGTGGTCGTGACGACACCCGGCCGGCCCGAGGCGCGGGCGAACCCGTGCGCCATGCTCAGCCCCGCCCCCTCGTGGCGGACCTCGTACAGCCGTGTGCCGTGTCCCGCGAGCGCGTTCATCCAGTGCATGTTGGCGTCGCCCATCATGCCGAACACGTCCGTGGTGCCCTCGGCGGCGAACGCTGACGCGAGTGCTTCGTAGACCTTCACTGTGCGGCCTCCTTGTGGTGTTCCTTGGTGGACCCGACGCGGTGCTCCAGGCGCGGGAACACCCGCAGCGCGTTGCCTCCGTAGACGGCCTGCCGGTCCGCCTCGCTCAGGGTGGTGATGGAGTCGAGGGTGTACTTGGTGTCGTCGAACCGCCGCCCGGTCTCCGGGTCCACACTGCGGACGGCTCCGATCATCTCCGAGGCGAACAGCACGTTCTGTGCGGGGATGACGTCGAGCAGCAGCTCCATGCCCCGCCTGTGGTACACGCAGGTGTCGAAGTAGACGTGCGGCAGGATCGACTCTTCCAGCGGCGGCCGGCCCTGGTCCTGCATCACTCCCCGGTAGCGGCCCCAGTGGTAGGGGACGGCGCCGCCGCCGTGCGGCAGGACGAGGCGCAGCGTGGGGAAGTCCTTGAACAGGTCCGACATGCACAGCTGCATGAACGCCGCGGTGTCGCCTGCCAGATAGTGCGCGCAGGTGCCCTGGAGCGCCGGGTTGCGCGACATCGCGACGTGCACCATCGCGGGGACGTCGAGCTCCACCATCTTCTCGTACAGCGGGTAGTAGACGCGGTCGGTGAGCGGCGGGCCCTGGTAGTAGCCGTCCGACGGGTCGGGGTTGAGCAGGCAGCCGACGAAGCCCAACTCCTCGACACAGCGCTCCAGTTCCACCACCGAGTTGCGTACGGAGGCGGCGAGCGCGTCCCCCGGGGACTGCGGCAGCTGGCACACCCCGGCGAACCGGTCGGGGAAGAGACGGCACACCCGGGCGATCAGGTCGTTGCTGACCCGGGACCAGTCGAGGCTGGTGTGTTCGTCGCCGTAGTGGTGGGCCATCTTGCCCGCACCCGGGGAGAAGACGGTGAGGTCGGTACCGCGCTCGGTCTGGAGCTTCAGCTGACCGTTCTCGATGGCGGTGCGGATCTCCTCGTCGGTGATGCGGAGATCGTCGGGCGGCAGGCGGGTTCCTGACTCCTCGAACGCGCGGATCTGCCTCTCCCGCCACTTGCCCAGCGCCGGGGGCGCGGTCGTGAAGTGGCCGTGGCAGTCGATGATCATGAGGGTTCCTCCACTGTTTCCGGGTTCAGGAGCGGCCGGTGAGCCTGCGGCCCGCTTCGAGGCCGGGCCAGGTGCGCACCGGCGCCGACATGAGGAAGCGGTAGCCCTCGTCGAGCACTTGCTGGACGTTGCCCGCCGTGACGTGCGGATGGCCGACCACGACACCGTGCGCGTGGCAGATCTCCACGATCCTCCGCCTGGCGTCGACCATCACCGGGTGTTCCAACTGCCTCGGCACACCGAGCTCCTGGCTGAGGTCGCCCTCGCCGATGAGTACGAGGCCGATGCCCGGCACCTCGTCCAGCATGGCCGGCAGGTTCTCGATGCCGAGCTGGTCCTCGATCTGGATCACGACCAGGATCTCGCCGTCGGGAGCGAGCGGCCACACGTCGGCCCTGGCGTAGTACTCCTGGTTCCGGACGCCCCAGTAGCGTGCCGCCGCGGTCGGCGCGTCGCCGCGTACGCCGGCGGGCTCGTACCGGTCCGCGCCCGGCAGCCGCGGATAGCGGCACGCCGCCACGGCGTTGCGCGCCTCCTCGACCCGGCTGATGTGCGGCCACACGATGCCGTACGCGCCGAGGTCGAGGGCCTGCTTCGCGTGCCACTGGCCCTGCTCGGCGCCGTTGACGGGGACGCGGACGAGGGGGGTGGGGGAGGGGGCGAGTGTGCCGGCCTCGAAGATCCGCCGCCGGTCGAGCAGGTACTGCAGGCTGTCCCGCAGAGTCGTGGCGTCCCACGGCTTGTGCTCGGCCTCGAACACCAGGCCGTCGTAGTCGCTCGTCGCGAAGTCGAGTGCCGTGGCCGGGTCGGGCGCGGCGAACGCCGCGAAGGCGTGCTGTCCCGACTCCAGCGCGTGGATGATGCTGTTCAGTCTTGCCACCGAGCGCTCCGCTCTGTCACGTGTGGAGGGCCTGCCACCAGGCCCGTATCTGTGCCCGGCGGCGTGTGCCGCCGGTGGGTGCCGTGCCGTCCGCGCAGTGTGCCGGTGTGCGCAGGGCGTGCCGCGGCCGACCGGTGTCGAGGATCAGGCCGACGTGGTCGCCCGTCGCGTACTCGAACGCGGTGATGGGGTCGGGCAGCATGAGCGCGCCGAGCACCGCCTGCACCGGGCACGGGGCCCGGCCGCTACTCGGCCCCGGCACCCGCGTCTCCGCTCCGCCGCCCGCGGAAGATCCGCCGGAGCCAGGCCCGCAGGCGTCCGCCGGTGGGCCGCTGCCCGTCTTCCGCGGGGGACGGCCGCGGGGGCGCCCCCCCCCCGGCGGGCGGGGGGGCGGGGGGCGGGGGGGGGGGGGGGGGCGGGGGCTCCGTGGGGGTGCGCGTGGCCCCCGCGCCCGCGCCCCCGGGGCCCCCCCCCCCCCCCCGGGGTGCGCCCCCCCGCCCCCCGCCCGGCGGGGGGCGGGGGGGGGGCCGCGGCCCGTGTGCGGGGGGGGCCGGCCGCGCGGCCGCCGGCGCCGCGGCGGCCGGCTCTCCGGTGCACTTGCGGACGAGTTCGTCCGTGAACTCCTTGGTCATCCGCTTGACCACGGCTCCGGCGCCCGCCTCGATCACCGACGCGAGCCGGCCCGCGAGGTTGATCTCGCCCGACACCCGAACGCGGGTGCCGCCCGGCCCGTCCTGCGCGACCTCGAAGGTCGCGTGGGCGTTGAAGCGGGTCGCGCCCTGTCCGTCTCTCCCGCGCGCGGAGAGCCGGCCCTCCCGTTCGGCCTCGTCCAGGTCCAGTGACACCCGGGCGCCGAACCGCACGCGCACCGCGCCGAACTTCACGGGCAGTGTGCCGTCGAACGAGCCGTCTTCGTGTGACGCGCCGAGCTCGGCACCGTTGATGCACGACACCACTTCCGACGGGTCGGAGATGACACCCCAGACCTTCGCCGGCGGTGCGGGTACGGCGATCTCTTCGTCGATCTTGATCACAGCTGCGTCCCTCGGTGAAGCCTCACAGGCGGCTGGATTGTTGTACAACTTTCGTCGTCAAGCTAACAGCGCGACGTGGACATGGGCAAGCACTCTGCACTTATTGAGAGCGAGACGGTTCCAAGCCCTAGGCATCACGATGCATCATGTACAACAATTAGCGCGTCGAGTGAGGCGGGGAGATCCAACGGGCGCGTCGGCGACCGACAGCCCCGCCGGGCGAGCGCAGTCATCACCTCCATCGCCTCGATTGTTTGACGATCTGCGACCAGAAGTCTTGATGAGGTCGATTCTTCGGCGTACGGTGACCGAAACTGTCAGACACTTCACATCAACTCACTGCCGGTCGAGTCGCACCTCCAGTACCCGGCACCCGTCCACTCCCCCGTTCGGGACGCAACAGAGGAGTTCCCCCATGTCCAGCACCCTGTCCGTCGCGGTGAAGTCCTACCCGCACACGGCGTTCGCCGCCGAGCCGGGCTTCAGCGTCGGCGGGCGCCGTGTCGAGCTCGCGGCGGTCGACCCGATCTACCAGGCGTTCGCTCCGATGGTGCGCGAACTGCGCTACGACGTGAGCGAGATGGCGATCGCGACCTTCCTCCAGGCCCACGAGGCCGGTGTACCGATCGTCCTGCTCCCCCTCGTGCTGAGCGGCGACTTCCACCACCACTCCCTCACCCGCTGGCCCGGATCGGCCGAGATCGGCCCCACCGACCTGGCGGGCGGGCGGGTCGCCGTCCGCGCCTACAGCCAGACGACCGGGCTCTGGGTGCGCGGCATCCTGCACGAGGAGTTCGGTGTGGACGCCAAGGACATCACCTGGGTGACCACCGAGGAACCGCACGTCGCGAGCTATGTCGAGCCGCCCAATGTGGAGCGCGTGCCCGGGAAGGTCCTCGACGTGCTGGAGCGCGGCGACGCCGTGGCCGCCGTGCTGGGGCCGCCCGCCCTGGACGGGGCGCAGGGCCCGCTCGTACCGATCATTCCGAACTGGCGTGAGGCCGAGGAGTCATGGGGCGCCCGGCACGGCACGGTGCCGATCAACCACATGCTCACCGTGCGCCGGGACCTGCTGGAGGCGGAGCCCGAGGTGGTCCGGGAGCTCTACCGGGCCTTCGGCGCCGGGATCGAGGAGCGCAAGGCGGCCGATGCCGCGCCGGGGCCGCGTGTACGCGCCCTGCGGTCCGGTGTGAGCGACGAGTTGACCGCCGGTCTGCAGACCGCGATCGACTACGCCCTCCAGCAGAACGTCATCCGGAAGCCCGTCACCGCGTCCGAACTCCTGCGCGACGCCGAACAGCACCTCGGCGAGAGGGCCTGACCACCGCCGTCCGTCCCGCAGCCCACCCGTATGGAGGTGCCCATGCTCCACGTCGACACGCACACGCACATCATCTCGCCCGACACCGACGCCTACCCCGCCGCTCCGCTCGGCGGCCACCGCTCCACCTGGTCGCAGGAGCGGCCCGCCGACATCGGCCAACTGCTGCGCCAGGCCGAAGCGGCAGACGTCGAACGCCTCGTCGTGGTGCAGGCGTCCACGGTCTACGGCTTCGACAACAGCTACCTGGCCGACCAGCTCGCCCGGCACGCCGATCGCATCAGCGGCGTCTGCTCGGTCGACTTCCTCTCCCCCACCGCGCTCGACGACCTTCGCCACTGGATCGATGAACGGGGCTTCACCGGGGTGCGCATCCGCGCCGCGGACGGGACGACCGCGGTGCCGACGCCCGGCCGCGGGCTCGACGACGAACGCATGGCGCCGGTATGGCAGTTCCTCTCCGACCGCGGAGCGCCGGTGTGCATCCAGATGCACGCGCGGCACGCTCCCGTGCTGGCGGAACTCCTCCGGAAATACTCCGGGCTGACCGTGGTCCTCGACCACGCGGGACGGCCCGACCTCGACGAGGGCGTACCGCTCTACCCTGAGGACCCGGCGGCCACCCCGCTCCACGAGACGGGCCGCGTCTTCGTCAAGCTCACACCGCCCGCCGTCCTGCGCGCCCAGCGCGAGGCCGGCTCCGCCGCGCCGCTGGTACGGGCGCTGATCGAGAAGTTCGGCGCGGACCACGTGATGTGGGGTTCGAACTTCCCCGCCTCCGCGGGGACACTGGCGGAGCTCGCGGCCCTTGTCACCGGGCAACTGCCGGTGCTCGACGATGCCGAGCTCGCGATGATCTCCGGCGGCACCGCCGCGCGGCTGTACGGGCTCGCCGCCAACACCGCCCCCGCCGCCGGGCGCTAGGCGGTGACCGTGAACCGAGCCCGCCACCCCGTCCGGCGCCGTCGCCGAGCCGCCCTCGGTACGGCCCTCGCCGTGCTCGCCTCCGCATGCGGCGGCGGCCCTCCCCCGGCCCCGAAGGCCAAGGACCTCGGCGCCCTGTACCAGGAGGCGAAGGCCGAGGGCGAGGTCATCTGGTTCGCACCGAAACCCGAGTCCCAGATGCGGCCGGCCATCCAGGCCTTCCAGAAGAAGTACCCGGGCATCAAGGTCAAGTACGTCAACAAGAAGGCGCCCGACCTCGTCACCCAGCTCAACGTCGAGCAGGCGGCCGACCGCGTGAGCTTCGACGTCTCCAACTCCGGCGGGCTCACCGTCCTGCCGTCGCTGGACATGGCGTCGAAGGTGGACTGGTCCGACTACGGTGTGCCCTCGGGCCAGGTCTTCGCCCACGACTTCGTCTACGTCTGGGCCGTGCCGAAGGTCTGGGCGTACAACACCGACGCCGTACCCAAGGCCGACGTGCCCACCAACTGGCAGGACCTGCTCGCCCCCCGCTGGAAGGGCGGCAGGCTCACCGTCGAGTCACGCGGCTCCTTCATGACCGTATGGGCCCAGGACTCCTCGCTCGGCACCGGCCCCGGCCTCTCCTACGCCTCCCGGCTCGCCGCTCTCAAGCCCCACTACACCGACAACACCACCCAGGCGCACACCAACATCGTCTCCGGCCAGACGCCGGTGGGCACCGACCTGATCAACCTCGTGCTGCAGGACCAGGACAAGGGCGCGCCGGTCGCGGTCGCCCCGGTCGGCCCCACCAATGCCAACAAGTCGTACCTCTTCGTACCCAAGGGCTCGCCCCATCCTGCGGCCGGGCGCCTTCTCACCGCGTTCCTGGCCTCCAAGGCGGGCCAGGCAGCCCTGGTAGGCACCTACAACTCGGTCATACCCACCGACACCGACTGCTCGCAGGCCGACACCAACCGGGTCATCGGCGCGCTCTGCAAAGCGGGAGTGCGGTGGTACAGCGAAACCGACGTCAAGCAGTACGAGCGGTTCTCCGCCTTCTTCCCCAAGGTCGAAGACGCCTTGGGCACCGACGTCGGCTGACGGCCGCCACCGGCGGGCCGCGGCCCGCCGGGTGCGGTCGCCGCAGGCAGAGACCCCCGCCGCCCACCCTTGGAGACTTCGACGATGCAGTCTGGCACCAAGCCCTCCGCCGGAGTGCGCCCCGAGCACCGCGGCCCCGCGGAGCCCGGCGCCCCCGACGTGCGCCCCAAACGCCATGAACGCGTCCTGACGGGCGTCAACGCCGCCATCGGCGCCGTCCTCGCCCTCTCCGTGCTCTTCCCCCTGGCGATGCTGGTCTACGGCAGCCTCAAGGACAGCCAGTTCAAGCTCCCCTTCCAGGTGAAGGGCTTCTCGCTCGCCGACTTCACACGGATCTTCACGTCCGAGCGCCTGCCCCACATCGCGCTCAACTCGCTGGTGTTCGTGGCCGGCACCGTACTGCTGGCCTCGGTCGTCAGCGTCGCTCTCGCCTACCTCTTCGAGAGGACCGACATCCCGGGGCGCCGCGTCCTCGCACCGAGCACACTGGCGCCCATGGCCGTGCCCGCCACCGTGATGGCCGTGGCCTGGGTCCTGGCGGCCAATCCCGCCAACGGGCCCCTGGCCATCGCGGTGAAGCGGACCCTCGGGTACACGGTCGACATCTACTCGCTGCCCGGCATGATCCTGGTGGCCGGGATCTTCGGCGTCCCAGGGATGTACATCATGATCGCGCCGGCGTTCGCCCGGCTGAATCTGGAGTTCGAGGAGGCCGCGGCCACCTCGGGCGCCGGCTGGCTGACCCGGACGCGCAAGGTGGTACTGCCGCTCACCCTGCCGGCGATCTCCGCCGCCGCCATGCTGCTGGTGGTGGTGGGACTCGAGGAGTTCGCGATCCCGGCCATGCTCGGGACCCCGAACCAGATCTATGTCTTCAGCAGTTACGTCCAGGCCGCGCTCCAACCCCCCTCGGGCCTGCCCGACTACGGCCAGGCCAGCGCCTACGGCGTCCTGTTGGTCCTGCTGTCCCTCGTGATGATCGCCGCGTACCGGCGCCAGACGCGCGAGGCACACCGCTTCCGCGTGGTGTCGGGGAAGGGCTACCGGGTGACGCCCACCAGGCTCGGGCGGTGGCGCGCCCCCGTGGCCGCCGTCGTGGCGCTGTACGTGCTCGTCGCGATCGTCATCCCCATCCTCACACTGGTCTGGACGAGCCTGGCGCCTTTCCTGCGGCCGATCGGCCTTGACGGCCTGCACGGGCTGACCCTCGCGAACTACGCCTCGATCTTCACCGATCCGAGCCTGAGCCGCGCGGTCGTCAACACCCTGGTCATCAGCCTGCTGACCGCGACCCTGACCGCAGCCTTCGGCTCCTGGCTCGCCCTGGCGTCGACCCGGGGCGGCCGTGCCGGCGCGGCGCTCTTCGACCTATCCTTCCTGGTCTTCGCCATCCCGAGCGTCGTGCTCGGCATGGCGGTGCTCTTCCTCTACCTCTTCCTGCCCATTCCGGTGTACGGGACCGTCTGGATCATCGTCATCGCGCTGACGACCCGCTACATTCCGCGCGGTTCGCGCATGGTCCAGACGGCCCTGCTCCAGCTCGACCCGGGGCTCGAAGAGGTGGGCCGCGCCCTGGGGGCGTCCGGCACGACGGTGATACGCAGGGTGGTCCTGCCCCTCGTCGCGCCCGCCGTGTCACGGACCTGGCTGTGGGTGTTCGCCAACGCGCTGGGCGAACTCCCCATCGCGCTCCTGCTGTCGAGCTCGGACAACCGCACCGTCGTCGTCCTGCTGTGGGACATGATCGGGGAGAGCGCGGACTATCCCGAGGCGAGCGCCCTCGCCGTCCTGCTGCTCGCCGTCTCCTCCGTCTCCGTCTGGTGGGTCAACCGCCGCGGCTTCCAACAACACGTGTGAGGTGTCGTGACCGTGCACAACCACCCCTCCTCCGACTGTTCCGTCGAGATCACCGGCCTGGAGAAGCGGTACGCGTCCCAGCGCACCGGCGGGCCGGGCCGCGGTATCGAGGACATCGGCTTCGCCGTTCCGCGCGGCCACTTCTTCACACTGCTCGGGCCGAGCGGGTGCGGCAAGACGACCACGCTGCGCTGCCTCGCGGGGCTGGAGACGGCGGACCGCGGGGAGATCTCGATGAGCGGTCGGCCGGTCTTCTCCGCCGCCGCCCGCCGCGACGTCCCCCCGGAGGCCAGGCCCATCGCGATGGTGCCGCAGTCCTACGGCATCTGGCCGCACATGAAGGTGTTCGAGAACGCCGCGTTCCCGCTGCGCCACGGCAGGACCACCTGTCCGCGGGCCGAGACCCGGCGGCGCGTCCTCGCGATGCTGGAGCAGGTGGGTCTTTCGGAGTACGCCGACCGGTGGGCGGTCCAGCTCAGCGGCGGCCAGCAGCAGCGCCTCGCGCTTGCCAGGGCGCTGTTGTGCGAGCCGGAGGTACTGCTGCTCGACGAGCCCCTGTCCAACCTGGACGCCAAGCTGCGTTCCCAGCTGCGCACCGAACTCCGTTCGTTCCAGCAGAAGTTCGGGGTCACGACGATCTATGTGACACACGACCAGGGCGAGGCACTCGCGATGTCCGACACCATCGTCGTCATGAACCAGGGCAGGATCGAGCAGATCGGATCGCCCAACGAGATCTACGACTCGCCGGCCTCGCGCTTCGTGGCCGACTTCGTCGGGAGCGCCAATCTCGTGCCCGGTGTGGCGGAGGCCGCGGTGGGTTCCGGCGACCAGGCCGTGGTCGCGAAGACCGCGCTGGGGGCCGTGCGGTGTGAGCGCTTCACCGTCCCCGCCGTGCCGCCCCAGGCCGGTCAGGAGCTGTCGGTGTGCGTCAGGCCGGAGAACATCCGTGTCACCGTGGGCGCGGCAGAGGCGCAGGGAACCAACCGCTTCGCCGCGCGCATCATGTCGAGCGAGTACCTCGGGGACCGCAGGGAAGTGGTGGTCTCGCTGGGCGGCACCGAGCTCCGGGCGCACGCCGACGCCCATCTCGCGGCCGGTCCGGGCGACGAGGTGACCGCGGTCCTCGACCCGGCCTGGACGATCGCCCTGTGGTCCTGACCGCCGCCAAGACCGCCGCAGTCAACGGCCGGGCGCGCGCCGGGGGTTGCCGCCCCGCTCGGCGAGCTGCAGCTGCAGCGCCCGCGGGGCGCCCGACAGGTGGTGGCGCATCGCCGCGGCGGCGGCCTCCGGGTTGCCGGTGGCGATCGTGGCGAGTACCGCCTCGTGCTCCCGCACGGAATCGGTCCTGGGGTGCGACCTGTCCGCGTCGCGGTACTGCTGCATGACCAGCGGATAGAGCAGGCTGTCGACGAACCGGGAGAGGGTGGCGTGCCGCGCCGCCGCGCGGATCTGCCCATGGAAGCGGCGGTTGAGCTTCCAGTACTCGTCGCGCCCGCCCGGCACCTGGCACTCCCACATGCGCTTGCAGGTCGCGGCCATCGCCGCGAGGTCGTCCTCCGAGGCACGCTGCGCGGCGCTCGCCGCCAGTGCCGCCTCCAGCACCTCGCGGGTCTCCAGGATCTCCAGCGCCTCGTCGACGGAGAACGACCGGGTGCGTGCGCTGCGGTGCGCCTCGGCGGTGACGTAGCCCTCCTGGGCGAGGCGCGCGAGCACCGAGCGCACCGTCCCGCGGGACACGCCGAGTCGTGCGGTGAGCTCCGACTCGGTGAGGCGCGAGTCCGGTTCGTAGTGCCCGGACAGGAGCAGCGCGCGCAGCTCGTTGTACGCCTGCACGGTCCGGTTGGCGTTCGTGTCGGTACCGCCCGCGGGGTCTGTGCCCGTGGCCAGCGTCATGACGCAACCCTCCAGCGTGGTGGGGACACCAGCAGGCGCGTGGCGAGGTCAACGGCACCAGTGTCGCCGCACTGCGGAGCGCACCTGGCATTCATAGCGCATATTGTACAACAACTTTTCCCTCGTACAGAGGACGCGGCAGCGGGAAGTGTGCTGCGCACGGGGGTCGTACGCAGCTCTCCCGATGCCCGCCCGCAAAGAGGCGCCCTGTTGTTGCACACTTCGGCCTCCGGATGGAAACCGGGCCCGACGCCGCCGTACGCTCGGCGGACTCGGCGCCGACAACCGCGAGAAGTGCGCCGTCGACCAGGCCGAGCGACTCGTCGTGGTGAACGAGAACGGCTGCCCGGCCGGCGACGCCATGCGGCCCGGCGCGCCCGGCCCCGCCGCCCGCGGCTACGCCCGGGACGCCGGTACGCCGTCGAGCGCGCCCGCCGGCTCGTCCGCGGTGCCGTCGCTCGCGAGGTCGATGTGGCGGGTCTCGGGGCCGATCAGCGCGCCGCAGGAGATCAGCGCGCCGCCGAGGACGAGAAGCACCACCGATGTGTAGTCCTCGGAGATGAGGTGCCCGAGCCAGTCCTGGTAGTAGGCGTAGAACGACGTGATCAACAGGGGCGTGCTGTAGCCGAGGCCGAAGCCGCTGCCGCGTGTGGCGGGCGGGAACCGCTCGCACAAGTAGGACGGCATGACCGAGAACACACTGCCTCCGGCGGCCCGCACCACGAACGAGATCAGCAGGATGGCGCCGAAGCCGTTCCATCTGCCGAGCGCGAGCGCCGCGAACGCGCCGGCGCACAGGACGCCCACACCGACGCCGTTCCACGCGATGAAGGTGCGCCGCCCGATGCGCTCGCTCAGCAGCCCCATGAAGGGGAAGAAGAGGGCGTGCACGCCCTGGGCGATGACCAGGGCGCCCGTCACCTCCGTCGAGCTGATGTGGCCCTCCTTGTGCAGGGCGCTCGGCAGGAGGCCCGACGCGATCGCCGAGGCGAACCACACGCCGGTCATCAGGACGAAGACCTGGGCGAAGTCGCGGCGCGAGCGGCCCAGCACGATCTCGCGCAGCGGGTTCTTCGCCTTGGGTGCGGAGCGCCAGGTCTCGGACTCCTCCACGGAACGCGCGTAGTACACGAGGAACACCACGCAGAACACGGCCCCGACGGCGAACGGGATGCGCCAGCCCCAGGTGGAGTAGGCCGAGCCGGGGCCGCCCTCGTGCGCGAACTGCAGGACCACGAGGGTCACTCCGGCGATCGCGCAGTTGGCGAACGCCGAGCCCGCGCCGACCATGCCGCCGTACCAGCCGCGTTTGCCCTGCGGCGAGGCCTCCATGGCGAGCGGGGTCGCCCCGGTGTACTCGCCGCCCATGAAGACGCCGTCGACGAGCCGCAGCACGAGCAGGAGGACCGTGCTGGTGATGCCGAGCGTGGCGTATCCGGGCAGTACGGCGATGAGGGCCGTGCACACCGCGCAGCCGGTGACGGAGAAGAGGGTGACGCGGCGGCGGCCGATCCGGTCGGCGAACCAGCCGAAGACGACCGACCCCACGGGGCGGCCGAGCAGGGTCGCGACGAAGATGAGCGCGGAGAGGATCGCCCGGGGGCCGTCCGGCATGCTGTCGGGGGTGAAGTAGTTCATCGCGGGCACGAGGGCCACCGTCGGCAGATACACGTCGAACATGTCGACGAAGAAGCCGAAGGACGCCCCGAACACGGCGCGCCGCGTGCGCCGCAGCGCCTCCGGCGCCTGTTCCACGGCCGTCACGACGGGCTCCCCTGACGGCCGGGGCCGACCGCCCCGGCCCACTGCGCCGGCTCCGAGTCGAGCACGATGATGCACCTCACAAAGTTGTCGTGGACATTCGCCGGCGGACCGGGCGGCTCGCGGCGCGCTACACCTGCGCCTGGCCCGCCCGTTTGCCGAGCCCGAGTCGCTTGAGGACGTAGTTGTCCAGCTGCGTCAAAAGGCTGTTGAGGATCAGTGACATCGCCACCAGGACGATGAGTCCGGCGAACACACCGGCGGAGTCGAGTGCCATGGCATCCGTGAACAGCAGGTGCCCGAGGCCGTTGAAGGAGGCGATGAACTCGCCGCCGATGACCCCCAGGATGGCGAGCGGGCCGCCGGCCTTGAGCCCCGCGAAGAACGGAGGCGCCAGGGTGGGGATCGTGACGTACGTCAGCACGTGCCTGCCGCGCCCGCCCATCACGCGGATGATCTCGTTGAGTTCGCGGTCCACGAGCCGCAGCCCCAGGTAGAGGTTGTAGAACATGATGAAGGCCACGCCCGTGACGGCGATCGCGATCTTCGACCACTCGCCGAGCCCGAAGAAGAGCACGAAGAGGGGTGCGATCGCGATCTTGGGGATGCCGTTGAAGGCGGCGGCGAGCGGTTCGAGAACCCGTCCGGCCAGCTTGAAGGTGCCGAGGAGCACCCCCATCACACTGCCGATCGCCACACCGATGACGAATCCGGCGGCCACCTCGACCGCCGTCGTCTCGATGTTCGTCCAGCCCGCCGACGACGTCAGCAGGTCCCACACCGCCACGGCGACCGACGTCGGCTTGCTGACCGCGTACTCCGGCAGGACCGGGCCGCTCATGACCTGCCAGAGGACGAGGACGAGGACGATCACACCGATCCTCAGTCCCACGACGAGGGCGCTCTCACGCAGGTTCCCCGCCTTCTTCTTCCGCGCGACGGCCGGAGGGGTGTCCCCTTTGCCAACCACACTGCTCGTCGCTGTCAGCACCCTGTCGTCCCTCGTCTGTCCGGGGCGTGCGGCTCCGGGCGGTTGGGCTGTCTCGCCGGACCGTGCGGCTCACGGCACGTACGTATTGGTCCAGTTGTCCTCGCCGATCCGCAGATGCGCGGTCGCGGCGCTCTCCTGTCGGATGAAGTGCAGCGAGGTGTTGAAGCCCGCCGTGCTCATCCGGGCGCTCAGCGGCCAGTCGACCAGCGCCACACTCCGTGCGAGCACGGGCCTCGGCACGCCGTGCAGCGCCTGTGCCGCGACGTCCAGCACGTCGTCGTCGTGCACGTGGAGGTGGGTGTAGCGGGACGCCTCGTCGGTGGCCTTCACCAGCTTCCTGGTCACGGCCTTGTGCGACGCGGCGTACTGCTTCGTCGTCACTACGAGCTGGCCGTAGCCGGAGGCCGCGTTGGACCAGGCCGGGACCTTCTCGGGGCCGACCACCACGACGCCGTCGCCCGAGTCCTGGACCTGGAGCGGCGTGGGCTCGGAGGTGACGAACCAGTCGATCTGATGGCTTTTCAGTGAGGCGTTGTCGGCCGCCGGGCTCGGCAGTGTGACGTACTTGATCCTGGCGGGGTCGACGCCGTACGAGCGCAGGAAGATGTCGGCCTGCCCCTTGGTGTTGGGGGAGCTGACGCCCGCGGTCGAGCCGGTCAGCTCCTTGGCCACCGTGGCGGGCGGGGTGTCGGCGGTGAGGCCGTGCGCGTGGGCGAATGCCTTGCTGACGACGAGCCCGAGGGGTGAGCCGATGCCGTCGACGGCCACGGACACCTGCTCGATGCCCTCGTCGACGGCCTGGTAGAAGCTGTTGGGGCTGTCGTTGAGGAAGTCGACCGACCCCGACTGCAGCGCCTCGTTGACCGTCGACGCGGTCAGCGAGACGAAGGTGACGTCGAGGCCCTCGCGCCGGAAGAAGCCTTTCTGCTCGGCGACCCTGAGCGGCAGGTCGAAGATGTTGTTGCCCAGGCCCACGGTGACCTTGGTGAGTCCGTCGGCGCTGTCCCGGCCGTCGCCGCACGCCGTCAGTGTCACGGCGCAGAGGGCCAGGCCGACGGCGAGCGCCCCTGCCCGCCTTCCTCGCACGCGAGGTTTCATCTCTGCCTCGTTATCTCGGTCGATTGCAGCTGGGGAACGTGCTGTGTTCCCTCGATCGTCGTCTCCTGAGAGGTACCGGGACCGCGGTGGGCGCGGACGGACCCGCGGTGTGGTGCGGGTCTGGGGCTTACCACGCGGTGCGACCGGTTGTCCCGGTCGGCGCGGCACGGCCGCGGCACCGTCCTGGGCCGTGCGCCACCGGCGGCCGGGGGCCGCGCGAGGTATCGGCCCTGCCTCGCCCGGTCCGCGTTCTTGTAGAACAATGTGTCCATCACGCTAACTCGCACCTCGGCAACCCGCAAGGCTCTGTGCAGACATACCCCGTACAGCGTTCCGAGGCCTTCCTCGGCCGCTCGGGGATCGTGTAACAATCCCCATGATTCTCACCAGGGTTGCCGGCTCGCGAAGAAGCGTTCCCAGAAGTCCAGGGCAGCGGGTTCCGCCACCGGCGCCCCGCCGAAGCCGTGGCCCACCTCCATGACCGCCGGGGCCCCCGGGTCGTAGGCGCGCCAGCGTGGCAGCCCGGGGCCGTTGGGGTCGCCCGTGCGCGCGAAGTTCGCCCAGTACGAGGACATGATGCGGGCGATGTCGCGGTCCTCCGCCGTCCAGGCGGCCCGCGCGGGATCGAGGTTCCCGAAGACGTAGTCGATCTCCGAGCCGTGGCCGGCCCGGGGCGGGGACTCGGCGGGTGAGCGGTGTGTCCAGAAGTACGTGTGGACGGGGCCGCTCCCATGGGCGAGCCACCGCCTCGCCCACAGGTGGGTCGACACGCGGGCGTTGTCGCGCACCGCCCTGTTCGCGGCGCGCGCCGCCTCGTCGTCCGTGGCCGCGGGGTACAGCGCGAGGAACTCCTCCGCCATGGCGCCGTACTTCCGCCGGGCCGCCGCGACGTGGTCCGCGACGGTCACGTGGACCGGCGGCGCCCCCGGCCTCCTCACAGCACCGCCCGCCGCCCTGAGGGCCGCGAAGGACGCCTCGGGCACCGCCCCGCTCTCGTCGAGATTGCCGCCGGCCAGGTAGGCGACGTCGTTCTGGCCGCCGGTGTCGTACGTCCGTGCGTACCCCTCGGGCAGTACCCATCCGTCGACGACCGGTCTGAACAGCGGAGGCCGGGCGTCGCTGCCCGTCTCGACGGTGTCGTCGACCAGGTCGCCCACCGCGAGCAGCGACTGCCAGGGCAGCGCCCGCAGCTCCCGCGGCGAGCGGGCGCCGAGCGCCGCCGCGACCCGGTCCCCCGCCCGCTCGGCGTCGCGGGCCGTCCGGTACGAGGTCGACAGATAGCGCAGCTCGGGGTCGCCGGGGCAGCGGGCGTGGCTCTGGGCGACGGCCCGGTGGAAGAGCCCGCCCGCCAGGGGCGACATCGCCAGGAAGTTCACCGCACCGGCGCCCGCCGACTGGCCCGCGACCGTGACCCGCGCCGGATCACCGCCGAAACCCGCGATGTTGTCGCGCACCCACCGCAGCACCGCCACACAGTCGAGCAGCCCGTAGTTGCCCGAGGCGCCGTGGTCCGACTCGGCGCTGAGCCCGGGGGTGGCGAGGAAGCCGAGCGCGCCGAGCCGGTGGTCGAACGTCACCACCACGACGCCCTTGCGGGCCAGGTTCTCCCCGTCGGTACGCGGGTCGGCGCCCGTGCCGGTGCGGAAGCCGCCGCCGTGAATCCAGACGAGCACCGGCAGCCGCGCCGTACCGGACGCAGGGGACCACACGTTCAGGTGCAGGCAGTCCTCGCTCATCGGGGGCCGCCCGCCCGCCGGCGCGCCGTCCGGGCCCGGCTGCGGGCAGAGCGGTCCGAAGGAGTCCGCGAGGCGGACACCGCGCCAGGGCACGGGCGGCTCGGGCGGGCGCCATCGCAGCTCTCCCACCGGAGGAGCCGCGTACGGGATTCCTCTGAAGACGGTGACCGAGCGGTCCCGGCCCGGTATGCCCTCGACCGGGCCCGCCTCGGTCCGTACGGGCTTTCGCATGAGCGCTGTCCTTTCCACGGCCGGGTCGTGTGCTCCTCGTCCGCGCGCGGGACCGGCCCGTGGCACCTCAGGCGGCGCTGCTCCCGTCCCGCACGCCCGGCCCTTCGTCTGCGTACGTCAGCAGCAGCGCGCGCCGCGCCGACGCGACGTGGTGGCGCATCGCCGCGCTCGCCGCCTCCGGGTTGCGGGTGACGACGGTGGCGAGAATGGCCTCGTGCTCCTCCAGGGAGCCCTGGCGCGGGTGGCGGGCGGAGAGGTCGCGGTACTGCCGCATCACCAGGGGATACAGCAGCGAGTCGTAGGCGCGCGCCAGCGTGCGCTGGTGGGACGCCTCCTTCAGCAGCTGGTGGAAGGCCCGGTTGCCGCGCGAGTACCGGGCCTGGTCACCGGCGTGCTGCGCTTCGCGCATCCCTTCGAGTACCGCCCGCAGGCCGTCGAGCTCCTCTGCCGTGGCCCGCTCGGCGGCCTTGCCCGCGAGCGCGGCCTCCAGCACTTCCCGCGCCTCCAGGATGTCGGCGGCCTCCTCGACGGTGAACGAGCGTGTCCGCACGCCGCGGTTGACCTCACTCGTGACGTAGCCCTCCTGGACGAGCCGCGCGAGGATCGAGCGGATCGTGCCGCGCGAGACGTTGAGCTTCTCGGTCAGCCCCGCCTCGGTCAGCCGCGTGTTCGGCTCGAAGCCGCCGGAGAGCAGGAGTGAACGCAGCGCGTCGTAGGCCTGGCTCCCCCGTGTCGCGGAGTTCCGTGTCGCGTCGCCGCGGCCGTCGTTCTCGTCCACCTGTTCCGCCCCTGTCGTCGTGCCGGCGGCACTCCGTCCCACGGCCCGCCCGCCCCGTGGACGGGCGGGCCCCATCACGGGGACTGGGGGCGACGGCGTGTCACGCCTTGTCGAGCACACCGTAGAGTCGGCGGGCCGTGCCCGCAAAGATCTCCGCCCGCACGTCCTGCGGCAGGGTGCCGAGGACATCGTGCCCCAGCGCGACGAGCTCGGTGAGCGGCTGCTCCGCCGCGGGGCAGTTCGATCCCCAGGCGATCCGCTCGCCGCCGAACGCCTCGACGACGGGCCCCAGATACGCGTGCGCCTCGTCCCCCACGTCCCGCAGGCGCTCCAGGTTCCTGTGCGTGATCTTGAGGTGCAGCCCCGGGTGCTCGGCGAGCGCCGCGACCTCGCGGCCCGCCGCCGCGGGCGAGGCGGCGATGTCCGGGTAGCCCGAGTGGTCGAGGAGTACCCGCACCGAGGGGAAGCGTTCGAGCACCGACCGCAGTTGCGCGGTGGCGGGGCCGAGCCGCATCTGGAGGCAGACGGTGATGCCCAGCTCCCCCGCGCGCGTCCAGAAGGGGTACGTCTCCGGCGCGGCGAACCACTCCCCCTGGGTGGGAACGGTGCTGCCGGTCGTGAACAGCCGTACGCCGGCGAGGCCGCCCGCGCCCGTCGCCTCGGCGAGCCGCTCGGGCGCGTCCGCGCCGAGCGGGTCGAAGGTCCCCACGGCCACGAAGCGGTCGGGCCACTTGCGGCAGCTGTCGAGGATGTACGAGTTGTCGTACCCGTACGCGGTCGTCGCCTGCACGAGCACGGCCCGGGAGATGCCGGCCTCGTCCATGCGCGCGACGAGCCCCTCCGCGTCGACCGGCCGCGAGGCGGCCCACGCGGACTGCTTGCCGCCGAGGGGCGCCCTCGGATACGCCCGCTCGTCCCCCGAGATGATGTGGCAGTGGGTGTCGATGATGTCCATGTGCCTCTTGGTCCCTCTTCGCTGTGTTCCCGCGGCGCCGAGATTCTGGGACACCGCGATGCTGCTGACGACGTGTCGCCCGGCGCTCACGCGTCCGGGTAGTCCCCCTCGGCGTAGAGGCGGCCGGGCTGGTCCGCGTCGAGCAGGCCCTGGTCGCGTGCGAGGCGCAGCGCGGCCCGTGTGCTCGGCTCGTTGGCGGCGACACCGTAGGGGATGGGGTCGCCGCCGACCAGCCGCGCCTGCTTGCCGAGCCGGGGCAGCGCGCTCCACCCCGGGTCGCTCGCGACCTGCCTGCGCTTGCTCTCGGCGAACGCCGCGTACAGCGCGGTCGGCAGGTCGGGGTCGCGCTCCACCAGTTCGGAGCGGATCGCGATCACCGAGTGAAGCGGGTAGACGCCGGTGCGCAGGTACGAGTCCCGCGCGATCACGTCGGGGTGCTCGAAGAGGGGGTAGGGGCCCGCTCCCTGCGCCTCCTGGTCGGTGGCGGCAGCCGTCCATCCGGCCCGCGGCGAACCGGCCCGTCCCGTGCCCGCGTTGCCCGTCAGCGCCGCGTCCAGGTCGCCCGAGGCGAGCAGGGCACCGAGGGAGCGGCCGTCCGTGACGTGTTCGACGTTGGCGGGCACCCGGCCCTCGACGTGGTCCTCGTCGTCGACGATCCAGGTCATCTTGTCCAGCGCGACGCCGTACTCCTCGCGCAGCAGCCCCCTCACCCACACGCCGGTGCTCACCGAGTAGGCGCGCACGCCGATCCTGCGTCCTTCGAGATCCTTGGGGGCGCTGATGCCGGACGCCGCGCCGCACTGGACGTCCGCGTGGTGGAACTTCCTGTTCAGGTAGACCGGGACAGCGGTCAGCGGCACGCCGGCCTGGACGGCCATGGTGTAGGAGACGGGCGCGAGTTCGCAGACGTCGAACTCCAGGTCGCGGATCATCCTGCGGTACGCGCCGATGATCGGCTTCACCTCGACGGGCTCGACCGTATAGCCCTTGACGGGCACGTCGCCCGAGAGCAGCGCCTTGACGTGGGGGTAGTCGCCGAGGGCGACCGAGAGCGTGGACATCCTTGCCTTCCGTTCTGTCCGATACTGCGCGAGTGCGGTGCGGGGCCCGGGTGCGGCCCCGGTGGTGTGCGGGTCAGCCGCCGAGCCGGGAGGGCGGCACACCGAGGGCGTCGCACGACCGCGCCACCAGGTCGTCGTAGTCGACGGGAGCGGGCAGTACGCCCTGCTCGGCCGCGAAGGCCGATGCCTGCGCCAGGGGGCCGCGCAGGGCGTCGAAGCCGACCGGGTTGAGGGGCACGGGCCCCTTCCCGCCCCCGGTCTCCGCCACCGCGGCCATCGCGTCGTACATGGCGCAGACGGCGCCCGCGTGCTCCCGCGCCGCCGCCTCGCTCACCGCGATCACGTGGTTGACCGGCACGAAGCCCTTGCGGGCCGACCACTCCGCGGCGACGTCGTGCGCGTTCTCGATGACGGGATGGATGGTGTCGTCGCCCTTGGGCAGGTCGTTGCCCATGATCCCGAAGTCCACCCGGCCGTCGAGGAAGTCCTGCGGGAGCTTCGCGCCCGCGGGGGCGCGCCTGACCCAGGAGGGGTCGGTGTACTCCCTGATGTGCCCGTCCTCGTAGGCGATCCAGTCGACCTCGCGCAGGTCGACGCCGTACTGCTCGGTGAGAAAGCCGCGGACCCACACGCAGGTGGTCTGGCTCCACGACCGTACTCCAACCGTCCTGCCCTCGACGGCCGTGACCGGCAGGTCCTTGCGGGTGACCAGCGTCTGGTGCTGGAAGCGCCCCAGCGCGGTGACCGGGAGCAGGACGACGGGCTTGCCGAAGGCGACCGCCTGGAGCAGTGTCACGATCGCGATCTCGCACACGTCGACGGCCGAGTCGTTGACGAAACCCTTGGACGCCTTGTGGACGGGCTTCACATCGACCCGCTCGAACGGGGTGCCGGCCGCCTTCGCGCCCGCTGCCGCCGCCTCCGCCAGGTCGTCCCGGCCAAGAACTGCCTTCATCTGCTGTTTCCTTCCTCTTCCGCTCCCCTCGGGGCAGCGGTGTGTCCCTGCTGCGGGCGGCGGCTGCGCACGGCACGCCGCCGGGTCGTCACACGCTCCGCGCCGATGCGGTGCGGTCCTTCCTGTGGTGGCGCTCGTGGTGCTGCCTCAGCAGGTCGGCGCCGTAGTCGTTGCCGTTGGGGGTGCGGACGACGGTGTGGATGTGGCGTCGGCTCGGGATGTCGTTGTCGAACATGACGCCCGCCTGGTGCTCGAACTCGACGAGCACGACGGGGCTGTGTATCCGGTAGTAGAAGACTCCGCCGGGCGCCGGGTCGCCGGCCCAGGACAGGTACGTCTCCGACTCGTGTGCGCGCACCTCCTCGGCGCGCGGCCTCGCGTGCTGCTGCTGGGCGCGGTCCACGTAGAGGCCGAGGAGCTCTCGTGCCACGTCCCGCTGCCCGAGGCCGAGTTCGTCGAAGCGGAGGCCCTCGTAGCGCAGTTCGAAGTTGTCGCGGAAGGCGCCGGCGAAGAGGTCGTCGGGAAGTGTGTCCGCCAGGGTGGCCGCGGCCAGCTGCCGGTCGGTGAGGCCGGCGAACAGCTTCTGGCCGAGCGACTCCTCGCGCCGGAAGACGGTGGTGCCGGCGTACTTGCCGCCTTCCGCCGTCACGGGCTCGGCTCCGAGGAATGTCGGTGTGAGGACCATCTGGCCGCCCACGAAGGCGCAGTTGACATTGACGTGGTGCCCGTCGAGCTGCCAGCCCCACGGCTCTCCCCGCTCGGGCGCGCCGTAGACGCTGAACCAGTAGAGCCACTCGTTGAGCAGGTCCTCCTCGCCGCGCAGCTCCCCGACGGTGAGGTTCAGGTGCATCAGATCGAGGACGAGGCGGAAGCCGTAGTCGCTGAGGCTCCTGCGCACGATGTCGAGCGCGAGTTCGCGCCGGGCGGTGTCGAGGTCTTCGAGGCAGAGGCCGTGGCGGAGGAAGTACCGCGCGCCGTTGGCCCAGTGGCGCCACGACTCGTGGTCCATGGGGAAGCGCCCCGCGGCGAGTTCGGCCGACGTCAGGGCCGCCAGGTACCGCTCCCCGGCCCTGGTGACGTCCCGTACGTCGGCGCCCGTGGTCCGTAGTGGGAAGAGGCCTTCGCGGAGTCCCTCGGCGCCCACCACACCGCGGAAGGGCTCGTGCGCGGCACGCCTGCGCCATTCGATCTTCTCGACCAGTTCGGGTGTCCACACGGTGGGGCGGCGGGTCGGCGCCGCACCCCGGTTTCGCAGTCCGGTCACGTACTTCTCCTTCCAGCGCGGCACCGGCCGGTGCTTCTGTCGTGCTGTCGTGGGTCCCGTGCGGCACGGGCGGGGGCGCGCGCGGGGGCCCCCGGGGGGGGGGGCCCGGGGGGCCCGGGGGGCGGGGGGGGGCCCCCCCCCGGGCGGCGGGGGGGGGGGCCCCCGCGGCGGGGGGGCCGG
>NZ_JAIUKE010000096.1 GCF_020176795.1 Streptomyces sp. 8L
CCCGGCGGGTGTTGTGGGGGTGCGGTGGGGGGTCCCGTGCGCCACGGGGGGGTCCGCCCGGGGGGCCCGGGGGGGGGGGGGGCGGGCGGGGGGGCGGGGGGGGGCCCCGCCACGACGGGGCCGCGGGCCGGAGCGCCACCGGATGTACGGCCAGGCCCTAGGCGGCCTCTCCGGCCGTCTCCAGTTCGGTCTTGAAGAGGTCCCACAGCTCGCGGTAGAGCTCGGAGAAGTCCGGGCGGTCGACGAGCGAGACCACGTCGCGGGGCCGTTCGATGGGGATGGGAAGCACGGTGCGCACGGTGCCGGGGCCCTTGGACATCACCACGACCTCGTCGGCCAGGGAGATCGCCTCGGTCAGATCGTGCGTGACGAAGACGAGGGTGCCGCGCTGCCCCTCCCAGAGGTTGAGCAGGTCCTGCTGGAGCTTGAGCCTGGTGATCGCGTCGAGCGGACCGAACGGCTCGTCCATGAGGACGATGGAGGGATCGTAGATGAGGGCGCGGGCGATGGCGCACCTCTTCTGCATGCCGCCGGAGAGCTCCCGCGGGTAGTGGTCCTCGAATCCGGTGAGCCCGACCACCCGCACCCAGTGGGCGATACGGTCGGCGCGCTCGTCCTTGGGCACGTCGCGGAATTTGAGGGCGAGTCCGATGTTCGCCCTGACGCTGAGCCACGGCAGCAGATGGGCGGCCTGAGTGACGTACGCCGCCTCGGAGTTGACTCCCGTGATGCGCTGCCCGTTGAAGTGGACCTCGCCCCTGGTGGGCTGGAGGAGGCCGGTGGCCAGGTTGAGCAGGGTGCTCTTGCCGCATCCGCTCGGTCCGATGACGGCGACGAACTTGCCGCGCGGCACGGCGAAAGAGACGTCCTGGATCGCCGGCCGGTGACCGCCGGGGAACTCCAGCGTGACGTTCTCGAACCGGAGCGCGTCCTCGGACACGTCGGCGGGTTCCTGCACGATCGACATCGCGTCTCCTCGACCGATCTGCGGAGGCCGGGCGCGGGGGCGCCCGTCGGGTTGCCGGACCACGGTCGCCGCCTCGCGAGCGGCTCGGCCCGAACGGCGTGGGCACTCCGCGGGCCGGACCGGGAGCTCCGGGGACCGAGGGCGGATATGCCTTACACACGATCAAGCATTGTCCAACAATGTAAGCCGAACGTATCACCGCAGGAAGGGGGCAGCAAGAGTCTGCTTCCATATAGGTGCGGGTAACTGGGCCGTCGCCCCGGCGGGGTGGATCTAAATCGTCAAACAATCCAAGGAAACGGCGACCAGCGGGGAGTGGCAGCGCCCAGAGCCGCGTACTGCCTCAGCCTGCGACCCGGCGCGGCAGCGCGGCACGGACCCGTGCGACGAGTTCCGGCCTGTCGGCGCGGGAGAGGATGACGCCCTGGGTGGAGTCCGCGCACCGGGCCGCGGCCTCCACCGCGAGGTGTTCCGCCTCCAGCGCCGCCTTGCCGCCCGCGCGGGCGAGCCGCTCGACGAGTCCGCCGGGCAGGCATCCCTCGGGCAGCTCGCGCCGGAGGGACTCCGCCTCGGCGGCGGAGCGCAGGGGGTGCACGGTGGCGAGCACCGGCACGGCCCCGTCCACCACGTCGAGCAGTGGTTCGAGGGCCCGCTGCGTGTAGACGGGGCTCGTGACGACGAAGTGGGCGCCCGCGTCGATCTTGGTACGGATTCGTGTGCGGTCCGCGGCGGAGAGGCGGGGCACCGCCCTGATCCGCACCCCGATGTCGAAGCGGGTGGCCGCGTCGAGGCGCAGCCCGTACCTGTCACGCCCCTCGTTCAGCCCGCGGAGCAGTTCGATCAGGCCGACGGCGTCGACCGTCCACCGGCCGTCCGCGCGTGCGCGGTCCCCGCTGGGCGGCGGGGCGCCGCTGCCGCACACGAGCCGGGTGATGCCGCGGGCGTGCCCGCCGAGCAGATGCGCCTGGAGGGCCATGACGGTCCTGCTCCACGTGGTCACGGTCGCGAGGGCGGGCACCGCCGCCTTGCGCAGGCAGGCCGCCGCAAGGTCGATGGACTGGTTGGTGCTGGTGTACCGGGACCGCTCGGGCCCCGACGTCGCGGTCACGATGAAGTCGGCGCCGGCCGCGCGCACCGCGCCGGCCGCGCCCGCGGCGGCGTCCCTGTCCCCCGCCTCGGGCACCACGTAGGCGCCGAGGACGGGTGCGCCCCGGGAGCTCAGGACATCGCGCACGCGTTGCCTCCCAGTCCGTTGACGATCTCCAGTGCCACCTGCGCCGCCAGCCGGTCGGCGTAGGAGCCGAGGTCGAGACGAGCGATCTTCTCGGCTCTGTGGATGCGGTAGGCCACCGTGTTCGGATGCGTGTGCAGCAGGGCGGCGGCCCGCCGCGGACTGCCGTTCTGCCGGAAGTACGCGGTCAGTGTGGCGCAGTAGTCGGTGCCGTTCGCCCGGTCGTGGTCGATCAGCTCCCCCAGTACGTCCCGTGCGAAACCGCCGAGTTCACCCGGGTCACGGACCTGGGCGAGCAGGCGGTGCACACCGAGCTCGGCGAAGACGACCACGCCGGGGAGCCCCGGCATCAGGCGGCCCACGTCGACGGCGCGGCGTGCCTCGCCGTACGCCGTGCTGATACGGGCCGCGCCGGTGTGCGGATCTCCGAGACCGGCGATCACCCGGACGCCCGGGAAGCGCCCCGCCACGACGTCGTGGCACATCCGGGCCAGTGCGGTGAGCTGTCGGGCGAGTTCGCCGTCGTCCTCGCCTGGCACGAGCGCGACCACCTCCGTGCCGCGGTTGACGACGGCCGCGGCGGGAGCGCGGGAGGCGATCATGTGTTCGACGGCGTCGCACGCCGCGGGCGCGGGAGGGCCGCCGGCGGCGTCGAGCGCCACCACGAGGACGCGGTGGCGCTGCTCGGGGTCGATGCCGAGGTGCCGCGCCCACGCCTCCGTGTCCCCTTCGGCGCGGTCGCCGACGAGCACCAGCCCGTCGAAGAGCTCCCGCCTCGCGCGCCCCGCCGCGACGGCGACGACCCGGCGCCGGCCGAGGATCACCGCGCACACCATGGCCGCGTGCTCCGTCACCATGATCCGGGCGTCCTCGCCGGTCTCGTCGGCATCGTGCCCCGCGGTGACGAGGTAGGCGACCGAGTCGTCGCCGACGAGTACGGGCGCCACCACGACCGAGACCGCCGACGCCCCGGCCGCGGGCAGCGACAGGGCCCTGCGCATCCGGGCCGCGGCGGCGACCAGCTGCGACACGGCCTCCGGGTCGCTTTCCAGCACCTTCTCCAGCCGCGCGCCGGCCCCGCGCGCGGTCGCGCACTCGGCCAGGACCGCCAAAGTCTCGTCGACCACCCCGGCCCAGACTCCGGCGCGTTCGGCGACCACGGACACGACGCGCTCCAGGTCGCAGTCGGTCGTCGCCAGGCTGGAGAGCTCCCCGCACAGGGCCATGACCTGGCGGAGGTCGGTGAAGTCCTCGTGTGCCGCGGCCATCAGGACCGGTGCTCCCGCCCCGGCCCGCGCGGGGCGGCGCGCGTGCCGGTGCCGGTTTCCGCGAACCAGCCGGGAGGCGGCGCGGCACGCGTCCCGGCGCCGGTTTGCGCGAACTGGCCGGGAAGCAGTGGTCCGCTGCCCGGCACAGGGGCGCGCGGCACGTCGAACCGATGCAGGAACCTCACCTCAGCCTCGACGGCGTGGATGGACTGGCTCACCGAGCGCGCCGTCGCGCGGCGGCTGCGAAGCCCTGCCCGCGCGAGTCCTCCCGCGCGACGGGGCCGCGATCCGGCCCGGCCCGCGACGCGGAGCACGCTCTTTCGGGACGTTAACACGCCGCCCGGTCGCGGGGCAGAGGACAGCGGCCCGGAGCCCGGCGGGGCGGCCCGGGCCACGCACCCGCCTGTGTTCCGCCACAACAACGGCACACACCGATTTGGTCCCCGGGACCATGCGGCCCGCCCACCGCCTCTGCGAGCGTGGTCACGGCCCGCCCGGCGCGGTTGTTCCCCCGGGCAGCGGCCCGGCCGACCCCGGCCCTCACCCCCTCGGCTGAAAGGCCCACCGTGGACAACGTGGCAGCAGTGGAAAAGAAGACACCCGAGAGCCTCCAGGCCGCGGTCGACCGCGTCGGGAACCCCGTCGACCTCATGCGCGACCAGCCCCGGCGGGCGTTCTCGCACGGCTTCGGCTTCGTGCCTGGCGAATTCACCAACTGGCGTGAGGAGGCGCTCGCCTGGCACACCTCGTGCGCTCTCCTCGACCAGTCGCACCACATGGTCGACCTGTTCGTGCAGGGTCCCGACACCGTGCGGCTCCTCGAACATCTCGGTGTGAACAGCTTCGCCGGCTTCGGCAAGGACAAGGCCAAGCAGTTCGTCACCGTGAACGAGCAGGGCCACTACATCGGCGACGCCGTGTTGTTCGGCCTCGACGACACCTCCGTCGACCTCGTCGGGCGGCGCACCGCGCTCGACTGGGTCGAGTACCACGCGCAGAGCGGCGACTGGGACGTCACCGTCGAGCGCGACCCGCAGTCGGTCGAGCGCGGCGGCCGGCCGCCCAGGCTCTACCGGTACGAGATCCAGGGCCCCTCGGCGGGCCCGCTGGTCGAGAAGCTGACCGGCGCCCCGGTGCCGGACGTGAAGTTCTTCGGCATGACCACCCTGTCCATCGCGGGCCGCCGGGTGCGCGCGCTGCGGCACGGCATGGCGGGCCAGGTCGGGTTCGAGCTGTTCGGCCCGTGGGAGGAGGGCGCCGAGGTCTACGAGACCATCCGGCGCGCGGGCGAGGAGTTCGGCCTCATGCAGGTCGGCTCCGTGGCGTACTCCACGGCCAACCTGGAGTCCGGCTGGATTCCCGGCCCGATGCCGGCGATCTACGGCGACGACCTCGCGGCGTACCGTGCCTGGCTGCCGGCCGGCAGCGCGGGCTCGCTCGGCGGCAGCATGAACACGCGGGACGTCTCCGACTACTACGTCACGCCCTACGACCTGGGCTACGGCCGGCTCGTCAAGTTCGACCACGACTTCGTGGGCCGCGACGCGCTGCGCGCCCGCGCCGAGCAGCCGCACCGGCACAAGGTGACTCTCGTGTGGAACCCCGACGACATCGCCCGGGTGTTCTCCTCGCTGTGGACGCCGGGGCCGACGTTCAAGTACTTCAGCATCCCCAAGGCGCGCTACGGCCAGTTCCAGATGGACACCGTGCTGGCCGGCGGCCGGCCGGTCGGCATCTCCATGGACTGCGGCTATGTCGTGCGGGACCAGGCCGTCGTCTCGCTCGCGGTCGTGGACGAGGCGGTGGCGCGCCCGAGTACGGAGGTGCGGGTGGTGTGGGGCGAGAACCCGGTCTCGGCGAAGCCGTCCGTCGAGCCGCACGAGCAGTTCGAGATCCGCGCGACGGTGGAGTCCGCGCCGCTCGCCCGGTTCGCGCGGACGAAGTACCGCACCGCCTCCCAGGTCTGACCCCTCGCCGTGCGCCGGCCGAGGTCCAGCGGACCGGGACGCGTTCGCCTCCCCGCCTCGCGTCCCGGCCCGGCTCCCGGACGCCCACCCCGTCACAAGGAGCAGCATGACTTTCGGCAGCCCCACGCCCGCGGCGGTGAACGCGCCGCTGCTCGACGACTTCTCCCTGGAGATGACCGGCAAGGACATCCGGGCCCTGGAGGAGTCCGCCGCGACGATCCCGCCGGGGACCCGCGTCAACGTCACCTTCCTCGGCACCGAGGCGCCCGCCGTACGGCTCGCCGCCGCCCGCACCGCGCGGAGCCTCGGGTTCGTGCCCGTGCCGCACATCTCGGCCCGGCGGCTCGGATCGCGGCGCGAGTTCGAGGAGTTCCTCGCGGCGCTGCGGGCCGACGGCGCGTGCGACGACGTGTTCGTGGTCGGCGGCGACCCCGCCAGTCCCCGGGGTCCCTACCCGGACGCCCTCTCCCTGATCGGCAGCGGACTGCTCGAACGGTACGGTGTACGCCGCGCCGGTGTCAGCGGCTATCCCGAGGGGCACCCGGCCATCCCCGAGCCGGTCCTGTGGTCGGCGCTCCGCGACAAGGACAGGGCTCTCGCCGCACGCGGTCTCGACGGCGACGTCATCACCCAGTTCGGGTTCGACGCGCACGCGGTCCTCACCTGGATCGCGGAGGTGCGCGGGCACGGCATCACGCTGCCCGTCCGCGTGGGGGTGCCGGGACCGGCCGGCGTGCGGCGGCTGATGTCGTACGCCACCCGCTTCGGCGTCGGCACCAGCACCTCCATCGCCAAGAAGTACGGCCTCTCCCTCACCAACCTCATGGGCACGGCGGGCCCCGACCGCTTCCTGCGCACCCTCGCCGACGGCTACCAACCGGAGCTGCACGGCGAAGTCAAGATCCACTTCTACACCTTCGGCGGGCTCGGGGCCACGTCCCGGTGGGTCGCTGCCTTCAGGAAGGAGTCCCTCGCATGACCACGACACGGACGAGGCCCGCGCCTCGGCCGGCCGCCGGGGCGGCGGCGCCGCTCCCGCAGGCTTCGCTCGTCGTCCAGGGCACCGACGCCACGGGCATCGTCGCCGCGGTGACGACCGCCCTGAGCCGGCACGGCGCCAACATCGTCTCGCTCGACCAGTACGCGGACAGCCCGCGCCACGGGACGTTCTTCCAGCGTGCGGTCTTCGGCATGGAGGACCTGGTGGCCGTCCTGCCCGCGGTCCGCGCCTCCCTGGACGAGCTGGCCAGGACGTACGGACTCGCCTACCGGCTGCGGGACCTGTCGGCGCGTCGACGGGCCGCCGTCTTCGTCTCCAAGTCCGACCACTGCCTGCTCGACCTGCTCTGGCGGCACCGTCAAGGACAACTCCCGGTCGACATCCCCATGGTGGTGTCGAACCACCCCGATGCCGCCGAGCAGGTGCGCTCGTTCGGCATCCCGTTCTTCCACGTCCCCTCGGCGGGACCCGACAAGTCGGCCGCCGAGACCGAGCACCTGCGGCTGCTCAAGGGCAATGTCGACTTCATTGTCCTCGCCCGCTACATGCAGATCCTGAGCTCCGACTTCATCGACGAGGTCGGAGTGCCCATCATCAACATCCACCACTCCTTCCTCCCCGCCTTCATCGGCGCCGGCCCGTACGCCAAGGCCAAGGAGCGCGGCGTCAAACTCGTCGGCGCCACCGCCCACTACGTCACCGCCGACCTCGACGAGGGCCCGATCATCGAGCAGGACGTCGTCCGCGTCACCCACGCCGACACCGCCGCCGACCTCGCGCGCCGCGGCGCCGACGTGGAACGGGCCGTCCTCTCCCGCGCGGTCCTCTGGCACGCCGAGGACCGCGTCATCCGCAACGGCAACCACACCATCGTCTTCAGCTGAGGCGACTTCAGCCGAGGCGACTTCCGCTGAGACGTCTTCGGCCGAGACGTCTTCAGTTGAGGCGCCGTCCCCCGAGGCACCGCCCCCGTCACACCGGAAGAAAGCGGTACGCCACCATGACACTGCTCATCAACGGCGAGGACATCGCACGGCGGGTCCGCGAGCGGGTCGCCGGGCGGGTGGCCGGGGCCGCCGCGAACGGCCGGGTGCCCTGCCTCGCGACCGTACTGATCGGGGACGACCCGGCCGGCGCCGCCTACGCCGCCGCGCAGCTCAGGGCGGTACGCGCGGCGGGCCTGCGCGACGCGCATTACAGGTTGCCCGGGCACGTCTCCCAGCCGGAGGCCGCCGCGCTCCTCGACACGCTCGCGGCCGACCCGGAGGTCTCCGGCATCCTGCTCCACCTGCCGCTGCCGCCGCACCTCGACAGCGCCTCGCTGATCGACCGCATCCCGGCGGCCAAGGACGTCGACGGGCTGACCGCCGTGAGTGCGGAGCGCCTGGCACGCGGCGGGCGCGGGCTGCGGCCCTGCACCCCGAGCGCCGTGGTCCACCTGCTCGACGCCGAGGGCGTACCGCTGAGAGGCGCCCGCGTCACGGTCGTGGGCTGGGGCGCGGCGGTCGGCCGTCCTCTGGTGCCGCTGCTGCTGCGGCGCGGGG
>NZ_JAIUKE010000097.1 GCF_020176795.1 Streptomyces sp. 8L
GCCCCGACGCAACCACAACCCCCCGAACCCCATGCACCGCACGATCAACCACCAACGAATACGCAACATCCACCAACGCCACATCCGGCCGCCCCACCACAAACGACCGCAAACGAGCCGCCTGACCACACAACGACCCCGACCCACGACCCGACAACACAAACGGCAACACCGCGGACGACTGCCCGCTGTCCGCTTCACCGGCCTCAGGTTCCCCGTTCGGGGCGGTCGAGGCGGACGGGGCCTCACCGATGACCAGGTGGCAGTTCGTGCCGCCCATGCCGAAGGAACTGACACCGGCGATCAAGGGGCTGTCGGGCGCTTCCCACGGGCCGAGGCCCTGCTGCACTCGAAGGTTGAGCTCGTCCAGCGCGATCCCCGGGTTGGCCAGCTCGAAATTGAGGCTGGCCGGGAGTTCGCGATGGCGGATCGACATCGCCACTTTGATGAGGCCGGCGATCCCCGCGGCCGCCCCCAGATGCCCCAGGTTCGTCTTGACCGAGCCGACGGGCAGCGGTCGCGTGCGCGGCCGGTCCGAGCCGACGACGGCACCGAGCGCGGAGGCCTCTACCGGGTCCCCTGCGGGTGTTCCCGTTCCGTGCAGCTCGACGTATTGGAGCTGCGTGGCACTGATTCGAGCGCGCTCGTGGGCGCGGCGCAGGACGTCTCGCTGTGCGAGCTCGTCGGGCTGGGTCAGGGCGTGGCCGTCGCCGCCGTGGTTGACCGCGCTGCCGAGAATCACGCACTGCACGGTGTCGCCCTCGGCGAGGGCGTCCTCCAGCCTCTTGAGCACGACCAGGCCGCCGCCCTCGCCCGGCACGTAGCCGTTCGCGCGGGCGTCGAAGGTGTAGCAGCGGCCGTCCGGTGACAGTGGCCCCCAACGGTCCGCGATGTCCATGGACTCCGGCAGCAGGTTGAGCTGCACGCCGCCCGCGACGGCGAGGTCCGACTCGCCGGTGAGCAGGCTCTGGCAGGCCAGGTGAACGGCGACCAGCGAGGACGACTGACCGCTGTCGATACCCACACTGGGCCCGTGCGCGTCCAGGAAGTGGGAGAGCCGGTTGGCGATCACCGCACGTTCGATGCCGGGGTAGGTGTGCTGAGTCGCCGCACCGGAACCGTTTCGGTGCACGAGATGGGCGTAGTCGTCGGCGAAGACACCTACGAAGACACCGAGCCGGCCGCCACGCACGCGGTCCGGCACGATCCTCGCGTCCTCCAGCGCCTCCCACCCCAGTTCCAGCACGAGTCGCTGCTGCGGGTCGACGGACGCGGCCTCGCGGGCGGGAATGCCGAAGAACTCGGCGTCGAACTCGTCGACGGCGTCGAGGAATCCACCCCGGGAGGGCGCGATCGGCCTGTCCGAGCCACGGCGTCCGGGCGGGCGCTCGGTGATCGCGTGGCGTCCCGCGGCCAGGAGCCGCCACAGCTGCCGAGGCCCGTCGGCGCCGGGGAATCGGCAGGACGCGCCGACCACCGCGATGGTGCCACGTTGATCCCGGACATCCACCCGGATCGTCTCCTTCCACGTCTCACGTCTCGTCGTGCGGGGTCACGGCGGCGACCGCCGGACACAGTGGGTTCTCAGAGGCCCCGCCGGGGCGGAGGTACGGCACAACCGGCGCGGTGTGATTCCCACACGCCGCACCACCACCGGTCCGCGGAAGGGAAATCCTCGGCGTGGCCGTGCGGCAGGACGTGATCGATCGAATAGGGGGAAAATCGAATAGGGTAAAGCAGACTGGAGAACGGTGCCGTGAGCGCGATACGCGCGCACACCGTGCTCGGCCGTAGCGCGTCGGATTCTCACGGCCGGATGACCGCGTAACCGGATAACCGCGCAACTGGGTTGCCGCGCAACCGGATAACCGAAGCTACCGGATTACCGAAGCTACGGGATTACCGCGCAACCGGATAACCGTCGCAACTGGTCTACCAACGCAACTGGGCTACCGCGCACCACATTTCAATCGGTCAGGACTGTGGAAAGTCCCACCGGGTCGCGGTCTCCCAACCGGCGATTCCGGTCCACCCGTAGACCCGCTCGGGATTCAGCCGGAACACCGGCGCGCTCTGGCCGAAACGCGTGTGGACGCGGTCCTCGCTCACCGAGAGCTCCCAGTCGTACTTCGCCCCGACGCCTTCGGCGAGCACGTTGATGTCGTCGTCCCCGATCACTCGGGAGCAGCTGCCCTCGATCATCAGCACATCCTCGCCGACCTGCACGTTCACAGAGGCCCGCGGGTTGGTCCTCAGGAATTCGCCGCAGCGGTTCTGGCTGGAGAACCAGAAGGTGTTCCGCTCCCAGACACCCCACAGGGGCCTGCTGTGCGGGCGTCCGTCCGGGCTGGTGGTGACCAGCCAGTAGGTGGGCGCTGACTGGAGCAGATTCTCCGCCCAGCCCCAGGGCTGGGTGGGGCCCGGCGCGGTCTGGCTGAAGAGGAAAGCCGATGTCCCCTTCGGCTCCTCTTTGTTCTTCAACACCTCGGCAGTCATGTTGCTGTCCCTTCGCTCGTCCGCTGCGGGCGACCAGCGAGACGCACCGCTCTGGCTCTCGCGGTTCATGCTCGCAGCGCGACCGCGACACCGACACCCCAAAAGAACCCGTGACAACCGGGAGTGCGACTAGGGGGGTTAGGGGGTGCCCGCGCAGGCATCGCGAGCGCATGGTTGATCACGCGAGCCGTCCGGAGGCGGTCTTGGTCGTGGTCCCGCCCAAACCTTTTCGGCGCGCGTCATCCGCCGGACCGCCGACCTCAGCAGACGCCTGCCACGTGTCCAGGCACGACAAGTCCGGGGTACGCCGGACCACTCCGGGGTCCCCCGGGCCACTGGAACAGACAGAGACAGATGGGGTTGCTCCTATGGAGAACGAGGACAAGCTTCGCCAGTACCTCAAGTTGGTCACGAGCGACCTCTACCAGGCTCGCAAGAAGATCACCGAGAGGGAGGCCCAGGACACCGAGCCGATCGCCATCGTCTCGATGGCCTGCCGGTTGCCCGGCGACGTCTGGTCGCCGGAGGACCTCTGGGAGCTGGTCGCCAGTGGCACCGACGCGATCGGCGACTCGCCGACCGACCGGGGCTGGGACATGGACAGCATCTACGACCCTGAGCCCGGAAAGCCCGGAAAGACGTACACCCGCGAGGGTGGCTTCATGTCCGGCCTTGCCGACTTCGACGCGGGCTTCTTCGGCATCTCCCCGCGCGAAGCTCTCGCCATGGACCCGCAGCAGCGGATCGTCCTTGAGGCGGCCTGGGAGTCGTTCGAACGTGCCGGCATCGACCCGGAGACCCTCCGCGGCACCGAGACAGGTGTGTTCATCGGATCGAACACCCATGACTACGTGCCGTTGACCGTCACGGCGCCCCGGGAGGTCGACGGGTATCTGCTGCTGGGCAACGCGCCCAGTGTGCTCTCCGGCCGCGTCGCCTACACGTTCGGCTTCGAGGGCCCCGCCGTCACCGTCGACACCGCCTGTTCCTCTTCGCTGGTCGCGATGGACTACGCCGTACGGGCCCTGCGCCGCGGCGAGTCCACGATGGCCGTGGTCGGCGGTGTCGCGTCGATGTGCTCGCCCCTGGTCATGGTCGACTTCAGCCGGCAGCGCGGGATCGCGCCCAACGGCCGGTGCAAGGCGTACGCGGACACCGCGGACGGCACCGGCTGGTCGGAGGGGGTCAGTCTGATCCTGCTTGAGCGGCTCTCCGACGCGCGGGCCAACGGCCATCCGGTGCTTGCCGTCATCCGTGGTTCGGCGATCAACCAGGACGGAGCCTCCAACGGTCTGACCGCTCCCAACGGCCCTGCCCAGCAACGGGTCATCGAGGCGGCGCTGGCCGACGGCCGGATTCCGATGGAGCAGGTCGACCTGGTGGAGGGGCACGGCACCGGTACCCGGCTGGGCGACCCGATCGAGGCACAGGCCCTGCTGGCCACCTACGGCCGCAAGAAGAAGGACGGCGAGCCACTGTGGCTGGGCTCGCTGAAGTCGAACGTGGGTCACACCCAGGCGGCCGCGGGCGTCGCCGGTGTGATCAAGGCTGTGATGGCCATGCGCCACGGCGTCCTGCCCAAGACACTGCACGTGGACGAGCCGACGCACGAGGTGGACTGGTCGGCCGGCGGGGTCAAGGTGCTGACCGAGAACCGCCCGTGGCCGGAGAACGAGTGGCCGCGCCGGGCGGGTGTGTCGTCGTTCGGCATGAGCGGCACCAACGCGCACGTCATCCTTGAGCAGGCGCCCGCGCCAGAGGCGGTCGAGGCCGAGCCGGTGAGCGCGCGGCCGACCTCACTGCCCTTCCTGCTCTCCGCCCGTACTCCGGGGGCCCTGGCCGGTCAGGCGGCGCGGCTTCGTGACTGGCTCGCCGACGAGAACGTCTCCCTGCTCGACGTCGCGAAGTCGCTCGCGCTGCACCGGGTGACGTTCGAGCACCGCGCCGCCGTGGTCGCGGGCACCAAGGAGGAGCTGCTCGCCCAGCTCGACCTGCTGGCCGGTGGCGGCAGCGGTGCCACGGCGGTCGCCGGCACCGAGCGCCGCGGCCTCACCGCGGTGATGTTCCCCGGGCAGGGCTCGCAGCGCACCGGCATGGGCGCCCAGCTCGCGGCCGCCTTTCCCGTCTTCGCCACGGCGTACGCGGAGGTGCTGGAGCGGCTCGACCCCGAGCTGCCGCGGATCATCGCCGAGGGCGGCCCGACGCTGGATCGCCCCGAGTACGCGCATCCCGCGCTGTTCGCGATCGAGGTGGCGCTCTACCGCCTGGTCGAGTCGTGGGGTCTGCGGCCCGACCATCTGCTCGGCCAGTCCTGCGGGGACATCGCGGCGGCGCACGTCGCGGGTGTGCTGTCGCTTGAGGACGCGGCCACCATGGTCACCGCCCGAGCACGGCTGATCCAGACTTCGTCGGCCGGCATGATGGCCACGGTCGCGGCCGGCGCCGACGTGGTGGAGCCGGTCATCGCCGGCATCGAGGGCGTGTCCCTCGCGGGGATCAACAGCCCGAGCGCGGTCACCCTTTCGGGGCTGACGGGCCCGGTCGAGGCAGCTGTGGCGCGGCTGGCGGAGCTCGGGCACGCGTCCCGCACGCTGCGGGTCGGCGTCGCGGGCCACTCGGTCACGATGGAGCCGATCCAGGCCCAGTTCCGGGCCGTGGTGGAGACCTTGACCTACTCGCCGCCGGCCATCCCCATGGTGGTGCCCGCCGAGGTGCTGTGCACCCCCGAGTTCTGGGTCCGGCAGATGCGCGACCCGGTGGACCTGGTCGGCGGCGTGGCCCGGCTGCGCGAGCGCGGCGTCACCCGGCTCATCGAACTGTCGCCCGCCGCGTCGATGAGCGGCCACGTGCGCGAGTGCTATGGCGACGAGCCGGTGGTGGTCACGCCGTCCCTCCGCAGCCGGCGCGACGAGGTGGAGTGCGTTGCCGTGGCGCTGGCCACCCTGCACAACGCGGGCGTCGAGGTGGACTGGGCGGCCTTCTTCGCCGGCACCGGGGCGCGACGCGTCGACCTGCCCACCTACGCGTTCGAGCACGAACGCTTCTGGCTCGAGACCAGCCACGTCGGGGGGCACGACCTCAGCTCGGTCGGCCTGCGCTCGGTGGACGCGCCGCTCCTGGGCGCCGGCGTCTCGCTCGCCAACGACGGCGGCTTCCTGTGCACCGGCCGCTTGTCGCTCTCGACCCAGCCGTGGCTCGCCGACCACACCCTGTTCGACCGTACGCTGCTGCCCGGCACCGCGTTCGTGGAGTTCGCGCTGCGCGCGGCGGACCAGGTCGGCTGTGAGCTGGTCGAGGATCTGACCATCGAGGCCCCGCTGCTGCTGGAGCGGGGCGGTGTGGCGCTGCAGATCGTGGTCGGCGAGCCGGAGGAGTCCACCGGCCGACGGTCGATCACCGTCTGGTCGCAGCAGCAGGACCCGGACTCCCCGGACACCGACGCGGCCTGGACACGGCACGCGAGCGGCTTCGTCTCGGGGAGCGCTGGTGTGAGCCGCGACGACCCCGAGATGGCCGCGTGGCCCCCCGCCGGTGTGGAGGAGGTCGAGCTCGGTGATCTCTATGAGACCTTCGCCGCGGCCGGGTACGGCTACGGGCCGGTGTTCCGCGGTCTGAAGGCCGCCTGGCGGCGTGACGGGGAGGTCTTCGCGGAGGTGGCGCTGCCCGAGCACGTGAGTGACGCGGGCGCCTACGGCATACATCCCGCCCTGCTCGACGCCGCCCTGCACGCGGTCGCTGTCACCGGTACCGCCCAGGGCGCTGTCCCCTTCGTGTGGTCCGGCGTCCGGCTGTACGCCGTCGGTGCCTCCGCGCTGCGGGTCCGGCTGACCCCGGTGGGGACCGACACGGTGTCCCTGCTGGTCGCCGACGGGACCGGCCGTACGGTGCTGTCCGTCGACTCGCTGACCTTGCGGCCCGCCACCGCGCAGCAGATCGCCGCGAGTGCTCCCCCGTCCCACGACTCCCTCTATGAGATCGAGTGGATCTCCGCGGGTGAGGTGGAGGCCTCGTCGCCCACCGGCTGGGCGAGCCTGGGCGGCGGCGCGCCCGGGACGGGCACGGCGTACGCGGGCTTCTCCGCGCTGCGGGCCGCTCTCGACGCCGGGGGCGAGGTGCCCACTGTGGTACTGGCCGCTCCCGGTGACGGCGACCACGACGACGTGGCCGCGAGCGTGCACGCGGGTGTCAACGAGATGCTGGAACTGGTGCGCCACTGGCTGGCGGACGAACGGCTGGCCGGCTCACGGCTGGTCCTGGCCACCCGTGGCGCGTTGGCCACGTACGAGGGCGAACCCGTCCATGATCTGATCGGCGCGGCCCTGCACGGCCTGTTCCGCTCGGCACGTGCCGAGAACCCGGGCCGGTTCGCCCAGGTCGACCTCGCGCCCGGCGAGCCCGACTCGGCCGTGTTGGCGGCGCTCGGCGCCGGGGAGGACGAGGTCGCCGTACGCGCGGGCACGCTCCTGGTGCCGCGCCTGGCCAAGGTCTCCTCCTCGACGACGCTCGCCGTGCCGGCGGAGTCGGCCGCCTGGCGCCTGTCCGCCCCCGACCCCGGCACTTTCGACGGGCTCGCCCTGATCGAGTCGCCGGAGGCGGTCGCCCCCTTGGCCGAGGGCGAGGTGCGAGTGGCCGTCCGGGCCGCCGGGCTGAACTTCCGGGACGTCATGTCCACCCTGGGCCTGGTCAGCGGTCAGGAGGTGCTCGGCGGCGAGGCGGCCGGCGTGGTGACCGAGGTCGGTCCCGGAGTCGTCGGCCTGAGGCCCGGGGACCGGGTGATGGGCCTGTTCTTCGGGCCGTTCGGGCCCCAGGCGGTGGGCGATCACCGGATGGTGGTTCCGATCCCGGACGGCTGGTCGTACCTCCAGGCCGCGACCGTGCCGATCACCTACCTGACCGCGTACTTCGGGCTCGTCGACGTGGCAGGCCTGCGACCGGGCGAGTCCGTGCTCGTCCACGCCGCCGCCGGTGGCGTCGGCACAGCGGCCGTGCAGCTGGCCGCCCATCTGGGTGCCGAGATCTTCGCGACCGCCAGCCCCGGCAAGTGGGCGGCCGTCCAGGAGCTCGGCATCCCCCGCGAACGCATCTCGAACTCCCGCACCGCGCGGTTCGAAACGGATCTGCTCGGCGCCACCGAGGGCCGCGGCGTCGATGTGGTCCTCAACTCGCTCACCCACGAGCTCGTGGACGCCTCGCTGCGGCTGCTGCCGCGCGGCGGCCGGTTCGTCGAGATGGGCAAGACCGACATCCGCGACGCCGACTGGGCGGCCGGGGCGTACCCCGGTGTGCGCTACCAGGCGTTCGACCTGCTCGGGGTGGCGCCGGAACGGGTGCACGAGATGCTGGTCGAGCTGCTCGACCTGTTCGGCCGTGGCGCTCTGACCCTGCCTCCGATCACCACCTGGGATGTCCGTCGGGCTCCTGACGCGTTGAGGTTCCTCAGCCAGGCGCGGCACATCGGCAAGATCGCGCTGACCGTCCCGGTGCCCGCCGATCCGGCCGGGACCGTGCTCCTGACCGGCGCCTCCGGTGCGCTGGGCGGCCTGGTCGCCCGGCACTTGGTCGCCGAGCACGGCGTACGCAACCTCGTGCTGGCGAGCCGGCGCGGCCCGGACGCCCCCGGCGCCGCCGGGTTCGCCGCCGAGCTGACCGGGCTCGGCGCCTCGGTGACGACGGTCGCCTGTGACGTGTCCGACCGCGAGTCGCTGCTCGGGGTGCTGGCCGCGATCCCCGCAGAACATCCGCTGACCGCGGTGGTGCACATCGCGGGCACCAGCGACGACGGCCTCATCGGCTCGCTGACGACCGAGCAGGTCGACGCCGTGCTGCGGCCCAAGGTGGACGCCGGCTGGCTGCTGCACGAGCTGACCTCGGACCTCGATCTCTCCGCCTTCGTGCTGTTCTCCTCCGCCGTCGGGGCGTTCGGCGCGCCGGGCCAGGCCAACTACGCCGCCGCCAACGCGTTCCTGGACGCTCTGGCCCGGCACCGCCGCGCGTTGGGGCTGCCCGCCGTCTCGCTCGACTGGGGTCTGTGGGCCGCCGCGAGCAACATGACGACCTCCCTGGGGGAGGCCGACTGGGAACGGATGACACGCGCCGGCATCAAGGCGATGTCCGAGGAGGAGGGCCTGGCCCTCTACGACGCGGCCTTCACCGTCGGCGCCCCTGTGGTGCTGCCGGTCCGGCTCGACCTGGCGGCGTTCCGCGGTCAGGTGCCGCCCCTGCTGCGCAACCAGGTCTCCGGGCGGGTGCGGCGCAGTGCCGTGGCGAGCGGCGGCGACGCCAGTTCGTGGACGCGCCGTCTGCTGGCCCGCCCGCCGGGCGCCCGGCAGCGGATCGTGCTGGACGCTGTCGCCGCCGAGGCCGCGGCCGTGCTCGGGCACACGTCGGCGTCGCGTCTGTCGCCGGACCGCACCTTCAAGGACATCGGTTTCGATTCGCTGGCCTCGGTGGAGCTGCGGAACCGGATCAGCGCGTTCACCGGCCTGCGGCTGCCGGCGACGGTGGTCTTCGACTACCCGGACCTCACGTCGCTCGCCGAGTACGTGCTCGGCGCGGTGGTCAGCGCCGGCTCCCCCGCGCCCGCGGCACCCGCCGTCAGGGCGGGCACCGGCGGCGACGCGATCGCCATCGTCGGCATGGCCTGCCGCTACGGCGGCGGAGCCGACTCGCCCGAGGCGTTGTGGGCGATGGTCGAGGAGGGCCGGGACGCCGCCGCGGAGTTCCCGTCCGACCGCGGCTGGAACCTGGCCGAGCTGTTCGATCCCGAGCCCGGCCGCTCCGGCACGACCAACGCGCGGGCGGCCGGCTTCCTGCCCGGCGCGACCGAGTTCGATCCCGAGTTCTTCGGCATCTCACCCCGTGAGGCCACCGCGATGGACCCGCAGCAGCGTCTGCTGCTCGAATCGGCGTGGGAGGCGTTCGAGCGTGCCGGTATCGACCCGTTGGCACTGCGCGGCTCGAAGACCGGTGTGTTCGTCGGCCTCAGTGCCCATGACTACGGCAACCTGCTCGCGCGCGAATCGGGCGGTCTCGACGGCCACCTGCTGACAGGAACGGCGGCGAGCGTGGCCTCGGGCCGCATCGCGTACGAATTCGGCCTTGAGGGGCCCGCGTTGACGGTCGACACCGCCTGTTCGTCCTCGCTGACCACGGTGCACATGGCGGCCCAGGCGCTGCAGACCGGTGAGTCCGACCTCGCGCTGGCCGGCGGTGTGGCCGTGATGTCCACACCGGTGGTGTTCCAGGAGTTCGCGCTGCAGGGCGGCCTCTCCGCGGACGGCCGCTGCCGGGCGTTCGGCGCGGACGCGGACGGCACCGGCTGGGCCGAGGGCGTCGGGCTGCTCGTACTGGAGCGCCTGTCGGACGCCCACCGCAACGGCCACCAGGTCCTCGCGGTGGTGAAGGGTTCCGCGGTGAACCAGGACGGCGCCTCCAACGGGCTGACCGCGCCCAACGGCCGCTCGCAACAGCGGGTGATCCGCGAGGCGTTGGCCCACGCGGGTGTCTCCGCCGCCGAGGTGGACGTCGTGGAGGGACACGGCACCGGCACCAGGCTCGGCGACCCGATCGAGGTGCAGGCGCTGCTGGCGACGTACGGGCGGGAGCACACCGAGGAAACACCGCTCTGGCTCGGCTCTCTGAAGTCGAACCTGGGCCACGCGCAGGCGGCCGCCGGCGTGGCCGGGGTGATCAAGATGGTCCAGGCGCTGCGGCACGGCCTGCTGCCCCGGACCCTGAACGCCGACGAGCCCACCCCGCACGCGGACTGGTCGGACGGTGCCGTGAAGCTGCTGACGGCGGCGCAGCGGTGGCCGGAGCGCGACCGACCCCGGCTCGGCGCCGTCTCCGCGTTCGGAATCAGCGGCACCAACGTGCACATGGTGCTGGAGCAGGCACCGGAGCCCGGCACGCCGCCCACTCCGCCCGCGCCCGATCGGGTGCTCGCGCCGTCCGTCAAGCCGTTCGTCCTCTCGGCGCGCGGCGCGGCGGCACTGCGCGGTCAGGCGACCAGGCTCAGTGCCCACTTGGCCGAGCACCCGGAGGTGGACCTCGACGCGCTCGGCCGCTCGCTCAGCGGCCGGGCGGCACTGGAGCACCGGGCCGTGGTGCTCGCCGAGGACCTGGGCACGCTGACCGCGGGGCTCACCGCGATCGCCGCCGGCACGGCGGACTCCAGCGAGGACGTCGTGCTGGGCGACGGCGGTGACGCGGACCGGCCGGTCTTCGTCTTCGCGGGCCAGGGCGGCCAGTGGCCCGGCATGGCGCTCGACCTCTGGAACAGCAGCCCGCTGTTCGCCGCCGCGATGACCGAGTGCGACGCGGCGCTGGCCCCGTACGTGGACTGGGACGGCGCCACCCTGTCGGACGTCCTCGCCGGCGCTCCGGGCGCGCCGAGCCTGGACCGGGTGGACGCGGTGCAGCCCGCGCTGTTCGCGGTGATGGTGTCCCTGGCCCGGCTGTGGCGCTCGCTCGGGGTCGAGCCCGCGGCGGTGGTCGGCCACTCCCAGGGCGAGATCGCGGCGGCCGTGGTGTCCGGCGTCCTCACGCCGGCCGAGGGCGCCCGTATCGCCGGGTTGCGCTCGCGTTTGATCGCCGGCCTGACCGAGCGCGGCGGGATGGGCTGGATCGGCCTGCCGGTCGCGCGTGTGGAGGAACGGCTCGCCGCGTACCCGGGGCTCGGCGTCGCCGCGGTCAACGGGCCGCGGTCGGTGGTCGTCTCCGGCGCCGCCGACGAACTGCGGAGCCTCATCGCGGCGCTCGCGGCCGAGGACGTCCGGGCGCGCATACTCCTCGTCGATTACGCGTCGCACTCGCACGGGGTGGAGGAGCTGCACGCCGAACTCGTCGACGCGCTGGCCGACATCGCGCCCGCCGAGGCAGAGGTGCCGTTCTACTCCACGGTCACCGGCGGACGGGTCGACGGCACCGAGCTGGACGCCGAGTACTGGTATCGCAATCTTCGGGAGACGGTGCGCTTCAGCGCGGCCGTCGAGGCCCTGGTGGACGACGGGCACAGCTGCTTCGTGGAGCTCAGCGCGCACCCGGCCCTCGTCGACGCGGTGGAGGCGGTCGCCGAGGCCCGGGGCGCCGAGGTCGCCGCGTCGTGGTCGTTGCGGCGGGACGGCGGTGACACCGAGTTCACCCGCTCCGCGGCCACGGCCTTCGTGCGCGGGGCAACGGTACGGTGGGACACGGCGTTTCCCGCCGGCGCACGCATCGACCTGCCCACGTACGCGTTCCAGCACCGCCGGCTGTGGGTCGAGGCCGCGGGCGCGGAGACCGCGAGCGCCGCCGACCTCGGACTGATCGCCACCGGCCACCCCTTGTTGGGCGCCGCCGTGGAACACGCGGGCGACGACCAGGTGCTGTTCACCGGCAGGTGGTCGACGGCGACCCAGCCGTGGCTGGCCGACCACGTCGTGCTCGGCACTCTGCTGCTGCCCGGAGCCGCCTTCGTCGAGCTGGTCACCCACGCCGGGCGGCATGTCGACTGCGCCCGTCTCGAAGAGCTGGCCTTTCAGGCGCCGTTGGTGCTCCCGGCGAAGTCGGGCGTGGCGGTGCAGGTCACGGTCGGCGCGGCCGACGCGACCGGCCGGCGTTCGGTCACGGTGCACTCGCGGCGCACCGAATCGGGCGCCGGCGGCAAGTGGACCCTGCACGCGGAGGGGACGCTCGCCCCTGTCGCTACCGGCCCGGTGCCGGGCAAGCTGACGACGTGGCCGCCCACGGGTGCCCAGGCCGTCGACGTGACCGACATCTATCCCCGACTCGCGGAGCGCGGATACGCCTACGGGCCCGCCTTCGCCGGAATCCGCGCGCTGTGGCGGGACGGCGATGACATGTACGGCGAGGTCGCGCTGCCGAGCGTCGTCCACGGCGAGGCGGGGCGGTTCGGCCTGCACCCGGCGCTGCTGGACGCCGCGCTCCAGGTGCCGGTCGCCGGACTGATCGACAGCGAGAGCCAGGCGGTGATGCCGTTCTCCTGGAGCGGCATCACGGTACACACCCGGGGGGCGAGCTCACTGCGGGTCGCCTTCCGGCGCACGGGCCCCGACTCGTCCAGCATGCTGCTCACCGACGACGCGGGCGAGCTCGTCGCCTCATTCGACTCCATCGTCGCGGGGGCCGACGGCCGCGAGCAGCTGCGCGCCGCCGTGGACAGCGCGGACGACACGAACGTCGGCGGCGAGCACTACCGCGTGGAGTGGCGCACGCTCCCCGGTGGCACGCGCCCGACGCTCGACGGCACCTGGCTGGCGGTGGTGGCCGAGGGGCAGCCGGCGGACGGCTGGGCCGCCGACACCGTGCGCCGCCTCGCCGCCCACGCCCCTGGCATGGTGACCTGGACCGTACCGTCCGGGCACCTCGACCGGGCGGCGCTGGCCCAGCGGCTGCGCGAGCTGACGGCGAACGGCACCCACCCGGTCGGGGTGCTGTCGCTGCTGGCCGAGGACGAGGCCCCGTGCGACGACTCGGCGGCGCTGCCCCGAGGGCTCGCGGGCACGGTGGTGCTCACCCAGGCCCTGCTCGACGCCGAACTCGGCGTCCCGCTCTGGGCGGTGACCCGGGGCGCGGTGGCGGCCGGTCCCCAGGACCGTGTCGCCTCGCCCGCCCAGGCGCTCATCTGGGGTTTCGGGCGGGTCGCCGGCCTCGAACACCCCCGGCTGTGGGGAGGCTTGATCGATCTGCCGGAGACGGTGGACGACGACGCGGTCGCAGAACTGGCCGGTCTGCTCGCGGGCGGCGGTGAGAACGAGGTCGCCGTACGATCGCGGGCCGTCCTCGCCCGCCGTCTGGTCAGGGCGGCGACGCCCGAGCAGGAGCCGGCCCCCTGGCGGCCGAGCGGTACCGTGCTCGTGACGGGTGGTACGGGCGGCCTCGGTGCCGAGATGGCCCGCTGGCTCGCGGACCGCGGTGCCGAACACCTGGTGCTCGCCAGCCGCAGCGGCGCCGACGCGCCCGGGTCCCAGCGCCTGGTCGAGGAACTGGCCGCCAAGGGCGTCTCGGTCTCGGTGACGGCCTGCGACGTCACGGACCGGGCCGCCGTGGTCGAACTGCTGGCCTCCGTCCCCGACGAGCACCCGCTGACCGCGGTCGTGCATGCCGCGGCCAGCCTCGACGGCGGGCCGATCGCCGGCATGACGCTGGCGGAGTTCGACGGCATCCTGGCCGCCAAGGTGCTCGGTGCGGCGCTCCTCGACGAACTGCTCGACCACGACAGCGTCCAGACGGTGCTGCTGTTCGGCTCCATCTCCGCGACCTGGGGCGTCGGCAACCAGTCCGCGTACGCGGCTGCCAACGCGTACCTCGACGCCCTGGCCCGGCAGCGGCACGACCGCGGCGGCCACACCGTCTCGGTGGCGTGGGGCCCGTGGGAGGCCGGAATGCTGACCGAGGACGAGAAGACGGCCGACGCGCTGCGCCGTGGCGGCCTGCCCCTGCTGCCGGTGGACTCCGGCCTCGCCACGCTGGACCGCATCGTCGCCGGGGACGAACCGTGCCCGGTCGTGGCACGCGTCGAATGGGCCCGCTTCCATCCCCGGTTCACCTCGCTCAGGCCCAGCCCGCTGCTGGCCGACCTGCCGGAGGTACGCGCGCTGTCGACGGCGGAGTCCCCGGTCGCGGCCACTCGCGGCGCGGCCCTGATCGAGAAGCTCGGCGCGCTGCCCGAGGAGGACCGGGAACCGGCGGTGCTCGACCTGATCTGCTCGCACGTCGCGGCCGTGCTCGGCCACGACTCCGCGGAACAGGTCGACCGCAAGCGGGCTTTCAAGGACGTCGGCTTCGACTCGCTGCTCGCCGTCCAGCTGCGCAACCGGCTCAACGCGGCGACCGGGTTGCGGCTGCCGGTGACCCTCGTGTTCGACTACCCGAATCCGACGAGCCTCGCTTCGTTCCTGCGCTCCGAGGTGGCGGCCAGTGTGCCGTCGCCGACGGACGCGGCACTCGCCGAGTTCGACCGGCTGGAGGCGTCGCTGTCCTCGATACCGTCCGAGGACGCGGACGTGCGCGACGTCCTCGTCGGGCGGGCGCGAGAGCTGCTCAGCCGGCTCTCGGGCCCGGCGCGGGACGAGGACGCCGAGGGCGACGTCGCGACGCTGACCGCGGCCTCCGACGACGAACTGTTCAGCTTCATCAACACGCAGCTCGGCCGCGGGGACGAGTGACCCGTGGACCCGCGGCAAACCTGCTGTTGCGTCGGTGAGAGGTCGAGGAGCAGATGGACAACGAGGACAAGTTGCGGCGCTATCTCAAGGTGGTCACAGCAGACCTCTTGCAGGCCCGCAAGCAGTCGGAGGAGCTCAAGCGGCGGGCCGACGAGCCGATCGCGGTCATCGGCATGGCCTGCCGCTATCCGGGCGGTGTGCGCTCGCCGGAGGATCTGTGGGAGCTGGCGGTCACCGGGCGGGACGCGATCACCCCGTTCCCGGACGACCGGGGCTGGGACCTGGACGCGCTCTACGATCCCGACCCTGATCACCCGGGCACCAGCTCCACCCGGCAGGGCGGCTTCCTGGCCGATGTCGCGGACTTCGACGCCGGGTTCTGGGGCATCTCGCCCCGCGAGGCCATCGCCATGGACCCGCAGCAGCGGCTGCTGCTGGAGACGTCGTGGCAAGCCCTCGAAAGGGCTCGGATCGATCCGCACTCGCTGCACGGCAGCGCGACCGGGGTGTTCGTGGGCCCGAGTGTGACGGACTACGCCGCCCTGCTCGCGCGCTACCCGACCGGGTTCGAGGGGCTCCTGCTCGGCGGCCTCGCGGGAGCCATCATCTCCGGCAGGCTGTCCTACCTCCTGGGGCTGGAGGGGCCGGCGGTGACCATCGACACCGGCTGCTCCTCGTCGCTCACCGCCCTGCATCTCGCGGCGAGAGCGCTGCGCGCGGAGGACTGCTCGCTCGCCCTGGTCGGCGGTGTGTCCGTGCTGGTCACACCGGGCTCGTTCGTCGAGTTCAGCATCCAGCGCGGACTCGCTCCGGACGGCCGGTGCAAGTCCTTCGGCGACGCCGCGGACGGCACGTCCTGGGCCGAGGGCGTCGGCATGGTCGTCGTCGAGCGGCTTTCCGACGCCCGCCGCCACCGGCACCCGGTCCTTGCCGTGCTGCGCGGCTCCGCGATCAACCAGGACGGGGCGTCGAACGGGCTGACCGCACCGAGCGGCCCGTCCCAGCAGCGGGTGATCCGGCGTGCGCTGGCCGCGGCCGGGCTCCAGTCCTTTGACGTCGACGCCGTCGAGGCACACGGCACCGGCACGACACTGGGCGACCCGATCGAGGCCCAGGCGCTGCTGGCCACGTACGGGCGTGACAGGCGGCCCGGCCGTCCGCTGTTCCTGGGGTCGCTCAAGTCCAACCTGGGCCACAGCCAGTCCGCGGCAGGAGTCGGCGGCCTGATCAAGACGGTGATGTCATTGCGGCACGGTGTGTTGGCGCCCACGCTGCACGCCGACCCGCCGTCCACCGAGGTCGACTGGACGGCCGGCGACATCGAGCTCCTGCAGGAGTCGCGGCCCTGGCCGAAGACGGAGGACCGGCCCCGGCGGGCGGCTGTCTCCGCCTTCGGTATCGGCGGCACCAACGCACACGTCATCCTTGAGGCGGTGCCCGAAGAGGACGCGGGCCGGGAGGGCGACGGCGTCGCACACCGTACGCTCGCGGCCGTTCCCTGGCTGGTCTCCGGCCGGACCGCAGGCGCGATGCGCGCCCAGGCCGCGCGGCTGGCCGCGTTCCTGGCGAACCGGACCGAGCCGGCCGACCCCACCGACGTCGGATACTCGCTGGCCACCACGCGCGCCGCCCTGGAGCACCGCGGTGTGGTGGTGGCCGCCGATCGAGACCACCTGCTCGCCGGGCTCGACGCACTCGCCCAGGGCACACCGGACGCCGCGGTCACCACAGGCGCCACCGCACGCGGACGGCTGGCGTTCCTGTTCACCGGCCAAGGGGCGCAGACGCCGGGCATGGGCCGTGCGTTGTACGCGCAACACCCCGTCTTCGCCGAGGCGTTCGACGCGGCCTGCGCGCATCTGGACGGTCCGATCGGGCGTTCGCTGCGTGACCTGACCTTCGCCGAGGACGACACACCGGGTCTGCTCGACCGCACCGGATTCGCCCAGCCGGCGCTCTTCGCTGTCGAGAGCGCTCTGTTCCGGCTCCTCGAATCATGGGGTGTGCGCCCGGATTTCGTCGCGGGGCACTCCATCGGTGAGGTCACGGCCGCGCACGTGGCCGGGATACTGTCGCTCGAGGACGCGTGCGCGCTGGTCGCCGCCCGGGCCCGGCTGATGCAGAGCATGCCGCCCGGCGGCGGGATGGTCGCTGTACGCGCGGCGGAGAAGGACATCCTGCCGATGCTGGACCAGCAGGCCGGCCTCGTGTCCGTCGCCGCTGTGAACGGCCCCGCCTCGGTGGTGCTCTCCGGCGACAAGAAGACACTCACCACACTTGTGGAGAGACTGGCCGACCAGGGCATCCGCTCGCGCGAGCTGCGGGTGAGCCACGCTTTCCATTCACCGCGGGTCGACGGGGTCCTGGCCGATTTCCGGTCGGCGATCGAGGGCGTGTCGTACGCCGCACCCCGCATCCCGGTCGTGCCGCTCGCCCCGGGCGACGCGGACCGGGGCGAGCGGATGCGCTCGGCGGACTACTGGGTCGCCCAGGCCCGTGCGGAGGTGCGATTCCACGACGGTGTGGTGCGCCTGAGCGAGGCCGGTGTCACCACCTTCCTGGAGCTCGGTCCTGGCGGGGTCCTCGCGGCCCTCGGCCGGGACTGCCTGCCGCCGGCCGGCCCGGGCGTACCGGAGCGGGTCTTCGTGCCGACGCTGCGCAAGGGTCGGGCCGAGCCGGCCGCGCTGCTTGACGCGGTGGCTGCCCTGTTCGTCCGCGGCGTGCCGGTCGACTGGCGCGCGGTCTACGCGGGCACCGGGGCCGCCCAGTGCGACCTGCCCACGTACGCCTTCCAGCGCCGCCGCTACTGGCTGGCCGATCACCTGCCGGCGGGCGCGAGCCTGCTGGCGAACCAGGGCATCACCGGTGGGCAGGGCGGCCCGCCGCCGGGCATCGTGCCCGCCGAGGCGGACCCTGAGATCCCGTCGCTACGTGGCAGGTTGGCCGATCGCCCGCGCGAAGAGTGGGCGCAGATCCTGCTCGCCGAGGTGCGCAACCAGGCGGCGCAGCTGATGGGTTACGACGCGCTTGAGGACGTGGACACGCAACGAGGCTTTGCCGAGCTGGGCTTCGACTCGCTGACCGCGGCCTGGATGACCGAGCGACTGGCGGCCGTGACCGGTCTGGAGCTCTCCCGCACCCTGGTGATCGACTGTCCGACGCCGTCCGCGGTCGCCGCACACCTGGCCGACCGCTTCGCCGCGCTCGACGACCTCGAACCACCCCAGGCCGCCCCCGTCTCCAGCCCGGCGGGTCCGCCGCCGACGGGCGCGGGCCCGGTGACGCCGCCCCCGGGCGAACCGCTGCCGGCGCTGTTCGCCCAGGCCTGCGCGCAGGGCCAAGTGCGGGACGGACTGGAGCTGTTGGCTGTCGCCGCCCGGCTGCGGGTGGGGGCCGGCTCGCCGCCGATGCGGAAGCCCGTCAACTTCTCCCAGGGGCTCGCGGGCCCGACCCTGGTCTGCATCCCGTCCGTGGTCGCGCCCTCCAATGTCTACCAGTACGCGCGGATGGCCGACGCGCTGCGCACGACACACAACATGGCCGTGCTGCCGTTGACGGGCTACGCCGACGACGAACTCCTTCCGCCGACCCGAACCGACCTGGTAACCGCGGTCGCCGAGGCGGTCCGCTCCAGTGTGAACGGACCGTACGTCCTCGTCGGCTACTCCTCCGGCGGCTGGATCGCCCACGAGGCGGCCGCCCGGCTCAAGGATCTGGACGCCGCACCGGAGTCACTCGTGCTGCTGGACAGCCATCTGCCCGGCAGCGCAAGTCTGGCCGAGGTCCAGTCCGACCTGCTCGGCGGCGCGTACGCGGAATGGACCGCGGCACAACCGCCGCGCGGCGCCGAACTGACCGCGATGGCACACCACCTCCAGCTCTTCAACGACTGGGCCCCCACCGAGATCAGCGGCATGCCGACACTGCTGCTGCGCGCCACCGAACGAATGGGCGGCCAGCCCTGCACCGGCGAGGACTGGCAGGTCCGCTGGGGCCCCGACCACCACGCCGTCGACGTGCCCGGCACCCACCTGAGCCTGGTCGACGAACACGCCGCGAGCACCGCCGCAGCCATCGTCGCCTGGCTGGCCCGACGGCCTGAGGACAGTGGCCGACCGTCGACGGATGTGCGTTCGCTGGAACGATGACGACAACAGCACTCGGCGCCGGGACTCCGAGGAGTTGCCACGGGCCCCGGCTGCCGGGCCCTACTGGGAGGCGCGCTTCGGCGTTGAGAGCCGGGGGTTGCCGGGGTGCCGCTCGTACCGGCCGGTCGAGCCGACGGTAGCCCGTCGACCGGGACATGGCGGGTGGCGGCAAGTCCCCGGATCGCCACGAGGGATGACCACTGGACGAAACGCCGCTCACCCCGTCCCGTACGGCTGCCGAGCCGGCGGCCTCAGAGGTCCGCGGCGGTGAGGCGCTGCTCGATGCCCTCAAGGCGGTCCGTGACGGCCTTCAGGGCCTGGGCCGTGGCTTGGTCGGCGGTCCCGGCGCGGCCGGAGGACTGCCGCGCGTGGGCGAATCCGGTCATCGCAGAGTTGACGGCGACCTTCAGTGCGGCGCTGGTCAGGCCGGCTTCGCGCAGCACCGCTCCCACGCCGCTGCCCGTCCTCTCGTCCGCGATCCCGATCAGCAGGTGCTCGCAGCCCAGGTAGTTGTGCCCGAGGTCCATCGACGCCTGCAGGGCTCCGCCGATGGCTGCGCGTGCGGGAACGGTCAGGCCGGCCCACAGGGAGGGCCCTCCGGAGTCCTCGCGGACAGGGGTGCTGGGAGATGCCTCGTCCCGTTCGACCGCCGCCACCGCTGTGCGCAGGTCGTCGGCGTCGGCTTGGAGGACGGGGAGCAGCCGGACGGCGAGGTTGCTGGGCGTGTCGAGGATTCCGGTGAGCAGATGGCCGCTGTCGACATGTCCTTTGTCCGGCGCCACTGCGCGGGCGCGGTCGAGGGCGTCGCGGAGTCTCTCCGTCATCCGGCCGGTGACGCGCTCGGCGAAGGCGGGATGCGCGGCGGGGTCGAAATCCGGGTTGCCGAGGGCGGCGGCGGCCTTGCGGGTGGTGCTGATCAGGGCGACCGCCTCGCGCAGGGCCTTCTGGCAGATCGCTGAGACGGGAAGGTCGGCGGCCTTGACGGCGGTGGCCAGGTCATCGGGCAGATACACATTGATCTTGGGCATGGCTGGCTCCTCGCTTCGCATGACCCCTGGCTGTATAACCCCTCGTAGGGTTACCTCTGGGGTTATCTTTTGTCAACGCGTAGGCACGACCCACATGAGCGGTCGCCCGACACACCCGCAGGGCCGCCCGAGGCGATGAACATGGTGCAGTCACACTTCGGCAGTTCCATGGCGGCATCCGCCGTCACGTCGAGCGCCCGAACCCTGCCAGCCGGTGGCTTCTCCACGCCGTGGAGCGCACAATAGAGGTGTCTGCCCTTATATGTTCAGCTCAAAAAGGCCGCGTAGGGCATGACCGCAGCAGGCGGATGCGCGGCCCGGCCGAAAGGTGCGCCATGGCCACTCTTCAGGAGTACGTGGACAAGGACCTGGTGGGCACGAACAATGTGCGCCGCGCGGCCATCATCCGCGCCGACGACGGCGGCACGTTGGCGGAGAGCGACGGAGGCCTGCTGCGGGACGGCGAGGGTGCGGACATCATCGCCCTGTTCCGGGACCCGAGTGAGGTGCGCGCCAAAGGGGTCGTCGTCGGCGGGGAACAGTTCGCGGGCGTCAAGGGCGATGAGAAATCGATCTGCGCGACCAAGGGCGCGGACGGCATCGCGATCGCCAGGACGGACCGGAGCATCATCATCGGCTTCTACCAGGAGGGCGAGGCGCCGTGTGACGCCCTGCTGACCGTGGGCAATGTCGCGGACAGCCTCCGCGAGGACGGCTACTGAGCCTGCGGGCACGCCAAGTCGCCCCGGATCGGGCGGCATTTGCCGGAGTGGCTGCGCCCCGGGTGCCGCCGTTCGCCGGCGGTACGTCGGAGAGCCGCCGCCTCAGCGTGCCAACGAGACGGCGAAGGGCTGGAAGCCGTGGCGCCGCAGGATGTGCGGGACGAGCAGGATCAGGGCTTCGGAGGCGCGGGCACTGGCGATGCCGCCGAGATCCTCGATCCATTCCGGCTGCCAGCCGAGGTCACCCAGCAGATCCGTGACCGTCTTCTTGGCGCCGTCGTCATCCCCGGACAGATACACCGTCGCCGGGGTGGACAGGGATGCGGGCGACGTCATGACCATGAAAAGCATGGTGTTCAGCGTCTTGACCACGCGGCTTTCCGGCAGCGCGTGCTGGAGGTGTTCAGCCAGGCTGCTGCCGGGATAGACGAGCTCCCCCGGCAGGCCGTCGGCGCCATCGCGGGTGGCGTTGGAGACATCGACGAGGATCTTGCCGGCGAGTTCGGCGCGGAGTTCCGTCAGCCGCTCCAGAGTGGTGTCGCCCGGCGTCGCGTTGATCACGATGTCTGCGGTACGGGCGGTGGTGCGCTGGTCGGCGAACCTGATCGACGCCTCGATGCCGTCTTCGCCGAGTGCGGTGGTACTTCGGGGAGTGCGGTGACCGAGAACGACGGTGTGACCGGAGGCGGCGAGGGCGCGGGCCAGGTTGCTGCCGACGCGGCCGGTGCCGAGAATCCCGATGGTGGTCATGGTGTCTCTCCTTGCTGATGTCCGGTCGCAGACAGGGTGTCATCGACTTCGGACTACATGGCCGTGGCGGTTCTCTGGCCGATGGCGTGACCGAGGCGGCGGATCGATCCCACGACTTGGAGACCTCGACGACCTCGACGACCTCGACGACCTCGACGGTAGAGCGGGCACGGATTGACAACAAGTGCATGCTGTGTACCAGTACATTTACTGCCATGCAATTGGATCTGAACCTGCTCACAGCTCTCGAAGCGCTGCTGGAAGAGGGCAGTGTGACGGGCGCGGCAGCCCGCACCCATGTCACCGCCCCCGCGATGAGCCGGTCCCTGGGGCGCATCCGCAAAGCCACCGGCGACCAGATCCTGGTGCGCTCCGGTCACGCCATGGTCCCCACGGCCTACGCGCTGGCCGTCCAGGCGCAGGTGCACGACCTCGTACGGCAAGCACGCGAGGTGCTGTCGCCCGAACGGGAGGTGGACCTCGGCACGTTGGAGCGCGTGTTCACGGTGCGCTGGCACGACGCTCTTGCCGATGCCTGCGGCCCGGCCCTGCTGTCTTCAGTCCACCGCCAGGCCCCGGGCGTGCGGATACGTCTGGTCGCCGAGTCCAGTTCCGACACCCCCGATCTGCGCCGTGGCGACGTGGATCTGGAGTCCAGTACGGACGCGCCGACCGCGCCGGGCGTCCGTCACCGGCGGATCGGAGAGGACCGTCTCGTGGTCGCGGTCCGCCCCGGTCACCCGCTGGCCCGGGAACCGCTGACCACCGAGCTCTACGCCGCGGCCGAGCACGTCACCGTCTCCCGCCGTGGCCGTCTTCGCGATCCGGTCGACGACGTTCTGGCCGCTCTCGCACAACAGCGCACGGTTGTCGCGGCCGCGCCGACCACGGCGACCGCCCTCGCCCTGGTCCACACCGGCGACCTGGTGCTGACCGTCCCCGAGGCGACCACCCGGGCAGCCCGCCGGCAGCTGGGACTGCTCGCACTGCCGGTTCCGTTCGGCATGCCGCCGATTCCGCTCCACCTGACCTGGCACCAACGCCACGACAACGACCGGGCCCACGCCTGGCTCCGCGAACAGGCCGAAGCGGCCCTGCACACGCTGTTCGCACCGTCGACCGGTGCGGAGCAGGGGAGTTGAAAACTCCAGCGTCCGTTCTCGCCACCTGCACGTTCCATCACGCCCTGGCAGGACACGATCAGCCTTGACGCACTGCGCCACCGCGAGGACGAGTCGCCACAGCGCTACGAGCAGGAGAAGGGCGGCCAGGTCGCGCGGAAGAAGCCGAAGTGACCGTCTGTACCAACTTCGTCATTCCTCTTGGCGCTTGCACCGGTATGCGCTGGAATGCCTCCACGCATCAACACTGGGGGGGATCATCATGAGCAACCCGTACGACGACAGAAGCCCGTACGGCCAGAGCCCGTACGTCACCGCGCCCATCACCCCGGACCGGCCGCGGATGTTCAACTCCACCACCGCGCACATCCTGTGGGTGCTCCTGCCCATCATCACCATCAGCCTCGGCGCCGCGATCCCCTTCGTCGTCGCCGCGGTGAAAGGCGTCGTCCGACCGTGGGTCGCGGTCGCTTACGGCGCTGTGGAGATCGGGATCTACATCACGAGCACTGCCATGCCGGACCCGCAGGCCGGCGGGGACTTCATTGGTCTGCTGTTGATCCTGCTCGTCGTCGTCTCCGCGACACACACGGGCCTCCTGGACAGCAACAAGATCCGCATCGGCAAGTAGAGAGCCGAGGGCATGGAGGACACCAGACGTGAAAGGGCCATGGATACGCCGGAACTGGGACCGGACGCGTCTGTGGGTCTGGATGCCCTTCGAGGGAGGCTCGAACCGGGGCCGGCTCCTGCACGAACCGGGGGAGCGCATCCGCCCGGACTGGAAGAAATCTGAAGGTCGTTGGGAGGTGGTACTTCCCCGCCTGATTCGGTGATCAAGGCAGTGTCTGCGGTGGATGGTCGCAGCCGCTCCGATGGGGGCGGTTCCCAGACTGAGCAGTCGTGTGCGAAGAGCACTCGTCGTGGGCCCATGACCTGGACGCCGGTGGGTGCGAGACCCATTACCGATGGCCGGCAACGCGGCCGGTCAGGAGTCGTACGGAGCTCACCCGCCCGGCGTCCGGATGCCGTAGCCGGCCCGGGGGCGTACGCGGACAAGGACGATCTCCACGACGGGGTACGCAGCCGCCTCATCCCGGCGGACCGGTCAGGCGAATGCCGCCGCGATCCGGTCGCCGAGGTCCGGGAAGCCGGCCGGCGCCTCGACGGCGGCGAGGGTCGCGTAGCCGATGAGCGCGGCCAGCGCAGCCTCGGCCCGCGTCTTCTCGGCGGCTGTCGGTTCCCCGCCCGGGGCGCCGTCGGGGCGGTTCGCCGCGTACAGGCCGGCCAGGTGATCGCGCAGGGACGTATGCCTGCGGACCGCGATCGCCGCCAGCATCGGCGAGGTCGAGGCCTCGGCCCAGATCTGCACGACCAGACGGGCGTGCTCCGCGGTCGCGCCGGGAGGCGTCACGTAAGACATCAGGCGGCGCAGCAACTCGTCGGGCGTCTCCCCTGCGGGGAACTCCCCGCCTTCCGTGCCGTCCCGCCCGCTCACGATCTCCGCCACGAGCGCGGCCTTGCTGGGGAAGTAGCGGTAGAAGGTGCCGGTCGACAGACCGGTCGCCTCGATGACGGCCGCCATCGACGCGCCGCTGAACCCTTTCTGCGCGAACACTCCGCGGGCCGCCTCCACGATGGCCCGGCGGCGGCCGTCCAGATGGTCCTGACTGACCTTGGGCATGGGTGGTCCCTTCTTCGTGCGCCAGTTTCCCGGCCAGGCGCTGGACAGTGCGCGCCGGGTCGAGGGTAATCTAAAATGAACATTCATTCAGTAAGGAGCACAGGTGCGCATACTTCTCAGTGCCACTCCCGCGGGCGGTCACGCCCTGCCGCTGATCCCCCTGGCCAGGACGGCCCACGCCGCCGGGCACGACGTCGCCATCCTGAGCAGCGCGGATCTGGCCCCCCTACTGCGGCCGTTCGAGGTGCTGACCGCGGGACCGGGGCTCCAGGAGCAGATGGCGGAGACGCGGCGGCGCACGGGGCAGGACCCGGCCCAGCCCGGTCCCGCGGCCGTCGAGATGTTCGCGGGCACGAGGGTCGACCTCGCCTATGACGAGGCGTTCGAGCAGGCAAAGGCGTTCGGCCCGGAGCTGATCGTCTGCGAGCCCTTCGACTTCGTCACACCGATGCTCGCCGCCGCTCTGGACGTCCCGTGGGCAGTCCTCGGTATCAGCGGGAGTGTGCCCGCCGAACTGCTGGACGCGATGCACCAGCGCCTGCGGGTCCAACTCGCCGAACGCTCTCTGCGGGCGACGCCGCGCCTGGCGTACCTCGACCCCTACCCCGCCTTCCTGCACCAGGAGGGCGACACACCACAGCCCGACCGGATCGCCGTGCGGCCCGAGGCGTTCGATCGTGACGACGATCCCTTCGAGCTCCCGGTGTTCGCGGGCGAGGGCCGCCGCCGGGCGCTCCTGACGTTCGGCACCAGCGTCAGCGACTCGAACGCCGAGGACGGGGCGGCGCGTTCGCTCGCGGATGCGGGGTTCGACGTGGTGATCGCCGGGTCCCAGGAACCCGGGCGTACCTCCGATCACATCCACCGCGCCGGCTTCGTCCCGCTGGCCCGGGTACTGCCGTGGGCGGACGTCGTCGTGTCGGCCGGTGGTACGGGAACGATGCTGGCCGCGCTGGCTGCGGGAAGGCCCATGGTCGTCCTGCCGTTCCACGCGGATCAGCCGTGGAACGCCGAGCGCCTCGACCGGGCGGGCCTCGCCCGGACCATCGTCGCGCCCGGGGACGCGGGGCCCGCGGCGCGTGAGGTCGTGACTCGACCCTCTTACCGGCGCCGCGCCCCGCCGGGCGGGGGGGGGCGGGGGGGGGGGGGGCCGGGGGGGGGGGCCCCCCCCCCCCCCGCCCCGCCCCCGCCCCCCCCCCGCCCCCCCGGGACATCGGAGAGATGGCGCCTCTGTCCGAGGTTCTCCCCGTCCTGGAGCGCGCGGCACACGGACCGGGCGCGCAGCGGTAGTCCGGGCGCGGGCGGTGCGCGAGCCGAGCCGAGTTCGGCCGAATGTGCCGCCGGGGCGATGAGTTCTGGCCGGATGACGAGTCTGTCCCTGTGACCGTCGCGGAGACCTCGTAGAGCGTATGAAACGTCATATGACCCAACGATCACCGCCACACATCACAGAACGCCGCAGGGCGCCACCCCGGCGCGGGGCGTCACGGAGGACAGCATGCCGAACACACCGAACGACACGGCCACCGCACTGCCTGGCCGCCCACCCATCGTCGACATGGCCACCTGGCAGCACGCCCGTGACGAGCTGCTGGCGCGCGAGAAGGCCCACACCCACGAGGGCGACGCCATCGCCGCGGCCCGCAGGCGGCTGCCGATGGTGGAGTTCGACGGGACGGCGCAGGTCGTCGGACCCGGGGGACCGGTCCCCTTCCTCGACCTGTTCCAGGGGCGCGACGAGCTCGTGGTCTACAAGCACATGTGGCACGACGGGGCACCGCACCAGGGGCAGTGCGAGGGCTGCACCATCACCGCATGGCACGTGCGGGACGCCGTCTACCTCAACGCCCGGGGCGTCTCGTTCGCGGTCCTGACCACCGGCGCGTGGGACGAAGTGGCTGCCTACGTCGAGTTCATGGGCTACACCCAGCCCTGGTACTCGGTGCGCGAGGCTGACGCGCCGATCGGCGGCCCCATGGGCTGCCTCACCTGCTTCCTGCGCGACGGCGACCGCACCTTCCTCACGTACTCCACGACCGGCCGTGGAGTCGAGCGTGCCAGTGGGTCCTTCGCCCTGCTCGACATGGCGCCCTACGGTCGCGGCGAGGCGTGGGAGGACAACCCGGAGGGCCGGCCCGAGGGACAGAACCCGTGCTGGTACTGGCGCTCGGACGCCGAAGGTAACGCCACGTGGGCCCCGACCAGCAGGCCCGTACCGCAGTGGACCCGCCCCGGCGCGGCCCCCGTCCACACCCTCGGCCGGCGGGGGCCCCACAGCTGAAGGGCCCCGGCGGCCGTGGGACCGTTCGAGACGGCAGACCCGGCGGCCGTGGGTCCGAGACGGCAGGCGCCGGCGGCCATGAGGCCCGTCCGGCGGACGACGGGCACGGCGAGCCATACAGGCTGCTGCTCAGCAATTCGCCCCACGGTGCGCGGCGGGCGCGCTGCTTCACCCGGCCGCCGACTCCGCACTCTCCCGCCGGGAGCGCGGCGCCGGGCTGAACGCGGAAGGAGCCCGGTTCTTCCGACGTGGGAAGAACCGGGCTCCTTCTGCTTGGGGGTGGTCTCAGCCTTGGGTCGAGACCGCCGGTCCTCTAGCGACGGTGGTGATGGCCGTGGTGGTGGTGTCCGTGGTGGTGGTGATGGCCCCAGCCGTGGTGATGGTGGTGGCCCCAGCTCTCGGCGCCCTGGTGATGTTCCGCAGCAGACGCCCGCGTTGCCGGCGCGGGAGCCGCTACGGCAGTACCGGCGAGAGCGGTGGCGGCGGTGAAGCCCGCCAGGCACACGGTGGCCAAAGCCATTCGAACGCGCATGGTCATTGTCTCCCTCAGAAGATCAGCAGGACGGACCCTGCCCGGCATCCATTAGCCTCCCGGGGGAGCCACCTCACAATGCCCGTCGCCCGCATTCACCCGTTCGGTCCTCCGGCCGCGCCGATGGCGAGCGATCGTGTTCCTCCACCTGTTCGGCGGCCGTATGCACACTCCACTGGAAACCTCCTTCTCGCACCGCGTGACGGGCCCCCGGCACGCGCTGTGCTCAAGGCGCTGGGTCGCGGAACCCCTCTACGGGTGTCGTGGTGATGTGACATGGAGGGTCACCCCGACCGACGGCAGTGCGTACGGTGTGTCCGTGCCGAAGTCGAGCCGGGCCCGGTAGTCGCCCGGACCGGTCGTCAGGTTCCCGTCCAGGGTGACGGTCACGGTGGTGCTCGCCCCCGGCCTCAGGGTGAGGCGGTGCGTGCTCTCCTTCAGCCAGGGGACGTCGGAGGCCGGGTCGACCGCGAAGCCTGGCAGGTTCTCGACCACGGAAGTGACGGCCAGTCCACCGGTCCCGCCGCCGACCTTGTAGAAGCCGAGAGCACCGCCGCCGCGGTACGTGGCCGTGGAGGCGTTGGGCAGAGCGGTCCACGTGCCCTTGCCCGGGTCGTAGGCGAAGCTCTGGTTGCTCAGGACGTCGTTGTTCACGCCGCCCGAGACGACCAGCAGACCGTTCGCCGCCGCGTACGCCGAGCCCCACAGCGGAACGGGCATGTCCGCGAGTCGCGTCCAGGTGTCGGACGCCGGGTCGTAGACATATGTGTGGGCGATGTTTCCTGCGTTGGTCGCGCCGCCGGCGCAGTAGAGCTTGCCGTCGACGGACGCGCAGGAGGCCCAGGAGACGGGCTCGGGGTAGTCGGCGGCCTGGCTCCAGGTGTCGCTCGCCGGGTCGTACACGGTGACGTCGGAGACGCCGCAGTCCACGTCGCAGCCGCCGACCAGGTAGAGCTTGCCGTCGAGCACGGCGGAGCCGGAACCCGCGTGGGGCCGCGGGTCGGGGGCGCCGGTCGACCACGTGTCGGTGCTGCTGTCGTACACCTCCAGCTTCGGGTCAGGGTTCAGCTCGGGGCCGGACCAGCCGCCGGCGACGTAGAGCTTGTCGCCGATGAAGCCGTGGCCCGGCGCCTCGCGGGCGTCGGTGGCGTCGGTGAGTTGCTTCCACGTGTCGGCGCCCGGGTCGAGGACGTACAACTCGTTGCTGTCACCTGTGCCGTTGATGGAGATCCCGGGATCGCCGAAGCCGGAGTAGAGCTTGCCCCGATGGCTGTCGGCGATGTTGTCCATGGTGGCCGTCGGCAGACCGGGCGCGCTCTGCCAGGTGTTGACCGGGGTCGGCGCCGCGTGCCCTGCCGGTGTCGAGCCCGCGTGTGCCGCGGCGGGCACGCGGCCGAGCGGGTAGGCGCCCTTGACACGTCGCAGGGGCGCGCCCCTGGCGGCGTCGGGGAGCGAGGAGTCGGCCTGCTCCCCCAGTGTCAAGGTGCCCTTCGCCGTTCCGGTGTTGGTGATCTTCAGCTTCTTCGTGAGGTGCTTGCCGGACGCCGTGGTGGCGTCGAGGGCGCCGGGTGCCAGGGTGAACCGGCCGGCCTTCAGGGAGTACGTGGCTGGGGTGGTGTGATCCGCCCGTACGGTCAACGCCTTCGACTGGTCGGTGTAGTTGCTCTTGGCCGCGGTGAGGGTGTGCCTGCCGGGCCCCGGGGTGAACAGCGAGAAGTACCCGTCGTCCAGTGTCGGGTCGTCGGGGGTGGCCACCGTCTGGGTGTGTACGGCGGGGTCGCTGCCGTCGGTGACGGTGGCGGCCGTCGCGGGCAGACCGGTGTTGGCGTCCTTCACGGTGCCGACGACCAGGCCGCCGGGGGTGGGGGTGAAGTCGCGCTGGCCGACGAAGACGTCGTCGACGCCCCAGTACCAGGCGCCCGTTGACGCGTAGTGGAACCGCAGCTGCACGGAGGGGTCGTTCGCGTAGGCGGTCAGGGGCACGACCACCGGGGTGGGGCCGGCGTAGTACTCGCTGTCGTCGGGGGACCAGACCGTCGACCAGGTGGCCCCGCCGTCGTCGGAGGCCTGTACGCCGAGGTGCATCCGCGCCGGGTTGTAGGTGTACATCATGTCGAAGGCGAGCTCGGGGCTGGTCTTGCCCGTGAAGTCGTACACGGGGCTGATCAGTTCGGAGTCCTGGCTCGCGTCCCAGCCGTAATAGGTGCTGTCCACGATGGCGAACGCGCCCTTGCCGCCAGTGCTGTTGCCCTCACCGGCCGGGTCGTCGAACTCCCATCCGCCCACGGTCCCGGGGGCTTTGGTGACCGTCCAGCCGGAGGGCGGGGCAGTGGTGGAGTCGAAGGTCTCGGTCTTTCCGCTCAGGTGTACGGCGTAGCCCGGGGCGGTGGCGGCCCATGGATCGGCGGTCAGCCGGAGGTCGGCGGTGAGCGCCCTCGTACCGACGTGGATCTTCTTGGTCAGGGCGCGGTATCCGGGCGCCACGGCCGCCACGTCGAGGGTGAAGTCGGCGTCGCGCGGCAGGGTCACTTTGTAGGCACCGGTGGCGGGGTCGGTCCACACCGCGTTGGGGTCGCCTGCGACACCGATCCTGGCGTAGAGCGGCCAGCCGTGGCCGGAACCGTCGGTGACCCTGCCCGAGACGGTCTCGCTCGGCACCCGGGTGACGGCGATGTTCCGGGTGACGGAGGCGCCGTCGGCGATCGCGACGTTCTTCAGGGTGCGGGTGGCATATCCGAAGGCGGTGGCGGTGACGTCGTGGCTGCCGGCCGGCAGGGCCAGGGTGTAGTGGCCTTCGGCGTCGGTGTGGGCGGCGTCGGTTCCGGAGGAGAGCGTGGCACCGGCGACGGGTTTGCCCGTGGTGCGGTCTCTGAGCGTTCCGGACAGCCGGCCGTGCGGACCGGTGCGGAAGGACTCCAGGCCGTTCGGGGTGCCGAGGCCGGTGGGACCGTCGTAGCCGTCGGCGGCACGGCACAGGTAGGTGGGGTCGCAACTGCCGTTGCTGCCGGAGGTGACGTCGTTGAGTCCGGCTCGGTCGGCGTACGGGTAGGCGTTGGGGTACGTGCCCGCGACGGGGGTGGCCGCGTCCGCGTACACCGACGCGATGATCGGCGCCGACGCGCTGGTGCCGCCGTAGACCGACCAGCCGGTGTTGCCGTAGGTCTGGTAGACGGCGACGCCCGTGGCCGGGTCCGCGACCGCGGAGACGTCGGCGACGGCACGGTGGGCGCAGCCGGTGTCCTGCTGGAAGGCCGGTTTGGGCTCGTAGAGGGAGCATCCGGAGCCCGCGTCCGCCCAGGCCGCCTCGGACCAGCCGCGTGCGCTGTCGCCGTCGCGGCTCAGCAAGGTGCCGCCGACCGAGGTGACGTACGGGGAGGCCGCCGGGTACGCGACACCGTAGGCGTAATCGCCCGTGGAGGCGACGACCGCGACGCCCGCGTGGTTGTAGTGGGCGTCGAGTGAGGTCGTCTCCGACGGGTCCTCACCACTGCCGGGGCCGCCGCGGTAGTCGGTGCCGTAGGAGTTGGAGACGTACTTGGCGCCGTGTGCCACCGCGGTGTCGACGGCGGCGCCGAGATTGTCACCGCTCGGGTCGTCACCCTCGACGAGGAGGATGTGTGCGTGGGGAGCCGCCGCGGAGACCATGTCGAGGTCGAGGGATATCTCTCCCGCCCAGTCGGTGCTCGGCTGCGGGTAGTCGGTGCCGCCGCGCTGGTCGACCTTGGTGAAGCAGCCGTCGGCGGAGGTGCACGCCGGCAGCCCGAACTGCTCGCGGTAGAGGGCGAGATCGGCTTCCGCCGTGGGGTCGTCGTAGGCGTCGACGATCGCTACGGTCTGGCCCGCGCCCCCGTCCGCGGGGAGGTTGTAGGCGCTCTGGAGGTCGGCGGGGCCGTACCCGGCGGGTGCGGCGGTGGCGCGCAGACCGCGGGCCGCGGGCACGTCGGTGCGGCGCAGCGCGAAGCAGGCGAACTGGCCCGGTTCCGGCGTATCGCACACGGGTTTGTACGATGCCTCGCCGCTGCCGCTCGCGGATGCCGCAGGCACCTGGTTCGCGGATGCCAGGGGCGCCTGATGCGCGGATGCCGCCGGTGCCTGTAAACCCATCGCCGTGAGCACGGCCACGCCGAGCAGCGCCAGCGCGCCCGGCCCCTTTCGGCCCGTCAAGGGGCCCGAACTTCTCTGTCTGCGCACCAACTGCTCCTGTGAGTACTCGTCGGAAGGCAGGACCGCACGCCACGAAGACATCGGGCATACGCGCGAATGGTGAAGGTTGTGACCGATCCATGTCAATGGGGCGAGGGAGATTCCCGGACAACCGGGCCGGGCGCGCGAGGAGTCCCCACGCGGCGAGGCCTCGCAGCCCGCGCGGTCACCGTCCCGGCGGTATCGCGCGGGCTCCGCGGCTGTCGGGGCGGCCCTGGGCCTGTTCGCGCAGTCACGCCGGGGGGGGGGGGGGCCGGGGGGGGGGGGGGGGGGCGGCGGGGGGGGGCGCCCGCGCCCCCCCCCCCCCCCCCCGCCGGGGGGCCGCGGACAGCAGCCCGGCCGCGCGCCGGGCGCGCCCCCCCCGGGGTCCCCCCCGCGGGGGGTTGGGGGGGGGGGGGGGGGGGGGGGGGGGGGGCGGGGGGGGTGGGCCCCCCCCCCCCCCCCCAACCCCCCCCCCCGGGGGGGGGGGGGGCCCCCGCGGTCGGAAGCAGGCCACTCCCCCGCCGCCGCACGGGGGCGCCGACCCGAATTCACGCGACCGGCCGGACCTCGTACGCTCCACGGCCACGACGTGACCCGTGGCCCCCGCCACCATCCCCGTCCCGTCCGAGCACGGCGACGAGCGCGCCCGGCCCGCGCGCCTCGCGTGCCACTCCCCTGCCCCGGCCGGCAGCCCGTTCACGGCGCGTTCACCCCGACACCAAGGCACTGTGTCCGGGCGCGGACCGCATCCTCGGGGCGAATGACACCACTGCGCGTCCGAGTGGCTACGCAGCGGAGTATGCGCTGCTGGGAGAGGTAGGAGCAGGTGGGGCGGCGCTCCCCGTCAGTCGCGCTCCGCCGCTTCTACGAGGTTGGTCAGGAGCATGGCCCGGGTCATCGGGCCGACGCCGCCGACCGGCGGGGACATGGTTCCCGCGACCTGGGCCACATCGGGGTGGACGTCGCCCAGAACGCCCTCCACGGTCCGGGTCAGGCCCACAGAAAGCACGGTGGCCCCAGGCTTGATCCAGTCCGGCCTGACCAGATGGGCCACCCCGGCCGCGGCCACCACCACATCGGCGACCCGGGTGTGTGCCGCGACGTCCTGTGTGGCCTCGTGGCACAGCGTGACGGTGGCGTGCTCGGTGCTGCGTGTCAGCATCAGGCCGAGCGGCCGGCCCACGGTGATTCCGCAGCCGATCACGCAGAACTGCCGCCCGGTGATCGGGACTTGGTTGCGGCGCAGCAGATCGATGATGCCGCGCGGGGTGCACGGGAGTGCGGCCGGAATGCCCAGCACCAGCCGCCCGAGGTTGGCGGGGTGGAGCCCGTCGGCGTCCTTCGCAGGGTCGATGAGTTCGAGCACGGCGTGCGTGTCGATGTGGGCGGGCAGTGGCAGCTGGACGATGAAGCCGGTGCACGCCGGGTCTTCGTTCAGCCGTACAACGGCCGCCTCGACGTCCTCCTGCGAGGCCGACTCCGGCAGCTCGACGCGGATCGAGGCGATCCCGACCTGGGCGCAGTCGCGGTGCTTGCCACGGACGTAGGTGGAGCTGGCGGGGTCGTCACCCACGAGGATCGTGCCGAGACCCGGAGCTGTCCCGCGACGCTTCAGGGCCTCGACGCGACCGGCCAGTTCGCTCTTGATCTCGGCTGCTGCGGCCTTGCCGTCCAGAAGAGTCGCGGTGGTCATGGTCGGAATACCTCACATGTCTCTGGGATCTCAGGGCAATACGACAGTCTGGCACCCGGTCCGGGCCGCCCACCCTGCGCGAGCGGCCGGGCAGGGGCGCCACAGGGGCACCGTTGGCTGCTGACGGCCGCGGATCGACGTTCGCCCCACGATCACTCAGCCATCCTTCCCGCCGAAAAGTAGACCTAGTAAATATATCGCCTTTCGGAGCCTCCCGGTCGGCCCTGGGGGCCCAGGGGAAGCGGCGAACGGCATGCCTGCCCAGTGACCGCCGCCCCGGCGGCCCAGGTCGCCTCGGAAAACTGCCGCGTTCCGGGCCTACGACGGTGCTGACCGGTGCCACGGAGGCCCCCCGCCGGGCCCCCCGCCGGGGGGCGGGGGGCGCCCCCCCCGCCCCCGCCCCCCGGGGGGGCCCCCGCCCCCCCGGGGGCCCCCCCCGGCCCCCCCCCCGCCCCCCCCGCCCA
>NZ_JAIUKE010000098.1 GCF_020176795.1 Streptomyces sp. 8L
GCCCACCCCCTACTACACCCGCACCACGGCCCCCGGCTATCTGCCGCAGCTGCTCGCCAGGCATCACCTGGCGCCGGACGGCACGCCGCTGGCCTCCGGCGCCGGGGGCCCGGTCCGCGACGTGTCCGGGATGCGCAGGGCCGTGCGCCAGGCCGTGCGCGGCGCGGCGCGGGGCGCCTACCGCCACGGCGTGCAGCGCGTCGCGCCCGTCATCCGCCGGATGGGCGAGCTGTGAACGAAGCCGGCCGCAACCCACGAACCCACGGAGCAGACATGACCGTCCTCGCCGTGATCCCCGCCCGCGGGGGATCGAAGGGCGTACCCGCGAAGAACCTCGCACAGGTCGGCGGCGTACCCCTGGTGGTACGGGCCGTACGGGCGTGCCGCGCGTCCCGCAAGGTCACCGACGTGGTCGTGTCCACGGACGACCCGGCGATCGCCGACGCGGCCCGCGCCGCGGGCGCCGAGATCGTCCTGCGGCCCGCCGCGATCGCCGGGGACACGGCGACCAGCGAGGCGGCCGTGCGGCACGCGATGGACGGGTTCGAGGCGATGCGCGGCGTCACCGTCGACGTGGTGCTGCTCGTGCAGTGCACCAGCCCCTTCATCACCGCCGCCGACATGGACGGCGTGGCCGGGGCGATCACCGACGAGGGCGCCGACACGGCATTGACGGTCGCCCCGACGCACGGCTTCATCTGGCGCGAGGGCGGCGCGAGCAGCGCCGAGGCCGACGGCTACGGCGTCAACCACGACAAGTCCAACCGGCCGCGCCGCCAGGACCGGCCCCAGGAGTACCTGGAGACGGGCGCCGCGTACGCGATGCGCGCCGACGGCTTCCGCGAGGTGGGCCACCGCTTCTTCGGCCGTACGAAGCTGGTGGAGACCGGCGCGGCGCGGGTCCTGGAGATCGACGACCCGCACGACCTCGCCCGCGCCCGCGCGCTCGCCCCGCTGCTCGACCCGGCGGTGCTGCCCTCCCACGACGACATCGACGCGGTCGTCCTCGACTTCGACGGCACGCAGACCGACGACAAGGTCTATGTCGACTCCGAGGGCCGCGAGATGGTCGCGGTGCACCGCGGCGACGGTCTCGGCGTGGCCGCGCTGCGCCGCGCGGGCCTGCGGCTGCTGGTGCTCTCCACGGAGCAGAACCCGGTCGTCGCGGCCCGCGCCGCGAAGCTCAAGGTGCCGGTGCTGCACGGCATCGACCGCAAGGATCTCGCACTGAAGCAATGGTGCGACGAGCACGGGGTCACGCCGGAACGCGTGCTGTACGTCGGCAACGACGTCAACGACCTCCCGTGCTTCGGCCTCGTCGGCTGGCCCGTGGCCGTCGCGAGCGCCCATGACGCCGTCCGCGCCGCGGCGCGCGCCGTCACCACGACCCCGGGCGGCGAGGGGGCGATCCGCGAGATCGCCGGCTGGCTGCTCGGCCCGGGGTTGCACATCCCCACGCCTCACCTGCCCCCCACCCATGCCGAGAACTAAGGACAGTTCATGAACACCGACGCCTCTTCCCGCCTGCGCACGCTGGGTTCGCGCACGGCAGGACCCGGTCGTCCCGTCTATGTCACGGGTGAGATCGGGATCAACCACAACGGCGAGCTCGACAACGCGATCGCGCTGATCGACGTCGCCGCCGAGGCCGGCTGCGACGCCGTCAAGTTCCAGAAGCGCACCCCGGAGATCTGCACCCCGCGCGACCAGTGGGACATCGAGCGCGACACCCCCTGGGGCCGGATGAAGTACATCGACTACCGCCACCGTGTGGAGTTCGGCGAGGACGAGTACCGCGCCATCGACGAGCACTGCAAGGAGAAGGGCATCGCCTGGTTCGCGTCCCCGTGGGACACCGAGGCGGTCGCGTTCCTGGAGAAGTTCGACTCCATCCCGGCGCACAAGGTCGCCTCCGCGTCCCTCACGGACGACGAGCTGCTGCGCACGCTGCGCGCCACCGGCCGTACGGTCATCCTCTCGACGGGCATGTCGACGCCGAAGCAGATCCGGCACGCCGTCGAGGTGCTCGGCAGCGAGAACATCCTGCTCTGCCACGCCACCTCGACGTACCCGGCGAAGGCCGAGGAGCTCAACCTGCGGGTCATCAACACCCTCCAGAACGAGTTCCCGAACGTGCCGATCGGCTACAGCGGCCACGAGACGGGCCTGCAGACCACGCTCGCCGCGGTCGCCCTCGGCGCCACCTTCGTGGAGCGCCACATCACCCTGGACCGCGCGATGTGGGGCTCCGACCAGGCCGCCTCCGTCGAGCCGGGGGGCCTTCAGCGGCTGGTCCGCGACATCCGCACCATCGAGGCGTCCCTCGGTGACGGCGTGAAGAAGGTCTACGAGTCCGAGCTCGGCCCGATGAAGAAGCTCCGCCGCGTCGCGGGCGTCGTGGCCGAGGCCGAGTCGGCGAAGGCCTGAGCGGGCGGGCCATGCCGAGTCCGAGCGGGGAACGAGCCCCGCGCCGCCGCGAGCTGCGCGCCCGACGGGCGATCGCGTTCGTGGAGAGCCCGGTCCAGCTGCTGAACGTGCTGGAGTGGGCGAGGACGGGTGGGGCGGACGACGACCTGACCGTCGTCGTGCTCTCCCCCACCGACCCGATGTCGCGCGGCCAGCTCCGCAGGATGGCCGAGCTGGCCCGCGACGAGGGCTGCACGGTGCGCTGGCAGGAGGCCAGGTCCGGCGCGGGGGCCCCGCTCAAGACGGTGCGCCAGCTGGCACCGCTGCTGCACCGGGCGGGGCGGATCGTGATCGGCGACCCGTTCTCCCGGTACGTGCAGCTGCTGCTGACGATGGCCCGCGGAAAGCGGCTGACCGTCGTCGACGACGGTACGGCGACGATGGAGTTCCTCGGCCAGCTCGCGCGCGGCGGACGCCTGGTGCGCTGGCACCGGCGCGGCGGCCCGCGCGGGCCCCGTGAACTCGTCCTCGCCCCCGTCACGGCGGCGGCCCGCCGCCGCCTCACCCCCACGGCCGCCCGCTCCGTGGAGGTCTTCACCTCCATGCCCGTGCAGGAGGTGCCCGAGGGCATCGACGTGACGGAGAACCGCTTCGAGTGGACCCGCGCCACGTTCGGCCCGCCGAAGCTCCTCGACGGCGCCGACCTGGTCGGCACGTCGCTCGTGGAGACGGGCGTCGTGGACGTGGCGCAGTACACCGAGGCCGTCACGTCGCTGGCCCGCGAGCACCACGCCATCCGCTACTTCGCGCACCGCCGCGAGAACGCCGACAAACTGCACGCGCTGCACGCGGCGACCGGCCTGGAGATCGTCCGCCCCGACCTCCCCCTGGAGGTCATCGCCCGCAGAGGCCCCACGAGCCGCACGATCCTCAGCTTCCCCTCCACGGTCGTCCACACCCTCCCCCTGGCCCTCGCGGACACCGGCGTGAAGGTCGCGGTCTGCGACATCGCCCCGGAGTGGCTCAAGGCCAACGCATCCCCCCGCGCCCAGGGCTTCCTCTCGGGGGTGACAAGCGCGGCAAAGGACGTCCACCGGCTGGTGACCCCGGCGTAGGGCTGCGGCGGGCGGGGCTCCGTCACGGGGGTGAGGCGGGACGGGCCGGAGTGCAGGCGGAACGCGGCGTACCCCGTCTCCTCCGGGGTTGCTCGCACCACCTCCCCAAGTTACAGTTATTACAGATGACGCGTAGGCGGGGTCAGCGATCGGAGGCGGCCATGGCTCGTTCCAGCGTTCTTGCCCGTGCCGAGAAGGTGGAGCCGAATCCCTTGCACCAAGGTGCGCTCGCGGCGACTGCCCGGATGGCGCCGGAGGCGGTCGAGGTGTTGGTGCGCACCCGGGACGGCAGCGAGCTCGTACTGCCGGGGGAGTTGGTCCGCCTGCTTCTGACCTCGGCCGGTGAGCTTGCCCGTGGGCACGCGGTGACGGTCTTGGCGTCCGAGACGCTGCTGTCGCCCGCTGAGACCGCCGAGCTTCTGGGTCTGTCCAGGCCGTTCGTCGCACGCTTGCTCGATGCCGGCGACATCCCTTCGAAGAACCTGCCGGGCAGTAGCCACCGGGTGGTCCGCCTTGTGGACGTGTTGATGTTCCAGCAGCAACGCGCACGACGCCGGGAGGGCCGGCGCCAAATCGAAGATGCCCTGGAGGGCGTCGATCCGGCCTCATGATCCGCGTGGCACGAGTAGCCGTCGAAACGAAGAAAGAGGGGGAGCGTGGCAGCGCGGGTCTTCGTGGACACCAACGTCCTGTTTCCGTTCTCGGTCATGGACGTGATGCTGGCCCTCACCGAGGATGCCATCCACGAGATCGTGTGGTCCGAACGGCTGCTCGCGGAGTGGGAGCGGGTAATCGTCCGGGAGGGAAAGCGTTCGGCGGAGTCGGCTGCCGCGGTTGTCCAAGCCGTCCGGCGTTTCTTCCCCGACTGCGAGATCGAGACCGCGGTATACGGGCACCTCGTGGATGAAATGCCGGGTGATGACCCCGACGACCGGCATCACTCGGCGGCAGCGGTGGCGGCCGGTGCCGGCGCCCTGATCACGTGGAACGTTGCCGACTTCCCCGCCGGCGATTTGGCCGAGCGCGGAGTGCGGGTGATCGACCCGGATTCGTACTTGTGCGAGCTGTACAAGGAGTTACCGCACGAGGTCGCGGAGACGGTGGTCAGACTTGTCGGAGAGAAGCGCAACCCGCCAGTCACCCTCGCTGATGCCATCGCCCGACTCACGAAGGCCGGCCTACCCGCCTTCGCTGACCTGCTGACAGGACACCTCGGGCACCGAATGAGGTGACGCGAGGCAATCCCTCCAACAGAACACGAACTCGCCCGGTGGGCTCTGCCCTACGTGAACTCCGCTCAGGCGGCCCACCCCGCGTACGCCGAGAGCCTGCGGAAGCTGCGCGCGATGGGCGTCCTCATCGGCTCCTACGAGCCCCACCGGCCCAAGGCAGGCGGCGGGGCGGACCGCTTCCACTGGGAAGAGGCGCTCGACCTGCTCGCGCCCAGGGTTGCCGCCCGGGCGTGACCGCCTCCGCACCCTCAGAACGACAGAACGTCAGAACACGTTCGCCGGTACGTACGTGCCCCAGATCTCGCGCAGCGCGTCGCAGACCTCGCCGACCGTGGCGCGGGCGGCCAGTGCCGCCTTCATCGGGTAGAGGACGTTGTCCTCACCGCTCGCCGCCTTGCGCAGGTCGGACAGGGCCGCGTCGACGGCCTCCTGGTCGCGTTCCGCGCGCAGCGCGGCGAGGCGGGCGGCCTGCTGGGCCTCGATGGCGGGGTCGACGCGCAGCGGCTCGTACGGCTCTTCCGTGTCCAGCTGGTAGCGGTTGACGCCGACGACGACGCGCTCGCCGCTGTCCGTCTCCTGCGCGATCGTGTACGCGCTGCGCTCGATCTCGTTCTTCTGGAAGCCGTGTTCGATCGCGTCGACCGCGCCGCCCAGGTCCTCGACGCGCTCCATCAGCGCGAGCGCCGCCGCCTCCACCTCGTCCGTCAGCTTCTCGACGACGTAACTGCCCGCGAACGGGTCGACGGTGGCGGTGACATCCGTCTCGTACGCGAGGACCTGCTGCGTACGCAGCGCCAGGCGGGCGGACTTGTCCGTGGGCAGGGCGATCGCCTCGTCGAACGAGTTGGTGTGCAGCGACTGCGTGCCGCCGAGGACGGCCGCGAGGCCCTGCACCGCGACCCGTACGAGGTTGATCTCCGGCTGCTGCGCGGTGAGTTGGACGCCCGCGGTCTGCGTGTGGAAGCGCAGCATCAGCGACTTGGGGTTCTTCGCGCCGAACTCGTCGCGCATCACCCGGGCCCAGATCCGGCGCGCGGCACGGAACTTGGCGACCTCTTCGAGGATCGTCGTACGGGCGACGAAGAAGAAGGACAGGCGGGGCGCGAAGTCGTCCACGTCCATCCCGGCCGCGACGGCGGTCCGTACGTACTCGATGCCGTCGGCGAGCGTGAACGCGATCTCCTGCGCGGGCGAGGCGCCGGCCTCCGCCATGTGGTAACCGGAGATCGAGATGGTGTTCCAGCGCGGGATCTCCGCCTTGCAGTACTTGAAGATGTCGGCGATCAGCCGCAGCGACGGCTTCGGCGGGAAGATGTACGTGCCGCGCGCGATGTACTCCTTCAGCACGTCGTTCTGGATCGTGCCGGTGAGCTTGTCCGCCGGTACGCCCTGCTCCTCCGCGACGAGTTGGTACATCAGCAGCAGCAGCGCGGCGGGCGCGTTGATGGTCATCGACGTGGAGACCTTGTCCAGCGGGATGTCGCCGAACAGCACCCGCATGTCGTCGATGGAGTCGATGGCGACGCCGACCTTGCCGACCTCGCCCGCCGCGATGGGCGCGTCGCTGTCGTGGCCCATCTGCGTGGGCAGGTCGAAGGCGACGGACAGCCCCATCGTGCCGTTGGCGATGAGCTGCTTGTAGCGCGCATTGGACTCGGTGGCCGTGCCGAAGCCGGCGTACTGCCGCATCGTCCAGGGCCGTCCGGTGTACATCGTCGGGTACACACCGCGCGTGTACGGGTACGAGCCGGGCTCGCCCAGCTTCTCGGCCGGGTCCCACGCGTCGTCCAGATCGCCCGGCCCGTAGACCGGCGCCACGGGGAATCCGCTCTCGGTCAGTCGTTCGCGGCCGGGCTCGCGCGCCATGGTCGTTGCCTCCTGGAAGCTCGTGTGGGCCGGGCGCCCACCTGCTGCGGACGGCGGCGGGGACACCGCGCCGGCGCCGGATGGTGCCCAGGTCGTCAGCGTCCTTGCGGCGGACTGTAGCGGCGCGGATGCGCCCGGTGGAGGGCCACACGCTGGGACCTTGCTCACAGCGCGGGCGGGGTTCCCGGCACGTCGGGACGCGGGAGGGAGCGGGGAAGGAGAAAGAGGGACGGCGCGGACGGGACCGGGGGAACGTGTCCCGCCCGCGCCTGTGCGCCGAGCCGAAGGTACGGGGGGAACCCCCGGCTCTGTGCGCTGCCGATGACCAGTCGGCTCACTCATTACTGCGCCACGGCTCGAAAAAATGTCACACCCTTTTGCGCGACGGGCGTACGCGGCGGGCGGCCGCCCGGTGCGGGCCTGCCGCGACGCGCCCGGCGAGGCGGCCGGAGATCAGTTCGCGGACGCCGCGTCCGGTGACGCGGAGGGCGAGGCGCCGGGCGGCACCGCTCCGCCCGATTCCGTCCCGCCGGGCGCGGGCGCACCGGACGTCCCGTCCTCGGGTGCGCTCGATGTACCGTCCGCCGGCTCCGACGGCGGGACACTGTGCTGTCCGTTCGGCCCCACGGTGCTCGACCCGTCGTCCGGCGGGGAGGTCGCGGGCCAGGGGGAGTTGGACGCCGACGAGCCGCCGGGGTCGTATACGCCGAAGCCTCCGCTTCCGCTCGGACGCGGGCTCGCGGAATCGCCGTCGGACTGCTCGGGCAGCCCCGCGAGGAGGTGGGCGCAGAACACGGCGGCGCCGTGCTCGCCCTTCGCAAGGCGGACGAGCATGGCCCGGTGGCGGTGGTCGATCGTGCCGTCCCGCAGCGCCTGGCAGGCGTCGACGGCCGCCGCGTACCGGGCGGCAGGAGTGCTCGCGCCCGGCGAGACGGAGTGCCCGCCGCGGGGCGCGGAGGCGGAGGGTCCCGGGGTCCTGGTGCTGTCCGCGACGCCGGTGCCGCCGAGCGAGAGCATCTGCTTGCCGACGCTCTCCCAGGGGCCGGCGCCCGCGCCGCCGGGGAGCGGTCCGCCCGGTGCCCGGGTGACGTACGGGTTCCCGCCCGAGGCCGAGGGCGCCGGCCCCTCGGTGGGGGACACGGCGGGCGGTGGCGTCTCGTGGCTGTCGGTCGACGCGGGCGCGAAGAGCGCTCCGGAGCCGACGGCGAGGGCGGCGCTGCCGAGGACGCAGCCGACGAAGACCGCGGCGAGGCCGCCGCCGCGCGGCCGTCCTTGACCGCCGGTCAGCGCCCGGCCGAACGCGCACCACCGCGCGCGGGCCTCGGTGGCGGGCACCGGGGCGATCCGTACGGGAGCGAGCGTGTCCTCTCCACCGCGATCGGCGTCCCCGCCGCGGACGCCGTGCGCGGAAACGCCGGCCGTACGACCGCTGTTGCTGCGACTGCCGTCGCTCCAACCGCCGTCCCGACGGCTACCGTCGCTCCAACCGCCGTCCCTGCGACCGCCGTCGCTCCAACCGCCGTCCCTCCAGCCGCTCTCCGTACGGGGGCTCTCTGCGCGGGGGCTTCCCGTACGGCTGCCGTCCAGGCGCGTTCCCTCGGTCCGCGGCGCCCGTCCCGTGTGAGCGCTTGTCCGGTCCTGCCGTGCCCTGCGGAACGCGGCCACGGCCGCCGTCTCGCCGGGCGTAGGACCGGTCGTGCCGGGGCTCCCGGCCCCGTCGCGGGGCCGCTCGGGGCCGTCCGGCTCGTTTGCGTGTGCGATGAGAGCGAGATCACGCAGGGCCGAGGCGACCCGCGCCGCCTCCGCGCCGGCGTAGGCGTCCAGGCTCTCGACGGAGTCCCCCCGCAGCAGTCTCTCCGCGGTGTCCTTGTCGAGCCACTGGTCACGCTCGTCGGCCATCACATGTCCTTCTGCGTCCGCGGGCGCGAATGCGTCACACCTACGGAAGCAGGGATTCCCGACAGGGGGGCGCGTTGCAGCGGTACACCGCCGAGCGCCCCGCCCCGACCTGCGCGGCCGCGAGGATCGCCCGGCGCGGGACCGGCGCCCTGTCCCGGCTCCGCGCGGTAAGCGTTTTCAGCGGCCTGCGCGGTCTCGATCAGTTCCGCGAGTTTCTTCAGGCCGCGGTGCGCCGCGGTGCGGACGGCCCCGGGGCGCTTGCCGAGCGTCTCGGCCGCCGTCTTCGCGTCCAGCCCGACCACGACCCGCAGTACCACGGCCTCGGCCTGGTCCTGGGGCAGCTGGGCGATGAACGCGAGCGTGCGGCCGGTGGAGAGCGCCTCCAGGGCCTCGTCCGCGGTGTCCGAGTCGCCGGGCGTGCCGGTCAGCTCGCTCTCGTCGCCGCCGATGGCCGGGCGCCTGCCCCGCATGCGTATGTGGTCGAGGGCGCGGTTGCGCGCTATCCGGGCGGCCCAGCCGCGGAACCGGTCGGCGTCGCCCTCGAACGTGTCGAGGTCGCGTGCGATCTGCAGCCAGCCCTCGGACGTGACGTCCTCGGCGTCGAAGTCGCCGACCAGTGTCCTGACATAGCCGAGCAGCCGCGGGTGCACGGCGCGGTACACGGTGCGGAAGGCGTCTTCGTCCCCACCGCGTGCCGCGTGCACCGCGGCGGTCAGCTCCGCGTCATCCCCCAGCACAACCCACAACCCGTCCTGATCCGCAGCTGGTCATTGCCGCGCCACCCCACGCGATTTGCACGCTACGGCCTTTTCGTGCCCCGCGTCCATGACCTGTATACAACTCGCAACACGGTACTTCGGGCCACTGTGTGACAGAAATGGCACGGGCGGCGCTGAGAAGAGTGACGGGGTCGCTCTGCGGCTTCGCAAGGCGGGGGCGGGGGCCCCCCCGGGGGGGGGGGGCGGCCCCGGCCGCCGTTTCGGTTTCAGCGCTCCGGCCTGCGGCGATACACAGGCTCCGTGACCAGCGTGGCCAGCGCGTGGCCAACCGGCCGAACGTGTAGGCCGACATCCCACTGTGCCGCCAAGGCTCGGCGATCCTCGACAGGAGCGTTGGCCGGCCGGGTCAACTGCCGTAGAGAGCGGGCAGATCGACCAGAAGGAGGTCGTCACGGCGATTGGCCAGGTCGACCAGGTCGGGATAGAAGCCGTGCAGGGAGTACAGGGCCAGAGTGGTGGCAGCGGTGTCGTGCCCCTGCTCTGCGAGCAGGCCGCGGATGCGTTCCAGTCGTTCCAGGTCGCCGGTCCCGCGGCGAGCGGCGGTCGCCTTGGCTTCGCCCAGTAGCGCGATCCTCGCTCGAGGTGCCTGTGGGCGCTCGCCCGCCGCCAACGCGATGACATCGATCTCATGCTTGGTCCGGGCGGCCTGGTCGGCAACCTCGGTGGTGCCGACCGGCCCGGGAAGCCCACCGGGAAGCAAGGTGTACGCGTAGCGTCGAGTGAAATCCCGGGCCAGATCCTCGAAGTGCGGCCCGAGGATTTTGGAGTTGAAGGTCGGGGCGGCCTGCTGCCAGACCTGCTCGGCGAAGCCCTGTTCCACGGCGGCGACCTGAGGAAGGGTGATGAGCTGGTTGAAGCGGATGACGGGGTCTGCAAGGGTGATCACGGGGTGTTTGGAGCGGAGGATGTCCTGTTCCCGGCGGATGTAGCCGGTGGACTCCAGCACGCCCAGGGGGTGAGCGACGGCATTGCGCGGCCGCTCCAGGGCGGCACCGATCTTGCTGGGCGTGGTGGCGCCGTTCGCGATCGCGGTGAGGATGTCGTAGTACAGGGTGTGCTGCGTGATCCTCGGGTCCTCGCGCAGCAGATACTCGGTCTCGGTGCGCGAATACACCGCTCGGCCCGGATCGAGGAGTGTTCGAGTGAGCCACGTGTCGAAGCCGTCGTCCGGATGCGGACGGCCGGCCACCGGTCGGTAGCCGGGTGCCCCGCCGAGGACCGCGTGCACCTTGAGCGCGGTCAGCGGATCGGTGATCTGCCAGAAGTCCCGGCTGACACGGTAGTCGAAGGGGCCCAGCCGCAGATCGATCACGGCGCGTCCCCGCAGCGGCTTGGTTCCCGAGAGCAGTTCGTGCATGACGCTCATCGCCGAGCCGCACAGGATCAGCCGCGGCCCCGGCCCTGCACCGCGCCGGGCGCCGCGCTGGCGTTCGTCGTAAAGCTGCTGAAGCAGTCCCGGGATCTCGGGCGAGTGCTGGAGGAGATAGGGGAACTCGTCGATCACCAGGAGCGGACGTTTCGAGCGTGACGTCACATCAAGGGCATTGGACAACACGTCACGCCAGTCGGTCAGGCGCAGGCTGCCCGGCCTCAGTCCGGCGTGCGTGGCAACCGCGTCACTGAACCGTTGGATCGCGGGCAGCCGCCCCTCTTCCCGGACCGCCGTGACGTACAGACCGTCGACCTGCTCGGACAGAGCTTGCAGAAGGTACGACTTCCCGTGCCGCCGCCGCCCCGACACAATGCCGAGCCGCATCGCCGGGTCCGCATCGTTGAGGAACTCCGCGAGCAGATCCCACTCCCGGTCCCGGTCGACCACATCGTCCGGCTTGGCCGGCAGTCTCTTCTCCACTCACCCTCCACAGCTCGAGTACGACGCTTCTTGTCTAAGTCTACTTCGACGAAAAGCGTCGCACTGGGAACCATCGTGGCGGTCAGGCGGCGGACCCGAGAACGCCCGGTGCTGTTCCTGGAGCGAGCCGGCGTCGAGTCGCATGACCAACGCGTGACCAACAGTGGCCAGGAGCAGGCAGGGACACCTGGCCAGTGACTGGATCAGTCAATAGGCGGCCGACGGGGCGGACGGCTGTTACAGGTTCCGGACTCGATTCCGCGAACTCCCTTCCCACGGGAGTGCGTCTTACCTCCCGCAAGACGCACTCGACACGGTGGGCGCCGAAGCTGGAATCCGGTGCTGGAGAAGGGGAACCCATGACCGCCAGGCTGAACAAGGCCGTTCGTTGCACCGCTGCTGTGCTGGCCGCCGTCGCGCTCGGCGCCAGTGCCACCGCATGCGGTACGTCCGACAGTTCGCCCTCCACGTCGGCGCCGTCCTCGTCTCCGCTCGGCGATACGTCGTCCGCGCCCGCCGGCACGCCGTCGTCCGATGCGTCCGGCGGGACGTCCGCCTCCTCCGGCGGGACGTCGTCGGGGAACGGGGCGAGCGGCTCGAACGCCTCCTCGACGTCGTCGATGTGCCGCACCTCGAACCTGCGCATCGCGGCGAAGGACCAGGGCAAGGACGCCCCGGGCGCCGCCCCCGGCGTGGGCTCGGTCCTCATCACGTTCACGAACACCGGCGGCGACTGCCGCGTGGCCGGGTTCCCCGGCGTCGACCTGAAGACCAACTACGGCACGGAGTCGGTGGACCGCGACAAGCAGGAGGCCGGGGTCCCGTTCACGCTCCGGGCGGGGAAGACGGCCACCGCCAACGTCGTCTACCCGCTCAACAACACCGGCGGCTCCGGGGTCCGCGTCAGCGCGCTCGTGATCACCCCGCCGAACGAGACGCACCCCGTCACCGCCCCGGTCGACTTCAGCCTGCCGGTGAGCGACAAGGACACCGGCCGTCTGGAGGTCACCCCGGTCTTCAAGCCGGTCTCCCAGGACCACTGACGGCGCCGGGCGACGCGCGTGCCGGGCGGGCCGCTCGCCCGGCACGCGCTGTCGTTCAGGACCATTCAGGACCGGCTTGCCCCCGGCCCCGCAACGTCCCGGCGTCTCCTACGACTCCGGGGGCGTCGTCGGCCGGGCCGGGGACGTGGACGGCGAGGCGGCCGGCGCCGAGGTGCTGGGCGCGGGGGTCACCACCGACCCGGCGGACCCGTCGATCCGGTCGGCGAGCGCCATGAACTGCCCCCAGCCCAGGGCGGGTTTGCCCGGCACCCACAGCCGCTGCGCCAGGGCGTTGAGCGGCATCCTGATCCCCGCCGCGACCTGCGCCGTCGTCTGGGCGTTCGGGATGTCGCCCCAGACCGCGAACCTGGCGCCCAGGATCTGGCTGTCGTACTTCTGCGGTACGGGGGAGGTGCCGCGGATCACGAGCGGGCTCCAGTCCTGGTAAATGCGCTGCCCGGTCGGATAGGTGAAGCCGTTGGGCTGGCCGAGGACGTAGTAGAGGTACTCGTCGTTGAGGTTCATCATCTTCCACCCCGCCTTCAGGTACGTCTCCGGCGGGATCTTCCCGGCCTCCTTGCCGGTCCAGTACTCGATCTGGAGGTTCTTGGACGGCTTGGCGAGACCGTCGGGGAAGACTCCGTCGTTCCACACCCTCGGCTTCTTGCCGAGCTTCTCGACCAGGGCGGCCCGCGCGTTGATCCAGTCGGTGGCGAGGTCCTGGACCGTGGCCTTCGACCCGTACTTCTTGCGTGCGGCGGCGGCCAGCTGCGGGAACTTCGTCTGCGGGTCCGCGGCGGTGAGCGCCAGGTACTCGTCGCCGCCGATGTGCCAGTACGGGCCGGGGAACAGCTTGGCGTACTCCGTCAGCAGCTGGTCGACGATCTTCGCGGACTCCGGGTTCGAGATGTCGACGGCGCCCTGGTACGTGGTGCCCGACGCGTTGCGCAGCTGGATGCCCGGGTGCTTGGCGATGACGGCGCCGAGGTGTCCCGGCGAGTCGATCTCGGGGACGATCGTGATGTGCAGCCGGTTCGCGAGGGCGATGATCTGCTTGGTCTGCGCGATCGTCAGATGGTCCTTGGAGACGATCTCGGGGTGGCTGGTCGACGCGATGCGGAAGCCCTGGTCGTCGGAGAAGTGCAGCCCCAGCTCGTTGAGCTTGAGGTCGGCCATCTCGCGCAGCCGGGCCTCGATCCAACTCGCCGGGTAGAACTTGCGGGCGATGTCGAGGTTGAGGCCGCGCTGCGGCTTGGCCGGCTGGTCGTGCACCACGCCCTCGGGCATGTCGCCGTCGGCGCGTACGGACTGCTTGAGCGTCCGGGTGCCGTAGAAGACGCCCGCCTGGGAGGGCGCCTTGATCACGACGCGGTCGCCGCTGGTGGTCAGGGTGTACGACTCGGCGGGGCCGCTCCCGCCGATCGCCAGTGACACATCGCCGGCGCGGGCCGCCGCGGTGCCCCGGTAGCGGATCTTCAGCTCCTTCGCGATGAGCTGCGCCTCGTCGGTGAGCCCCTGTCCGGCCGCGCCCGCGGCCACGACGACTCCGGCGGACGGGGAGGGCTTCCAGCCGGGGCCGTGTGCGGCCGTGAACCGGCGTACGGACGGGATGGTCCGCGGCGCGCTCGACAGCGGGTAGCTGCGGGTGGGCGTAGGCGTCGTCGCCGAGGCGGCCCGGGACTCGGCGTGCGAGGACCCGGTGCTCTTCGTCGAGGGGGAACCGCTCTGGCAGGCGGTGAGCGTCAGCGCGCCGACCGCCACGGCCGCCGTCGCCGCGCCGAATGTGCTGCGCGGTTGCCACATGGTCCTGGTCCTCCTGATGCCGCCGGGTGGTGCTGGGTGCCGGTGTGGTGCCGGGTCGTACGCGGGGTGCCGCTCGGGTGCCCCGGAGTGCCGCCCTTACGCGAACCTGCCACGCCGGCGTCCACGCCGCATGTCGAAACTTCTTCGTACGAGTGAAAGAGTGTCTGCGCGGTGCTCGTCCGCCGCGCGTCTCGCTAGCGTCGGCCGGAACGACACGGCGGCTTTCTCGTTCGATCCGGCCGCCTCACGCAACCCTCCGCCGTCCCGAGCCGTCTTCTCCCGCAGTCCCCCATGCGCCCAGCGCCCGCGGTCTCCCACCGCACACCGCCGACAAGGAGCCTCCGCTGTCCCGCGAGGAGCCAGGGCTGCGCCGTTTCAACGGCGCCCCCGCAGACACCGTCCACGAGGCCCTGCTTCGATGCTGCGGCAGTGACCGCTGGGCCCGCAGGATCGCCGCCCACCGACCGTATCCCGATGTCGCCGCGCTGCTCGCCGCCGCGGACGAGGCCGCCTACGACCTGACGCCCGCCGACCTCGGCCAGGCGCTGGCGGCGGAGACCGCGGCCGGCTGGCGTGCGCGCGACCCGCAGGCCGCGCCGCCCCCGGTGCCGCCGGCCGCACTGACCGCCCTGCGCGCCGCGTTCGCCGCGTACGAGGCAAGCTTCGGACACACGTTCGTCATCAGTCTGGAGGGGCGGGCCCCCGAGGAGTACCTCGACCAGGTGCTCGCGGGCATCCGGGCCCGGCTCGGCAACGACCCCGAGGAGGAGCGCGTCGTCGCGGCCGAGGAGTTGCGCAGGCTCAGCCGCACCCGGCTCGGCGCCCTGGTGGCGCGGGTCGGCGGAGCCGCCGACGGCCGCTCGGGCGACGCGCCGGAGCGTCCCGGCGCCGTCCCGGCACCCGGCATGGCGCCCGAAATGCCGCACACCCGGCGATCCGCCCCGCTTCGGTAGCCCGTACGTGGCTGTTTGACCGCGGGTTCGATCACACCGGCGACCCCCGGGCGAGCGGACCGACACCACGTCGCTAACATGGCCGGGGCCGGTGGACCGTACCCGGCCGGGCGCGACCGACACCACTGTGCTTGACCAAGTAGAAGATGGCGGCCGGCCCCGATCCCCGCTTCCGGAGGGTTTTTCCGTGCCGGCTGGAACGTTGTACCGCGGCCGGGAAGGCATGTGGTCGTGGGTGGCTCACCGAGTCACCGGTGTCCTCATCTTCTTCTTCCTGTTCGTACACGTGCTGGACACCGCTCTTGTCCGTGTCTCCCCCGAGGCCTACGACCACGTCGTAGCGACCTACAAGAACCCTGTCGTCGCGGTGCTTGAGTACGGCCTGGTGGCCGCCATCCTCTTCCACGCACTGAACGGCCTGCGCGTGATCGCCGTGGACTTCTGGTCCAAGGGGCCGCGCTACCAGAAGCAGATGCTGTGGTCCGCGGTGGTCCTGTGGCTGGTGCTGATGATCGGCGCCCTGTACCCCGTGCTCGGCCACGCATTCCGTCAAGTGTTCGGGAGCTAGTGACCCATGTCCGCAGACACCACCTCCGCGGCCGGCTCCGCGATCGGCGAGGTCGAGGGCGCGAGCCTCTTCGACGTCGACCACCCGGCCCCCGTCATCGAGCCGCCCCGCGCGCGCACCCGTAAGACCCCCAAGTCGACCCGCGGCAACTTCGAGATGGCCGCCTGGCTGTTCATGCGGCTGTCCGGCGTGGTCCTGGTCGTCCTGGTCCTCGGCCACCTGCTGATCCAGCTGGTGCTGGACGGCGGCGTGTCCAAGATCGGCTTTGCCTTCGTGGCGGGCCGCTGGGCCAACCCGTTCTGGCAGATCTGGGACCTCGCGATGCTGTGGCTCGCCATGCTGCACGGCTGCAACGGCCTGCGCACCGTGGTGAACGACTACGCGGAGCGCCCCGCCACCCGGATGTGGCTGAAGGGCCTGCTCTACGCGGCCACCATCTGGACCGTCCTGCTGGGCACGCTGGTGATCTTCACCTTCGACCCGAACATCCGCTAGAGCCGGGGCTGACGACACCCATGAAGATCCACAAGTACGACACCGTCATCGTCGGCGCCGGCGGCGCCGGGATGCGGGCGGCCATCGAGTCCACCAAGCGCAGCCGGACGGCCGTTCTGACCAAGCTGTACCCGACCAGGTCCCACACCGGCGCGGCGCAGGGCGGCATGGCCGCCGCGCTCGCCAACGTGGAGGACGACAACTGGGAATGGCACACCTTCGACACGATCAAGGGCGGCGACTACCTGGTCGACCAGGACGCCGCCGAGATCCTCGCGAAGGAGGCCATCGACGCCGTCCTCGACCTGGAGAAGATGGGCCTGCCCTTCAACAGGACGCCCGAGGGCAACATCGACCAGCGCCGGTTCGGCGGGCACTCCCGCAACCACGGCGAGGCGCCGGTCCGCCGCTCCTGCTACGCGGCCGACCGCACCGGCCACATGATCCTCCAGACGCTGTACCAGAACTGCGTCAAGGAGGGCGTGGAGTTCTTCAACGAGTTCTACGTCCTGGACCAGATCATGGCCGAGGTCGACGGCGTCAAGAAGTCCGCGGGCGTCGTCGCCTACGAGCTGGCGACCGGCGAGATCCACATCTTCCAGGCGAAGGCCGTGATCTACGCGTCCGGCGGCACCGGCAAGTTCTTCAAGGTCACCTCCAACGCGCACACCCTGACCGGTGACGGCCAGGCGGCCTGCTACCGGCGCGGCCTGCCGCTGGAGGACATGGAGTTCTTCCAGTTCCACCCGACGGGCATCTGGCGCATGGGCATCCTGCTCACGGAGGGCGCCCGCGGTGAGGGCGGCATCCTGCGCAACAAGGACGGCGAGCGCTTCATGGAGAAGTACGCGCCCGTCATGAAGGACCTCGCCTCGCGCGACGTCGTCTCGCGCTCCATCTACACGGAGATCCGCGAGGGCCGCGGCTGCGGTCCGGCCGGCGACCACGTGTACCTGGACCTGACGCACCTGCCGCCGGAGCAGCTGGACGCCAAGCTGCCCGACATCACCGAGTTCGCGCGTACGTACCTCGGCATCGAGCCCTACACGGACCCGATCCCGATCCAGCCGACCGCGCACTACGCCATGGGCGGCATCCCCACCAACGTGACCGGTGAAGTCCTCATCGACAACACCACGGTGGTGCCGGGCCTGTACGCGGCCGGCGAGGTCGCCTGCGTCTCCGTGCACGGCGCCAACCGCCTGGGCACGAACTCGCTGCTCGACATCAACGTCTTCGGCCGCCGCTCCGGCATCGCCGCCGCGGAGTACGCGGCACAGAACGACTTCGTCGAACTGCCGGAGAACCCCGAGACGTTCGTCCTCGGACAGGTCGAGCGGCTGCTCGCCTCCACGGGCAAGGAGCGCGTCTCCGCACTGCGCACCGAGCTCCAGGAGTGCATGGACGCCAACGTGATGGTCTTCCGTACGGAGCAGACCATCAAGACGGCCGTCGAGCGCATCTCCGAACTGCGCGAGCGCTACCAGCACGTGGCCATCCAGGACAAGGGCAAGCGGTTCAACACGGACCTGCTGGAGGCCATCGAGCTGGGCAACCTGCTCGACCTGGCCGAGGTCATGGCCGTGTCGGCGCTGGCCCGCAAGGAGTCCCGCGGCGGTCACTACCGCGAGGACTTCCCCAACCGCGACGATGTGAACTTCATGCGCCACACGATGGCGTACCGCGAGGTCGGCGACGACGGCACCGAGTCCATCCGGCTCGACTACAAGCCGGTCGTCCAGACCCGCTACCAGCCGATGGAGCGTAAGTACTGATGGCTACCCCGACCATGGACCGGCTGGAGGCGGACGCCGCCGCCTCGGACCACCTGCTCACCGTTACCTTCCGGGTCCGCCGCTTCAACCCGGAGGTCTCGGACGAGTCGACCTGGCAGGACTTCCAGCTCGACATCGACCCGAAGGAGCGCGTGCTCGACGGGCTCCACAAGATCAAGTGGGAGCTCGACGGCACCCTGACGTTCCGGCGCTCCTGCGCCCACGGCGTCTGCGGCTCCGACGCGATGCGGATCAACGGCAAGAACCGCCTCGCGTGCAAGACACTGATCAAGGACATCGTCACCCTGGACAAGACGGGCGCGGCCTCGAAGCCGATCCTGATCGAGGCCATAAAGGGCATGGCGGTCCTGAAGGACCTGGTCGTGGACATGGACCCGTTCTTCCAGGCGTACCGCGACGTGATGCCGTTCCTCGTGACCACCGGCAACGAGCCGACGCGCGAGCGGTACCAGTCCGCGGAGGACCGCGAGCGGTTCGACGACACCACCAAGTGCATCCTGTGCGCCGCGTGCACGTCGTCCTGCCCGGTGTTCTGGAACGACGGCCAGTACTTCGGCCCCGCGGCGATCGTCAACGCGCACCGCTTCATCTTCGACTCGCGCGACGAGGCCGGTGAGCAGCGCCTGGAGATCCTCAACGACCGTGACGGCGTGTGGCGTTGCCGTACGACCTTCAACTGCACGGACGCCTGCCCGCGCGGCATCGAGGTCACGAAGGCGATCCAGGAGGTCAAGCGGGCGCTGATCACGCGCCGGTTCTGATCCCGGGGAAGCCCGCGGGAGCAGTCCGCCCGTCCTCGTGTGCATCGCACGCGGGGGCGGGCGTTTTTCTGTGCCAGGATCTTGTCCGACGCGGCAGCAGGACCCGTCGGGCGCAGCACGCGGCGGGGACCGCATGGGGAGGCGGAAGAGACATGAGTGAGTCCAATCCGTACGCGAAAGACCCGGGCGGCGCCGGGACTTACGGGTCGCCGGGAGGGCCGGGAGGGCCCTGGGGCCCGCCGCCGGGACAGCCGCCCGGGTACGGGTACCCGGGCGCCGGACCGGCCCCGTTCGGTCCCGGGTATCCCGGGGCGCCCGAAGGGCCGGGCGCGCAGGGTCCTACGGCGCTCGCGGGAGGTTCGCCGCTGGTGTCGATAGGGGACATAACGGTTCTCAACACCGGTACGATCGTGACGCCTTCCGGCACGCTGCCGCTGCGCGGAGCGGTGTGGAACGCGATGGACCTGTCGCGCACCGAGGAGAAGATCCCGGCGTACGCGATCGTGCTCGCGGTCGTGTTCTTCGTGTTCTGTTTCCTGGGGCTGCTGTTCCTGCTGATGAAGGAGAAGAGCACCACGGGCTTCGTCCAGGTCACGGTGACGAGCGGCGGCAAGCACCACGCGACGATGGTGCCCGCGACGGGTCCCATGACGTTCCAGCACGTGATGGGGCAGATCGGCTACGCGCGCTCGATCAGCGTCTGACCGGGCCCGCGAGGCGGCGCCCGGCAGGGCCCCCGGCGTCGCGGCTCCGGCGTCGCGGCTCCGGAGCCGGGTAACGCTGCGTCGCGGCCCCCGCGTCGTGCGCGTGCGAGGCGGCGGGCCCGTCCGCGTCAGTCGACCACGCCCGAGCGGCGGGCCGCGGCGAGCCAGGCGGGGAAGGCGCACAGCAGGCGGTCGTACAGCTCCGCGTCGGAAGTGCGGGTGATGTCGTCCACGGCGAAGAAGCCCGCGTTGCCGGGGAGTTCGCCGTCCTGCGCGCCGAGACGGGCCAGCACGCCGTAGTCCGCCGCCCGGCCCAGCCCGACGAACTGCCAGAACACCGGTTCGTCCACGCCCTCGGCCAACTGGCGCTCTATCTCGGCGTTGCGGTGCACGCCCCCGGCGGAGACGAAGACGACGAGGGTGGGCACGGCCGCGGGCTCCTGCCTGACGTACGCGCGTACCGCGGCGATGGCCTTGTGCTCCTCGTTGTGCACGCCGACGGAGCGCATGTCGATCTGGCCGGGGCGCAGCCCCCCCCCCCGCCGCCGGGGCCTGCCGAGGAACGCCAGCTGCCCCGCCCGCACATGGAGCCGCAACCACTCCGGCAGAGCGTCGAGCACGCAGTCCGGCAGCCGCGCGGGATGGGAGGCGAAGGTCCACGCCGGCATGCGCCCGCCGGCGAGTACGGCGGCCACGGCGGCCGTGCGCTCGACGATGTCGGCGACGGCGACGTCCAGGTACCGCAGGGCCATGGCACCGGACGCGTCGAGGACGAGGACGACGCGCACGTCCGCTCCGGCCGCACCGTACTTCACGAGGCTCACGGCGACCTGCTCCCGGCGCAGCGCGAGCCTGCGGGCGACCGCGGGCGGCAGGAGCCCGCCGTCGCTCTCCGCGGCGGGAGGCAGGCCCTGGGAGGGCACCCGGGGCTCCCGTGCCCCGGACGGCGGACCGGGCACCGCAGCGTCCGCCGCCGCGCCGGGCGGCTCCTCGGACGGCGCGGCGCGGAAGCACCACCGGCCGTCCGCGCGGAAGAGTTCGCCGCCCCCGCACCGCGTGTCGGGCGGGAGCGCGAGAGAGACGAGTTCGGCGGCGTCCCCGGCGCGCAGCAGCCGCAGCCGCAGGCCGGGCGCGCGGCCCCCGGCCGGCACCGGGAACAGGACGCGTGCCACGTCCACGGGCAGCGTCCGCAGGTCCACCTCGGCCGAGGTCCCCGCCTCCTCGCGCGCGACCACGCCCCCTTCCGTGAGCAGGAGGGCGGCCACCCGGACACCCGGCGCGGGGACGGAAGCGCCCGACGCGCCGTCCCCTCGGGTGAGTTCGGCTCGTACAGCCGTCGCGGCGACCGGCACGGGGGCGCCCTCGGCCAGGAAAGCGGATGCCATGCGGCCAGTGTGCAGCGGGTGAGGCACTCTCCGTAAGCAGGCGTACGCGCAATACGGCGGCCTGTGGAGGCGCCTCGCCGCGATCGGAAGCTTATTGAACGTGTTCAAAAAAGCCGCTACAGTCCAGCTGTCAGGTTTTCGAACGTGTTCAAATGAGGGGGCGGGGATGGATCTCACCGTTGTCGCGTACGTGGTCTACACAGCCGTCAGCGTCGGACTCACCATGTGGGTCGCGAGGACGCTCAGCAGGAACGGCCTGATCTTCCTGGCCGATGTCCTCGGAGGGGACGAGAAGCTCGCGGAGGCCGTGAACCATCTGCTGGTGGTCGGCTTCTACCTGGTCAACCTCGGCTTCATCGCGCTCTATCTGAGGGACTCCGGGGGTGTCGCCGACGTCAGGGAGCTGGTCGAGACGGTCTCGCTGAAGCTCGGCGTCGTCCTGCTCGTCCTCGGCGTGCTGCACCTCGGCAACGTCTATGTACTCGGCAAGATCCGGCGGCGCGGCCTCGCCGAACGCCGGCAGGCCCCCACCCTGATGCCGTGACCACCCCCCGCCGCCCCCCCCCCGGGCCCCCCGCGCCCCCCGCGCACACCGCCCCCCCCCCCCCCCCCCCCCGCGCCCCCCCCCGCGCCCCCCCCCCCCCCCCGGCGCCCCCCGCCGGGGGGGGCCCCGCCCCGGGGGCGGGGGGGGCGGGGGGGGGGCCCGGAAAGGCCGCAGAGGCCGCAGAGGCCGCGGAGGCCGGGGGCGGCACTCGGGAGGCGGCGGGGAGCGCCTCCCGCCCCGCCGGGAGCCGGGCGCGCACCGGGGCCGCGCGAGCCCCCAAGAGCGAGCAGACGCGCACGCTCATCCTGGAGACGGCGCTGCGCCTCTTCCAGGAGCGCGGGTACGACAGGACGACGATGCGCGCCATCGCCAAGGAGGCGGGCGTCTCGGTCGGCAACGCGTACTACTACTTCTCCTCCAAGGAACACCTCGTCCAGGGCTTCTACGACCGGATCGCGGCGGAGCACCAGGAGGCCGTGCGGCCCGTGCTCGACCGGGAGAAGGGCCTTGAGGCGCGCATGGCGGGGGTGCTGAACGTATGGCTCGACATCGCCGCGCCGTACCACGAGTTCGCCGCGCAGTTCTTCAAGAACGCCGCCGATCCGGAGAGTCCGCTCAGCCCGTTCTCCCCGGAGTCGGAGCACGCGCGGCAGGCGGCGATCTCCGTGCACCGGGAGGTGCTGGCCGGCTCCAGGGCGAAGGTCGCGGACGAACTGGCCGACGTGCTGCCGGAGTTGATGTGGCTCTCGCAGATGGGCCTGGTGCTGTACTGGGTCTTCGACCGCTCGGAGGGCAGCGAGCGCAGCCGGCGCCTCGCCGACCGCGGCGCACGGCTGACGGCCCGGGGCGTGGCACTGTTCCGGTTCCGGGCGCTGCGGCCGCTCGTGCGGGAGGTCCACGAACTGTTCACGGACTTCCTGCCGGGAATGGCGGGAGCCGCAGTCGCGCGCAAGCAGCGCGCGGACCGCGGCGATTCCTGAACCCGGCCCCGGGGCGGGGCGACGGGCCCGTGCCCGTCAGATGCGGCCGAGCTCCCACAGGCGCCAGATGCCGGTGCCGTCCGAGAGGTACTGGGAACCGGTGATGCTCTCCGTGCTGAGGACGTAGTCCTTCTTCTGCCACAGCGGCAGCAGCGGCACGTCGTCTGCGACCAGCTTCTGCACCGTCTGGAAGTCGTCGGACGCCTGGCCGCGCTGGCTGTACCTCTGGGTCTGCGTGATCAGGTTGTTGATCTGCGTGTTCGAGAACCCGTTCTGGAACGTGTTGTCGGCGCCCACCAGCGGCGCGACGAAGTTGTCCGGGTCCGGGTAGTCGGGCAGCCAGCCGATCGTGTAGGCGTCGAAGTCACCGGCGGCGTAGCCCTCCTGGAACGCCTTCCACTCCTTGCTGATCACCTTCACCTTGAACAGCCCCGTGGCCTCCAGCTGGCTGCGGATCTCCGCCGCCTCCTGGGACGCGGCCCCGCTCGGCGAGTAGGCCAGCGAGAAGGACACCGGTGTGTGTATCCCCGCGTCCTCCAGCAGGGACTTGGCCTTGCCGACGTCGGGCTTCGGGTAGGTGTCGAAGAACGGGGTGCTGTGCGAGGTGATGCCCTGCGGCACCAGCGAGTACAGCGGCTCGACGGTCGAGTCGTACACGTTCGCGGTGATCTTGCTCCGGTCGATGATCGTGGCGACGGCCCGGCGCACCGCGGTGCTGCCCATCGGCGAGCTCTTGCGGACGTTGAAGACCATGTTGCGGATCTCGGCGCTCGCGGCCTCCGTGACGTGCATGTCGTTGGAGCTCGCGTCGACCTTGGCGACCACGGACGGCGGCATCTGCCGGTGCGTGACGTCGAGCTTCTTGTCCTGCCACGCCTTGTTGAGGTCGTCGGACGTCTTGAAGTACGCCACGTCGACGGGAGAGCCCGCCTTCTCGACGGCACCGTGGTACGAGGGGTTCGGTACGAGCGTCGCGGAGACGCCGGGCCGGTACGCCTTCAGCAGGTACGGCCCCGAGCCCACGGCGGTGTCGCCCGTGCGGAGCTTGCCGGCCGGGTACTGCTTGCTGTCGACGATCGCGCCCGCGCCGGTCGCGAGCTTCGAGGGGAAGGTCGCGTCGGGCGTCTTGAGATGGAACGTCACGGTGCGTCCGCTGGCCTGGACCGTCTTCATCGTGGAGAGCAGCGGCCAGGGCCCCTGGGCGTTCTTGATGTGCAGCACGCGGTTGATGGAGAACGCGACATCGGCGCCGGTCATCTTGTCGCCGTTGGAGAAGGTGATCCCGCTGCGGAGGGTGCAGCTGTACGTCATCAGGTCGGTGCCCACGAACCCGCAGTGCTGCGCGGCGTCGCCGCTCGGGACGGTCGAGCTGGGCTTGAAGGTCAGCAGCGACTGGTAGATGTTGTTGAACAGGGCCCAGGAACCGGCGTCATAGGCACCCGCCGGGTCGAGCGAGCTGACGATGTCGGTCGTGCCGACCGTGATCGGCTTCTCTCCGTCGTCCCCGGACGGGAGGAGCTGCCACCCGCCTACGCCAATGATCGCCAGCACCACACAGGTAACCAGTATTCGGAGACGGATCGACCGCATGTTCGCTGTGCCCCTCGTATTTCACGCCCACCCCGGACCGCGATGGCGCAACCCAATCACACCAGCTTCACAAGTGGAAGTAACGATTGGGGTCACACGGGCGGGAGTCCGGTCAATTGCACGCTCGCCCGCCCGACCCCGGCCGAAACGCACGTCCGTGTCGCCCCGCATCATGCCTCGGGCACGCCGACTCCACAACCGTTACGCCCGCCCCATCGGCACGACGCGCCCCACGGGCGCCGGTCCGGACGGCGCTCCGGCCACGGACCGGCTCCGCCCCGTGACGAGCGCGCACGCTCACAGCGCCTTCACATATTTCGATGCGGGCGTTCCTCGCGCCGCCCGCCGCCGGTGAGTTGGAGGAGCGGGACGGAAGGGGTGGCGTCCTCTGCGGGCGTCGGGCATCGGGCATCGGCGGTAGACCACCGGCTGCCGGCGGCAAGAGCGGCGGACGGCTCGTGGTCTCGCGGCTCGTGGTCTCACGACCCGTGACTTGTGGACCGTGGCGTGTGGCCCGTGCCACTGAAGGATGAATCCCCGTGCCTCTCCGCCGGGGCCCGCTCTGTCCGGTCTCAGGCGGCTCCGCGACCGCCCCGGGAGGCGGGGGCCGCCAGGCCGTCGGGCGAGCCCGGGGCGTCCGCCGCGTCCGGGGCGCCGGAGGTCCCCGGGGCTCCCGTCCGGTCCCCTGCCAGGGCCCGCAGGCCCCGGAACCCGATTACTCCGATCGCCGTCCCCAGGAGAAAGGACGCGATGGCCAGCAGAAGGTGGACCCAGAAGTAGGCGGTCGGGTGGCCGGCGTCGTCGAAGGCGAGGCCGCTCCCGTCCTGCCACAGGTTCTTAGCGAAAGTGATCCAGATGAACCAGCTCCAGACTCCGAAGGCGAGCAGGAACCAGGACACCGGCCGACTGAGCTTCATGACTCCAGTATTGCCGTCCGCGTCCCCACTCCGGCGCCGGGGTCGCGGCGGGTGTTCCTTGTCACCTTCCCTATCGAAACCCGCAGCTTCGCCCTGTACGTTCTCGGTCGTGCCTGCCTTGAAAAAGACCGTGGTGACGGTCCTCTCAGCCGCCCTGCTGCCCGCCCTGGCCGCGTCCCCCGCCCTGGCGGGCGCGAGGGCGGACGCGGCGGGCGCCAAACCGCCCCAGCCGCCCGCCGCCATGTCCCATGTGGGCGGTGCGCGCCTCGGCCTCGCGGGCACCCAGGTCTCCCTGGCGGGCGGCGCTCCCGCGCTGCCGAAGCAGCTGACCGGGCGGTCCTGGATCGTCTCCGACGCGGAGAGCGGCGACGTGCTCGCGGCGCACAACGCGCACTGGCGGCTGCCTCCCGCCTCCACGCTGAAGATGCTGTTCGCGGACACCCTGCTGCCCAAGCTGCCGAGCGGCGAGCAGCACCGGGTCGCCGCCGCCGACCTCCAGGGCATGGGCGCGGGCAGCAGCCTCGTGGGCGTCAAGGAGAACGAGACCTACTCGGTCCGCGACCTGTGGCTCGGCGTCTTCCTGCGCTCGGGCAACGACGCCGTGCACGTCCTGTCCTCGATGAACGGGGGTGTCGCCAACACCGTCAAGGACATGCAGCGGCACGCGGACGACCTCCAGGCGCTGGACACGCACGTCGTCACCCCGGACGGCTACGACAAGGCGGGGCAGGTCTCCAGCGCGTACGACCTCAGCCTGTTCGCCCGCGCCGGGCTCCAGAACAAGGACTTCCGGCAGTACTGCTCCACGGCCACGGCCCAGTTCCCCGGTGACCAGAAGAAGGGCAAGAAGCGGGCGACCTTCCAGATCCAGAACACCGACCGCCTGCTGACGGGCGCCGACGGCATGACGCCGTACCCGGGTCTCGCGGGCGTGAAGAACGGCTACACCACCAACGCGGGCAACACCTACACCGGCGTCGCGCAGCGGGACAAGAACGGCCACGTCATCCTCGTCACCGTCATGAACCCCTCCTCCACGGAGCAGAACGCCGTCTACAAGGAAGCGGCCTCGCTCCTCGACTGGGGCTTCGCGGCCGACGGCAAGGTGACCCCGGTCGGCAAGCTCGTGCCGCCGAAGTCCGCCTCGTCCGACGCCAAGCAGGCGGGCGCCTCGAAGAGCCCCGGAGGAAGCCGTTCCGCGCGGCCTGCCGAGGCGACGGCCCAGAACTCGGCCGGTGTGGGCACCACCGCGCTCGCCATCATCGGCGGCGTCCTGGTCGTGCTCGCCGTCGGCGCCTACTTCGTCAACCGCCGCTGGCCGCGCCGCCCGCGCGCCTGACGCGCGACACGCGCCGCCCGCGCGGGAGCAGCGGCGGCAGCGGGAGCAGCGGGGACCGTGGCGGCAGCGGGAGCAGCGGTGGCGCGGCCCCGCTTCCGCGGGCCGGCCCCGCGCCTAGGCCCCGCCTTCCGCCTCGGCCTCCGCCTCCGCCTCCGCCTTCTCGCGCTCGCGTTCCTCCGCCTCGAGCCGGTTCAGTTCGATCCTGCTCGGCTCGTCCTTGCTCGGCGTCGCCGTCCAGGCCGCGCACACCAGCAGCAGCCTGGCCATGAAGTTGATCCACAGCAGCAGGGCGACGGGCGTGCCGAACGCGCCGTACATCGACTTCCCCGCGACGCTCCTGATGTAGCTGCCGAGCAGCAGCTTGAGTACCTCGAAGCCGACCGAGCCGATCAGCGCCGCCACCATCAGCCGCCGCCGCTGCGGCTTGACGCGCGGGAGCAGCGTCAGCACGTACAGCAGGAGCAGGAAGTCCGCGAGCACCGCCACGAGGAGGGAGCCCGCCTGGAGCAGCACGCCGCCGGCTCCGTTCTCCGGGATGCCGATGTGCCGCGCCGTCCAGCCGATCGCCGTCGAGCCGAAGCCGGAGGCGCCGAGGGAGGCGAGTCCCATCGCGCCGAGGCCGACGAGGACGAGCCCGTCCTTCGCCTTCAGCACGATCGGGTTCTCCTCGGGCTTCTCGTCCATCTCCCAGACGGCCCGCAGGGACTCCCGCATGTTCCCGATCCAGCCGATGCCCGTGAACAGCAGCAGTGCGCCCGCGACCACGCCGACCGTGCCCGCGTTGTTGACGAGGGAGTGGAGGTTCAGCTGGTCGGAGATGCCGGGGACCTGGTTGGAGATGGTCTTCTGGAGGTGATTGAGCTGGCCCTCGCTGAGCAGCACGGCGCCGATCGCGGCGCCCACGGTGATCAGCGGGAACAGTGCGATGAAGCTCAGGAACGTGATGGCGGCGGCGAGCCGCATCCAGTGCACCCGGTCGAGCGTCTCGTACGAGCGCCAGGCGTGCGTCTGCATCAGCCGGGCGACGAACGGGCCGATGACGGGGAGTTTTTTCAGCCAGTCCATGAAGGAGATCTACCCCCGGATCGCGGATGCAGTGGTCACGGTCACGGGGGCCGCCCCGGCGACACGCTCCGGGCCGGCCCCGGGACCGGGACCGGGGCCGGTCCGGGCCGCTCCGGGCCGGTCCGAGCCCGCTCCGGGCCCCCGAGGTGACTCGGTCGACGGCGCACTCGGCAGCCCGTCCGGTGGTCCGCTCGCGTGATCCGCCTGTTTATACGAGTACCGCGACTACCGCATCAAACTGCGCATTACGGTCACTTTGGGGCTATACCGTCGCCCCTATGGCTGCCGAGACCTCTGACGCATCCGCCGCATCCGACGACGCGCCCGACGGCGGACCGCGTCCGTCAGGTCCGCTCGACTCCGACCTCGAAACCGGCCCCGAACCCGGCGACGACTCCGGCCCGGGCTCCGGCCTCGACTTCGACTTCGGGTCGCTGACCGGGCGCGGCAGGACCCCCCCCACCACCGCACTGCTGGCCCGCCCCCGCTCGCCCGAGGAGGTCGCGGCGGCCGTGCGCGCGGGTGGCGCACCCGGCGGGCGCGGTTGTGTGGCGCGCGGCCTCGGGCTCGCGCACGGCGACGCGGCACGCAACGCGGGCGGCACCGTCATCGACCTGACGGGCCTGGACCGCGTCCGCGCCGTCGACGCCGACGCGGGGGTCGTCCTGTGCGACGCGGGGGTACGGCTGCGGCGACTGGCCCAGACACTGCTGCCGCTCGGCTGGTCCCTTCCCCTGCTCCCCGCACGGCCGGCGCCCGCCGGGTCCGGCGGGGCGACCGTCGGCGGCGCGCTCGCGGCCGACCTGCACGGCGGCGACCACCGCGTCTCGGGGTCGTTCGCCCGGCACGTCGCCTCGTTCGAGCTGCTGACCGCCGACGGCGGTGTCCGTACGGTTGTCCCCGGCACGCCGCTGTTCGACGCCACGGCCGGCGGGCTCGGCCTCACGGGCGTGATCCTGTCCGTCGCGGTACGGCTGCGCCGCGTCGACACCGCCCTGCTGGCCGTCGACACCGAGCGCGTGTCCTGCCTGGACGACCTGCTCTCCCGCCTCGCGTCGACCGGCCGCAGATACCGGTCGTCCACCGCCTGGCTCGACCTGCTGGCGCCCGGCCCCGCCCTCGGGCGCGGGGTGCTGACCCGCGCGCTCCACGTACCGCTCGACGCGCTCCCCGCGCGTGCCCGCGGACACCACAGGGCGTACCCGGGGTTCGTCGCAGGCTCCGTGCCGCCCGCTCTGGCCCTGCGCGCCTCGCGACTGCCCGTGGTGCCCGCCGGGCTGGTGCCGGACGGGCTGCTGGGCACCGGGGCCGTACGGGCCCTGAACACCCTGCGGTTCCGCGCGGCGCCGCAGCGCAGGACCCGGGGGCTGCGCCCGCTGACCCGGCCGCCCGCCCCGCTGCCCCGGCTGGACCGCGCGTACGGCCGCAGCGGTTTCGTACGGTACGAGTGCGCCGTCGGCCTCGGCCACGAGGACGCGCTCCACCGGATCGCGCGGGCCGTGGCGCGCCGGGGCGTCCCCGTGCCCTCTGCGACGCTCCAGCGCCTCGGCGACCCGGGCAGCGGCCTGCTGTCCTTCCCCCTGCCCGGCTGGGCCCTCGCGCTCGACATCCCCGCGAGCGCGAAGGGCCTCGGCCGCTTCCTCGACGAGCTGGACGAGGAGGGCGCGCGCAAGGGCGGGCGCGTCGCCCTCGCCCAGGACGCCCGTATGCGGCCCGAGCTGCTTGCGGTGATGTATCCCCGCCTCGACCGCTTCCGGGCGCTGCGGGCGGAGTTCGACCCTGGCGGGACCTTCACGTCCGACCTGGCACGCCGCCTCGCGCTCTGACCACGGGCCCATCGCCCCTTCCCCTCCGTCCCCTCCATCCTCTCCCTCCCCTCCGTCCTCTCCTTTCTTCCGCCCCGCTTCCCGTCCTCGCCCCGAGGAGTCAGGAGTTCTCCCATGAAGGACGCATTCGGCGCCCCGCAGTCCGTGCTGGTCCTCGGCGGCACCTCGGCCATCGGGCTGGCCACCGTCCGCAGGCTCGTCGCGCGCCGCACCCGCTCGGTGTGGCTGGCCGGGCGGCCCTCGCCCGCGCTCGACGCGGCGGCGGCGGACCTGCGCGCGCTGCGCTGCGGCGGTGTCCGGGTGCGCACGGTCGCCTTCGACGCGCTCGACCCGGCCTCCCACGAGGAGGCGCTCGGCAAGGTCTTCGCCGAGGGCGACATCGACCTGGTGCTGCTCGCCTTCGGCATCACCGGTGACCAGGAGCACGACGAGGCCGCCCCGCTGTCCGCCGTCCGGGTCGCGGAGACCAACTACACGGGGGCGCTCTCGGCGGCCCTGGTGTGCGCGGGCGCGATGCAGGGGCAGGGGCACGGCGCGCTGGTGGTGCTGTCCTCCGTGGCGGGCGAGCGGGCCCGCCGCGCCGACTTCATCTACGGTTCGAGCAAGGCCGGGCTCGACACGTTCACGCAGGGCCTGCGGGACGCGATGGACGGCACGGGCGTGCAGGTCATGACCGTACGGCCGGGGGACGTACGCGGGCCGGCGGCCACCGCGCCCGGCGACGCGCGGGGAGACGGGCAGCGGCGGGAGAGCGCTCCGCGTCCGCCGCGCGGGACGCCGTCGACCACGCCCGAGGAGGTGGCGAAGGCGATCGAGCTGGGGCTGCGCCGCCGCTCCGGCACGGTGTACGTGCCCGAGCGGCTGCGCCTGGTGGCGGGAGCGCTCAGGCTCCTGCCGGCCCCGCTGTACCGGGCTGTGCTGGCGGACTGACCGCGCCAGGGGCGCCCGGCGCCGCGAACCGTCCGCCGGGGCCGAAGGCCAGCCGGGCGAAGCGCTCGCCGATGCGCTGGTGCGCGGCGGCGTCCGGGTGGAGTTCGTCGGGCAGCGGAAGCTCCGCGAAGTCGGCCTCGCCGTAGAGGTCGCGGCCGTCGAGGTAGCCGAGCCGGGGGTCGTCGGCGGCGCGCTGCCGCACGATGCGGGAGAGCTCGTCGCGGATCACGTTGAGGGTCAGCTTGCCCGCGGTGCGCTCGGCCGGGTCGCCCGCCGCGCGAAACCGCAGGTTCCCGGTGCTCAGACCGCTGAAGTCCGGCACGCTCGGGCCCGGGGTGTCCTCGTGGATGGGGCAGTAGAGCGCCGAGACGACCAGCAGCGGTGTGTCGGGGTGCCCCTCGCGGACGGCGTCGAGGAAGCCGTGCACGGCCGGGCCGAACGCGCGCAGCCGCATCAGGTCGGCGTTGACCACGTTGATCCCGATCTTGACGCTGATCAGGTCCGCGGGCGTGTCCCGCAGGGCGCGGGCCGTGAACGGGTCGAGCAGCGCGCCGCCGCCGAATCCGAGGTTGAGCAGTTCGGCGCCGCCGAGGGACGCGGCCAAGGCGGGCCAGGTCGTGGTGGGGCTCGCGGCGTTGGAGCCGTGGCTGATCGAGCTGCCGTGGTGGAGCCACACCGGACGCTCCCCCGGCTCCACCGGCTCGACGGGCGCGTCGGTGCGCAGCGCGACGAGCTGGGTGGCCTCGTTGTACGGCAGCCAGATCTCGACGTCCTTCACCCGGTCGGGCAGGCCCGCGAACCGTACGGTGCCGACCGGGCCCGGCCGCGTCTCGGCGGTCCCGGCCGTCATGTCGATCATCAGGACGTTGCCGCCCGGCGCGCTCGCCCGGCCGGCCGGGCGGCGGTCCACCAGCAGGTCGTAGACGCCGTCGGGGCGGGGCGGGACGCCCGCGTACTCCGTCTTGGTGCGCAGCGCGTCCAGTTCGACGGCGGTGGCGCGGGTGCGGAACACCAGCCGCACGCCGGAGGGCTGGGCCTCCGCCATGGCCAGCTGCCCGTCGGTGTTCTGCGCGCGGGCCGGGGCGGGCAGCCGGTGCGGGAGCAGGCCGTGCTCGGTGCGCTCCAGGTCGAGCGCGCCGCGCAGGAGGTCCGCGGTGACGGGCGTGGTGATCCAGTCCTCCGGCCCGTCGGAGGGGCCGGGCGTGGGGTCTTGCGGATGATTCATGATCCCAGCATGTCAAGGGGCGAGGGGCGCGCACCCGCTTTTCCGGCGCACCCGCCTTTCGGGTTTTCCGGCGGTCCGGCGCGGAAGCCGCCCGGACGCTACCGGCGGACCGGGGCGCGGCGGTGCGGCGCGCTCTGGGGAGGCACGCCGTGCGTCTCGGTCCCGCCGAACGCGTACTCGCGCAGCTTGCGCCAGATCTCGTCCTCGCCCTGCTCGTAGAGGGCGAACGAGGTGCAGGCCCACGCCGCCTCGAACTCCGACAGCTCCTCGTACGCCCGGTCCATCGCCTCCTCGGCGATGCCGTGCGCGACGGTCACATGCGGGTGGTACGGGAACTGGAGCTCGCGTACGAGCGGACCCGACGCGCCCCGCACCCGCTTCTGCAGCCAGGTGCAGGCCGAGCCGCCCTCCACGACCTGGACGAAGACGACCGGCGACAGCGGCCGGAACGTGCCGGTGCCGGACAGCCGCATCGGGAACGGCCGGCCCGCCGCGGCCACGGCTGCCAGGTGCGCCTCCACCACGGGCAGCGCCCCGGCCTCCACCACGGTGGGCGGCAGAAGGGTCACGTGTGTGGGGATGCCCTGTGCGGCGGGGTCCCCGAAGCTCGCGCGCTGCCGCTGGAGCAGGCTGCCGTACGGCTCCGGGACCGCGATCGAAACGCCGAGCGTTACGGTCCCCACATCGATCTCCTCGCTTTCGGCTGTTCGTCCGGACTTGTCGGTCCCCGGCCGGGCCGCCCGCCAGTGTGACTCTCGTACGGGCTTCCTGACCAGTGTCCGTGATCGCCGGACGTTTCGGTGCATGGCGGGCGCTGACCGGCCGGTGCCGGGGTGTCCGGTACGCCCGTTCAGGGCTGCCGGGCGCCGCCGGATACGCCGAATGCCGTCCGGCCGGGTGCCGGTTCTCCTCCGGCACCGGTTGATATACCCGCTCGGGCGCCGGCTCGCGCCTCCGGCGCCCGATCGGACCGTCCGGCCGAACGCCGCCTCAGTGCTTGGCGGGCAGGAAGCCGATCCTGTCGTAGGCCGCCGCGAGCGTCTCCGCGGCGACGGCCCTGGCCTTCTCCGCGCCGGCCGCGAGGATGGAGTCCAGGGTCTCCGGGTCCTCCAGATAGGCCTGCGTCCGCTCCTTGAAGGGTGTGACGAATTCGACCATGACGTCCGCGAGATCGGTCTTGAGCGCCCCGTACCCCTTGCCGGCGTAGCGGGCCTCCAGGTCGGCGATGGATGTGCCGGTCAGCGTGGAGAAGATGGTCAGCAGATTGCTCACGCCCGGCTTGTTCCGCGCGTCGAAGACGATCTCCGAGCCGGTGTCGGTGACCGCGCTCCTCACCTTTTTGGCGGTGGCCCTGGGCTCGTCCAGGAGGTTGATGAGGCCCTTGGGCGTGGACGCCGACTTGCTCATCTTCGCCGAGGGGTCCTGGAGGTCGTAGATCTTCGCCGTCTCCTTGACGATGTGCGGCGAGGGGACGGTGAAGGTGTGCCCGAAGCGGCTGTTGAACCGCTCGGCGAGGTCCCGGGTCAGCTCGATGTGCTGGCGCTGGTCCTCACCCACCGGGACGGAGTCCGCCTGGTACAGCAGGATGTCGGCGACCTGGAGGATCGGGTAGGTGAAGAGGCCGACGGTGGTGCGGTCGGCGCCCTGCTTGGCGGACTTGTCCTTGAACTGCGTCATCCGGGAGGCCTCGCCGAACCCTGTGACGCAGTTCATGACCCAGCCGAGCTGTGCGTGCTCGGGGACGTGGCTCTGCACGAAGAGCGTGCACCGCTGCGGGTCGAGCCCGGCGGCGAGCAGCTGCGCGGCGGCGAGCCGGGTGTTCTGCCGCAGGGCCCCCGGGTCCTGCGGCACCGTGATGGCGTGCAGGTCCACGACCATGTAGAAGGCGTCGTGGGACTCCTGGAGGGCGACGTACTGGCGGACGGCGCCGAGGTAGTTGCCGAGGTGGAAGGAGCCGGCGGTGGGCTGGATTCCGGACAGGGCGCGAGGACGGTCTGAGGCCATGCGGCCATTCTCTCAGGTACGGCTCTTGGGCCGAACGCGTGAGGCCGCGTGAGGCTGTGTGACGCCGCCCGGCCCCGCCCCTCCAGTCCC
>NZ_JAIUKE010000099.1 GCF_020176795.1 Streptomyces sp. 8L
GGGCGGCGGGGTCCGTCGCGGCCGGCGTGACCGGGGCCGCCGGCTGTCCGCTCGGGCCGGTGCTGGGCGCGGCGGCCGGGGCTGGGGTCGTCATCGTGTGTCCCTCCTGCGGGCATGCAAAAAGGGCCCGCACGATGCGGGCCCTTCGGGGTTGGAGTTGCTGAGCGGCTACTCGGTGCCGGCGGTGGTGTCGGCGACCGGACGGGCGCGTGCGTATCCGCGAATCCACGCACGGCGCAGCAGCAAGTCACGCGGGTACGGGCAGGTGGTCGGCTCGTCGCCGTTCTGCGCAGCCTGGGCGCCGGCGAGCAGGGCCTCGGTGATGTCTTGGCGTGTCCCCACGTCTCCCCCTACCGCTTGGCCTGGTGGTCGGCCTCATTCTTGCGTGCCCGGTCCGCTGCTGCGGACCGTACGCCTGTGACCTTCTCGATGAACTCGGCCTGCGTCACGCGGCCATGCTCGCCCCACCACGCGCGCAGCTCGTCGGACGCGCGCGCGTGCGCGATCCTTGCGGGCCCAGAGAACAGCGACATCGGGTGGACGCCGGCGAGGTCGGCGGCCTTGGTCAGCAGTACGCCCCGTAGGTCGTCCTCGGCCTTCAAGTATTGGGCGTACACGTACTCGTCGTACAGGGCGCGCGCCTCGCGGCGCGTGATGCGCGGCTGCTCGTCGGGGATGTCCTCGGCGACCTCGGCCGCGGCGGGGGCGACGTCCTCGGCGGTGTCGCTACCCTCGCCCCACACGTCGTCGTCGGCATGCGCGCCCCATCCGTCCGGCGAGGGCGCGGGGTCGAGGGCGGCGTCGAGCGCGGCACGGTCGGCGAGCAGGTCGTCGACAGGGTCGCCCGTGGCGGCGGGCGGCGGGAGCGGCGGGGGTTTCTCGCGCCGGTCCATCTCGGCGGCGATGCGCGGTAGCTCGTCGCGGCCGGCGTACTGCATGACCCATGCGAGGGCGTCGTCGCCGACGTCGGACAGGTCGCCGAGCAGCTGCCCGCCGGGGAAGTACCGGGCGAGCATGTCGCGTCGATTCGCCTCGGCGGCGAGCTCGGCGAGCGTGCCCGGGTCGGCGCCGCGGGCGCGGGCCGCGAGGGTGTCGTCGGAGAGGCCGACAAGATCCGGGTTGACGCCGGGCAGGCGGCCGGCGGTGTCGCGCCGGTCCATCTCCGCCATGACGCGCAGTGAGTCGGCGTCGTCGAGGTGCGGGAAGGCGCGGGCGAGCTCGGTGTCGGAGAACTGTGTCAGGTCGCCGGCGAGGGTTCCGCCGGGCTGCACGCGGTCGAGCAGGTCGCGGGTGTCGCGTCGGTCGGCCTCGGCCTGGACGCGCGCCCGGTCGCGGTCGTTGAGTTGCCCGGAACGCTCGGCCGCGGCGAGCTGGTCGTCGCTCATCTCCTGCGGAGTGCGCGAGTCGCCTGATCGGATGCGGGCGGCCTGCTCGAACTCGTCCGCCGGCGTCGCCGTGGCCTTGGGCAGGTTCGACGCCCCCGGTTGCTCGCGGGCCCGTAGGCGGCGTAGGTCGGGGTGTGCGGCGAGGTGGTCGCGCATGGCGCCTTGCCACTGTCGGACCTTCGCGTTCGCGGCGCGCTTGGCCTCTGGGGTCACCGCCGCGGCAACGCGCGTCTTGTACTTGCGTATGTTCCGCTCGATCGCGCGCTGCCGCTGCCCTGCCTCGTAGCCGGCCGCGTCACTCGTGGCGTGCTCGGTGCGCGTGATACCGGGCGTGTACGACGACACGGAGTGGCGGCAGTTGGGGTGTTGCAGTCCTGAGCGGCGCGCCTGGTCGAGCGATCCGGCGACCCGTACGGGCACGGTGCGCCCGTCGTCGGTGGCGTGCTCGACGTCGACCGTACGCGCCCCGTCGGGGCCGCTGATGGTCAGTACGCGGCCTTCCCACGGTCGGCAGAGCGGGCATTCGCGCGGCGCGTCGGACACGATGACCAGCTCGACGCCGGCCTCGGCGAGGGTGCGCGCGTGCGCGTCGGTCGCGGCGCGTGCGACGGACGTCCGTACGGCCATCTCCGCATAGCTGGTGAGTTTCCAGCGGCGCCCGGACCGGTCGGTGAAGCTGGTGATGCCCTTGTCGGCGAACCGGCGCATGGCGTCCTGTGTGGCCTGTCGGCGGGTGCCGGTGCCCAGTAGCGGCGTGGCGGTCACCTCGGCCACTACGCCGCGGTACCCGTCCTCGACGGCCCGCAGGATGCTGCGATGGGTGTCGGTGACCTTGTCGACGGTCTCTTGTGCGAGGCGGTCGACGGCCTGCGCGTTCGGCGTGACGTCGTCGACGGTCCGACGGTCGGCGTCGGACAGAGCGCCGAGCTCGGCGACCGCTGCCCGGTGCCCGGTGTTGTACGCGTCGGCGACGGCGTCGAACACGTCGAGCGTCACGGCCTTGCCGAGCTCGTCGACGACGGCCTGTGAGGCACGGCGAAGCGACTGCACGGCGGCGAGCTTGCGCTCGGCCCAGCTCGGCGCGTCGAGGTCGGCGGCAAGCTGCCGGGCGATGATCCCGAACAGCCGGTCCTCGGCGTCCGCGTAGAGATCGCGTGTACTGGCCGCGAGGTCTTCGACCATGCCCGGATGAATCGGCACTCTGCCCCCCCTTCCGCCCCGGTCGTGATGAACTTGCGGGCATGGAGAAACGGCGGGGTGAAGAGTGGCGGCCCAGAATGAGGGTCAGGGTCTGGAACCGGTACGAGGAGCGACCGCAGATACGCGAGGGCACTATCAGGGAACGGTCCTGGGGCCGCGACCGTGGCAAGCCGATCTATTGGTTCTCCGTCAAGCTCGACGGAATCGAGGGCACATGGGTGTTCGGCCCTGGTGAACTCGCCAAACCCGAGTAGGTCACATCGGGAACGATGCGACAGGGTCGGGTGCCGCGGCGCCGGTCTCCGCAAGGATCGCCGCGGCCTCAGCCTGAACCGCAGTGTCGTCCCACTCAGGATGCAGGATCTTGACCTTGGTCGCGGTACTCACGGCAGCGGCCCGGTTGAGCAGGTCGAGGGTGGTCGCGGTCTGCTCGGTGGACTCCGCGACTCCGTCGCCGAATTCGACGCGGGGCCGCTCGGGTGCGATGCGCTGTGCGAAGACGGTTGCGTCGACCTGGAGTATCACGCCGAGCATGTCCGACAGGGGGTACTTCCAGTAGCCGGCCTTTTTCCGACGAGTGACCATGCTCTTTTGGTCGCGGCTATCGACCTCGGTCGCGGTGATCGGCTCGCCCTCGCCCGTCAGTCCGAAGCTCTGCGCGGTGTAGCCGGCGGACTGCACGGCTTGCCGCATGAGCGCTTCGGCGGTCTGCTGGTGCTCGGTGACCCGTATCGCGAACTGCGCCAGGGTGATCCCTGCGCCTTCGGTCGGCGGAATCTTCAACGCCGACCAGACCTCGCGGTCGTCGTCGAATGACGCACCGTGGCCGGTGCCCTCGCTGCGGAGGTAGGCGTCCGGCACGATCAGCCGGCCGCGGGCGAGGCGGACGTCGCGCATCCATGACGTCCATGTCTCGTCGAGCGCGTCGAACTGGTCGTGAATCGGCGCGGCGTAGTCGGAGCGTCCGAACGGCGAGCCACGGCGCAGCCGGTTGGGGAGCATGTTCGGAACGTAGGCCGCGGTCAAGGCGGTGAGCCCGGTCTCGATGCTGAGGCCGTCGGAGCCGAGCAGGTCGACGAACCCGGCGGTCTCGGGGTGCTCGGTGAGCGGGACTGCTCGGCCGATGTTGTCGCCGGTCCCCTCGTAGAGCACGTGCATGATGCGGCCGGGTTCGTGCCGTTCGACGTGGCGCCACACGGTGGCCGTGGTGGAGCCGGACAGCTCGCGCCACAGGTTCACGGCGCGCAGCATGCCCCATCGGAATTCGGGAACGGCCCCGTCGGGCTGGGCCACGGTCAACAGGGGACGCTCGGCAATCTCGCGGTCCCAGGTCACGCGCAGGAACACGCCCGACAGGGCGGCGGACTGCTCGGCGGCCGAGAGCAGCGTTTGATGAATGCGGCCCTCGTCGAGCAGCTGGTCGAGGCGGTCCTGTGTGGCCCGGTCCGTGACGGTGATGGTCGGCATGTCCGCGAACAGCAGGTCGGCGCTGGTTGTGGCTATGTCGCCCGGGAGGGGGACGTGTAGGCGGGGTTCCCGGGCGCGCGGGTGGTGCTCGATGCCGCGGTTGCGGCCCCAGAGGCGCCGGCGCTCCCGGCGGTGCGGTGCGTTGGTGTGGTACGCCGTGAGGCGGTGCCGGTCGCCGGCGTACCAGGCGTCATCTCGGCGGATCTCTTCGTAGTACCCGCGCAGGTGCGGCGGGGGCCACGGTGTGCCGTTCTCGGGAAGCGGCATGGGTCGCCCCCTTCCTGGAATGAGGGCCGCGCATCATGCGGCCAGAGTGAGGAGGTGCCGCCATTCGTGGGCGGTCGAGTGGACGACGTAGCGCAGGGCGTCGCAGCTGTGGTCAGCCTGTTTGACGGGCTTGTCCTGGCCGGCCGCGGCGGCTTTCTCGTCCCAGACGTAGCCGGGCAGCTCGTCGAGCAGCCCCTCGCACGACCGATGCACGCGCAGGAGTCCGGCGCCGAGCAGGTTCGCTACCGACCGGATGCCGTCGACGACGTCGTTCACCGCTCGGGCCACGCCTTCGTACTCGTCGGCCCATAGCTGCGTGATGAAGCTGGCGGCGGACGGGTCGACGAACGTCCACTCGGGCCCGACGCCCTGCTCGCCGATCCACTTGCGCAGTGCGGCGGAGTACTGGGCGTCGGTCATCTGGCGCTGAGCCGTGCGCGAGTCGTGACGCCACTCGGCGCAGACGTACAGCCGGCCGTCGACGCCCAACCCGAGCAGGATCGCCGAGAACGCGTTCGTCGTGCCGTAGTCCACGCCGATCCAGTGCCGGCGCATCTCCGGAAGCTCGTCGACGACGTGCGCAGTCTCGTCCCACATGTCGTAGATGGCGCCCTCGGCCATGACCCACAGACCCAGCACGTTGCGCTTGTAGAACAGCCCTTGATGGGTCGCCTTCGCGCGCGCCTTGTACTCGTCGGACAGGCCCGGGTTGTCGTCCATCACGAAATGCCATGACCTGAGTCGGGTCTCGCGCGGGCGCAGAAGGTACTTCTTGCGTAGCCAGTGCTGTGGGTTGTCGGGGTTCGTCGTTCCGAAGATTGCCGACCCTTCGACGCTGCATCGCTGGGTGAGCTGGTCGAAGAACGACGCGGGGAGCGTCGTTGCTTCGTCAACGTACGCGCCGGCGCATGTCAGTCCGCGTACCTTCGGCTCGGCCTGGGCGTCGTTGGCGCCGAGGGCGTGCACGGTGCGGCCGAGCACGGTCGCAGTCGGGGCGCCGGCGGTGTAGTGGATGTCTTGGGCGAGCTCGCCGAACACGCTGGGGTTGGTGAGCGGTCCGAACACGTTGCGGGCGAGGCTGTCGCGGGTGCGACCGACCATGACCAGTTCCCCGCCTTCGGGCGGTTCGGCGACGTAGTCGAGCCATCGCAGCAACGACGCGATGGTCTTGCCGGACCGCACGGACCCTTCCCACAGGTTCAGGAAGGCGTCGGCCTCGACGATGCTATCGATCTGCTTGGCCGACAGGGCGACGTCAGTCGGCATCGTCGGCGGCCTCGCTGTTCTGGTGGCGCTCGGCGTAGTCGCGGCGTAGCCCTGCCATGAGTTGCCCGATCACGGAACGAGACTGCTCGCCGGCCTGCTCGCGCGGGGGCGCGAGTTTCAGCGACCGGTCGAGGGCGGCCCCGGCGGTCGCCATCATGGTGCGCCGGTCGGCCGGCGTCGGCTCGTCCTGCCACCGCTCGTCGTAGGTGTGCTCCTTGCCGCCCCACTCCCAATACAGCTGCGGGCGCGTCATCTTGGCGAGCTCGCGCTCTGCCGCGTCTTGCAGCACGATCGCGGTCTCGGCCCGGCGCTTCGCGAGGTCGGCACGGCGTACCTCGGTGGCGACGGCGACCTCGGCGGCCCGGTCGAACGTCAGCGGGGGGTCGAACGCGGCGGCGATCTTCGACACCGTCGAGGGCGACCGCTTGATCGCTCTCGCGATGTCGTTGCGGCTCTTGCCCTTGGCGTGCAGCTCGCGCACGCGCCGGCGGTCTCGCTCGTCGATGGGGCGGCCCACGGCTCACCCCCTCGCATGGCAACGCCCCACCGTGCGCGGCGCGGTGGGGCGTGGAGGGCCGGGCGCTATGCGGGGCAGGAGCGGCCGGCGTTGGCCTCGTATTCGGTCTTCCCGTCGTCAAGGCCCGTCGTGGCGACCCCGGTGTTCCCAACGGCTTTCTTGCCGTTGGCGAGCCGGTTGTCGGCCCCCTTGGTGGCGCCGGTCGTGCAGTTGATCTCTACGAAGTACCCGGCGTCGTCGGTGAGTTTGCCCGCGACGTCGTCGAACACGGCGCGCAGTCCCTTGGTGGACGTGACCGTGACGGTGACCGTTCGCTGATTCCCGCTGGTGTCCTGGTGCGTGATCTTGTACGCGGGAACGTCGGCGGCCTTGCTGCTGTCATCGCTTCCGCTGCTGCACGCGGTGAGCGACGCGAGGGCGGTAAGCAGGACGGCGGCGGCGGTGGTGCGGTGCTTCACGGGTGGTCCCCCCACAGTTGCGAGCGTTACACGATGTGTGACACGTGGCAGGCGGGAAGGTTGCGCAGGAACGCGAAACGCCTCGCAGGGAGGGGGCCGGCGAGGCGTTCGGTCCGCGCGCGGTGTGTGTCGCCCGTTTCTGGGCACGCCGGAGACGCCTCGAACTTTAGGTCACGGATTGATAACGGCGCAAGTGGCATCGCCTCGCCTGCGCGTGTGCGATGGCGCGACCGGTCGGCACGGCTGCTGACGCTGCGCCCCGCCTGCCGACGAACGGGCGGGCGGGGCGCGGTGATGCTGCTCGCGCGTCGGCTACTGGCGGGCAGGCTGTCGGCTGTGCTGCTGACGCTGCGGCGGCCGGGGCGGCTGCATCTGCCGACGGGCGTCATCAGGGCTGGTCTGCCTGCTGCTGGGCGCCGACGTAGGGCCGTTGTGGTCGACCGTGGGGAGTGTCGACGGGCCGACGAACGGCGGCTTCTGCACGAACTTGTACTTCGACAGTGTCGGCGCGGTGCCGACGGGCGTCACCTGGTGGTACCAGGCCGTTCGGTACATGTCGGCCACGATGCCGACGGCCGTCCGCATGGCGGTCGTCAGGTCGTCCCCCGTCTGCATGAGGATGGCGAGGTCTCGGGCGAACTGCTCGTCGAGGCGGACGGACGGCCGGGTGCCCGCGACGGGCTGGGCGCGGCGCTGGGTAGGGTTGCTGGTAGGCATGGTGGGGGTTGCTCCCATCGTGTCGAGTCGGCCCGCCCGGTGGTGACGTCATCGGTAGCGGGCCGCACCTATGTGCGGGGTCTACTGGTCGGTGCCGGCGGTCCGGCCGCGCTCGCGGTCCTCGGCTGTGCGCCGGGTACGGCCCAGGGAGTCGGACACGTCTTTCAGCTTGTCGGCCACTTCGCCGACCAGGTCGGCCCGCTGGCGAAGCAGGCGATAGACGAAAGACTCGGACACGCCGAGATCGGCGGCGGTGTCCTTGGCTGATACGCCGTGGTCGGCGTCGTCGTAGACGAGTCGCGGTGTCACCGCGGCGGCGGCCTCGGCGGCGAGGCGCAGTGCGCGTACTTCGGTGGTGTCGAGGCGGTCGGCGAGGTCGTCGAGGAACGCCTCGCGTGCCTGGGGGTCCTCGGCGGTCGCGGCCCACTGGTCCGCGATTTCGCGTACGTCCTCGAACGGGTCGTGGTCCTCGTCGGGGTCGCCCCCTGCTGCGATGATCTCGGCGCGGCGCTCGCGCTCGAACTGGGCGAACAGCTCGAACACCTTCCCTGCGAACCTGCGCGAGGGGCCGTTCGTGGGCACGCCCTGCCGGTTCAGCTCGTCGGCGACCCTCTGATAAGTGCTGCTGCTCGTGTGGAGGCCGAGCGCGGCGGCCGTCCCCTCGACGGCGGCCTGTTGGCCGGCCGGGTTGGTCGGGAACTTCGTCTGGTCGGCTCGCTGGTAGACGGCGGTGGTCTGCTCGTCGTCCGGGTGCTGGTCGTTGGTCATCTCTGCTGCTCCTGTGGGAGAGGGGCCCGCCCCTGGTCGGGGCGGGCCGGTGAGTGGTTCGTCAGGTTGTCGTCGGACGGTGGGCGAACACGCACGCAGACGACCTGAGCATCTTCTCGACGGCCCACCCGCGGCGCTTCAAGCGGTCGGCGAGGCAGTCAAGGGCGGGCCCGTGCGGCATCTGGTCGCGGCGAACGGTCCGGCCTCCTTCGAGCCAGTACACAGCCACGCGGCCTTGTGTCCGGGGGTCGATCAGGTACCCGCGCACGTGCTGCTCGTCCTCGGTGGGGTCGGTCACGTCGTGGTGGTCGGTCATGGTGGCGACGGCGAGGCCGTCGAGGGCGGCGCGGGCGGCGAGGACGTCAGGGTGCGAGGCGTTGCTCGGCGTGCTGCCTTCGGCGGTGCCGGTGTGCGTGACGATGACACCCTCGATCACGCGGCGCTCGGGCGCCTGTGAGGCGGTGCGGGCGGCGATCCGGTCGGCGACTCCCTGCGACGGGGCCACGCCGTGGGCGGCGCACTCCGCGGCGATCTTGTCGTCGGTCGCGGCACGGTACGCCTCGCGGTCCGCGGCAGCCTTCTCCCTGAGCTGGGCGAGGTCGTCGGGGCGAAAGCTCGCGCGGGCGACGATCGGCTCGCGGACGGCCGGGGCGAACAGGGCGCCTTGGTCGGCCGGGCGGTCGACAGGGAACAGGGCGTCGTCGGCCTGCTCGCCGATCCACTTGCCCCGCCACGTGCCGCCGTCGGCCTCGGCCTCCGTGACTGCCTGGGCGGCGTACAGGGCTTCGGCTTCCTCGACCGTCTCGACGGCGGCCTCGACCTGCTCGGCGTGCTCGACGGCCTCGACGGCGTACGCGCTGCGCTCGAACCGCTGCTCGGCCTCGGCGGCGGCGTCGACCCCGTACTCGGCGAGGGCGAACCCGTACTCGGTGGCGATGCGCTCGGCGCGAATGGCGCTGTCGGCGAACCGGCCGTCGTCGAGGGTGCGGGGGTCGGCCGTGAGGGTGTGCAGCTCGCCGTGTTCCGCGGTGACAGCGGCCGGCCACGCGCCACGGAGGTACGCGACGACCTTCTCGGACTCGACGACCAGAACGTCGCCGTCGCGCACGTCGTCGCGGCACTGGCTGCCGTTGTACGCGCTGGCGGTGTCGTCGAACCGGTGGACCATGAGGGCCGGGGCGTGCCCGGCGCGCTTGATCCACAGGCGGGCGGCGTCGAGGGTGGCGCGGGTGTAGGCGCCGGGAATGGCGAGGATGTGCTCGGCGTACCGGCTGATCACGTGCAGTACGCGGGTGCTCGCCGGGTTGATGATCAGCGTCCGGCCCCGGCCACGGTGCGCGCCGTCGAGGGCTTCCCAGGTCTCGTCATCGCTGGCGGTCCGCTGGGACAGGTAGTCGGCGAGGGCGCCGGGAATGACGACCTCACCGGAGCGCGGGGCGGCGGCGGGGATCTCCGGGTACGCCTCGGCGAGGGCCTGGTCGAGGGTGAGCCGTCCGGCGTCGGCCGGGCGCACCGTGCCGTACTGCGCGGCCAGGAATCCCCATGCCTTGGAGGTGAGGAAGTACGCGGCGCGGCCGTTCTCGTCGACGCCCAGGGCGACCATGCCGCGGCGGACCATGGCGCCGTGGGTGCCTCCGCCACGGCCGTTGTTTGTGCGGGCGGTGCTGCCCTGGGGGTTCTTGGCCCAGACGTGCAGGGCGTCGAGCATCGGCGAGGACAGATCGTCGGCGAGGCGTAGTGCGGTGTAGACGTTCATGGGGGTTGCTCCCTTGGGTCGGGCCGGGTGACGTCCGGCCGGCGGTGCCCCGTGTGACGTACGGGGCCCTGCAACGCAGACTGTACCGGGTTCTGAACTGAGTTCACAAGAGGGGTGGGGAAAGAAGTCGGGCCCAACTTCCGCGGCGTGCGCGAAGGTTGGGCCCGGTCATGGGTGGGGGTACAGGCGGCCATGGGGCGCCGCGCGTTGATCGCGACCCAGAGGGTGACCAGGTCGGCGCCGCGCCATGTCCGGCGCCCCCGTTCGGTGTCCACTGGTGCCGGGCACGACGGGCCCGTCGAGCAGGTCGCCGCGGCGGCGCGCGGGTCCCCGCCCCCGTTGTGCACCGTGATGCGGCCGGCCCGGCAGAACGGACACGCGTCGTCGAGGGTGATGGTCCGGGCGGCGCGGCCGAGGGCGGCCTCGACTCGGCGGCGCGCGGTGCGGGCAACGTCGGCGATCTGGTCGACCAGGGTCGCCGGGGTGGGGGTAAACAGGGCGCGGTCGGCGGGGTCGTCGTCGAGGGCCCGCCCTTCCAGCCATACAGCGGCCCAGTGCAGGCCGTACGAGCGGGAGCCGGCCGAGGCAACGCTCGCGCGGCCGGCGTCGCGGTGGGTCGGCACGTGCCAGAGTCGCGGGTCGCCGGCGTGGCGGCCGGGGCGCTGCACGTGGTCGGTCACGGCGTCGCACATGTCGAACACCGCCCGCTCGACGTCGAGGGCTGCGTCGAGGGCCCGGAGGTTCGCCGGCGCCGGGTGCTCGCGGATGGTGAGCGGCAGCCGACCGACGGCGGCCTCGTCGGGGGCCTGCTCGTCGTCTCGGTCGTCGGCGGCGAGCTGGTCGAGGAATCCGCGGCGCTCGTACGGCATCCACTCGGCGACGCGCGGCGGCTCGGCGATTGCGGCGAGCAGGTCGCCCCACTGTTCGCGGACGGCGGCGAGGTCGTCCGCGGCGCGGCGGCCGGTCGGTGCGGCGGCGACGGTGGGCGTTGTCATGAGGCGTGCTGCTCCTGCTCGTGAGTGTCGATGGCGCGGCGGACGTCGGCGGCCATGTCGCGCCGGCCGGCCTGGTACAAGGTCTGTTCCACGGAATCGGGGCGCGCTTCGGGCTCCGTCTCCAGCAGGGCGCGCACGGCGTCGAGCCGGTCCTCGGCGTTCGTTGCGCGCTGCTCGGCCTCGCGTATGGCCTGCTCGGCGGCCCCGACGCGCTGTCGGTTTCGCTCCATCGCGCGCTGCTGGCCTCGCTCGCTCGCGCGGCCGGCGTCGTTCTCGGCGATCTCCGCGGTGACGTGGGCCCGCATGAGGCGGCCCTCGTCGCGGCTGAGTACGCCTCGCTCTCCGCGAGACAGCAGCACGATCAGGGCGTAGCGGCGGGCCGTGCGCAAGGCGTCGTTTTCGGCTCTGCGGGTGAGCCGCTTCGATCGGGGGATGCGGCTGGTCGCGCTCACTGCTGCGCCCTCCCGTCGAGGGTGACGGCGTGCTCGTCGAGCAACCTCCGGGTGTGATGCATGCCGGTCAACAGGCCGCGCGTGCCCCGGCTCACGCCGTACTCGTCGCGGTAGTCGTCGGCGTCACGCCGGGCGAGGGAGGACAGTTCGCGGGTGTGGGCAGCGAGCAGGACGTAGGCGGTCGCGAGGGCGGCGGTCGGCGTGTGCTCCTCGCTGGCGAGCAGCAGGTCGCGCAGTGAGGCGAGGGCCGGCGACTGCTGGTCGTCGTTGAACGCGAGGCACTGCCGGGCATCGTCGACGGCGCGCTCGGCGGGGGTGCTCATGTCGGCGAGGGTCGCGGCGGCCTGGTCGGCGTCGTCGGCGGGCAGCTGCTCGGCGACCGCGGCGAGCAGGCTGTCGAGGGGTGTCGGCGCGTCGTGCACGGGGCACGGGCGGCCGGTCGCGCGGGCAGTCGCACAGCGGCCGGCGGGGCTGTCGAGGCCGTCGGCGAGCTGGCGCAGAACGTCGGCGGCGACCGGGCGGGGAAGGTTGCACGCGATGTCGGCCGGCCCCGAGTTCGGGACGGTGACGATCAGCCGGTGAGTGTCGAGCGAGGCGACGGCGACGGCGTCGGGGATGCGGGTCATGGGGCAGTGCTCCTGTCTCGGGGTGAAGCGGACGACGCCGTGTTCACGGTGTGTACGGTGAACACCGCGTCGTCGCGCGCGCGGGTGCGGCCGCGACCGGACGCGGCGCAGTGATCAGAACTGGGGTTCGTCGCTGTATCCGCTGGTCGCCCACGGGTCGCCCTGGGGCTGCTGGGCGTATCCCTGGGGCTTCTGGCCGTAGGGCTGCTGGGCGGGCCTCTGGGCGCCCTGTGCGGCTCCGTTGGCCTTGGTGACGACTGCGGTCGCCTTGAGCAGCGAGGGGGCGACGTCCTCGGCCTGGATTTCGTATGACGAACGCTTCGCGCCTTCGCGGTCCTCGTACTGGCGTTGGGTGAGGTGGCCGACGACGATCACGCGCATGCCGCGCTGGATGGACTCGGCGACGTGCTCGGCCTGCTGGCGCCACACCGCCACGCCGAGGAACAGCGTTTCGCCGTCCTCCCATTCGTTGGTCTGGCGGCTGAACTTCCGCGGGGTGTTGGCCATGCGGAAGTTGCACACGGCGACACCGCTGGGGGTGAATCTCAACTCGGGGTCGGCAACGACGTTGCCGGTCATGGTGATGGTGGTCTCGCCACTCATGGGGTTACGCGGCCCTTTCGAAGGTGCGGGCGGTGGGCATGGGAGTGCGCCGCGCGGCGCGTCGTTCGGCGTAGTGCTTGCGGGCGGAGGTGTTCTTGCACGCGCGGCATTTGCGGGTGCCGTTCTTCGCCCGGATGGTGTTCGCGCGGTCGTAGGCGTGGCCGGCCGGGCAGTGAGTCACGGCGGCGCGGGCGGCGACGTGGTTCGTCGACCTGAGCACGTTCTCGCGGTGCGTGACCGGTTCGAGGTGGTCGCGGTTGACGCATGCGCGGCGGCGGCATCGGTGGTCGATTTCGAGGCCGTCGGGTATGGGGCCGGTGGCCTGCTCGACGGCGTATCGGTGGGCCTTGACGGTGCGGCCGTGTACGTAGAAGGCGCCGTAACCCTTCTCCGTGGTGGCGCCTTCCCACAGGTGGCAGGGGCCGGGGCAGTCCTTGCGGAGCGCCCACGGGCCGCGGGTGTTCACCTTGGCGGCGAATCGGGCGGCGGGGGTGGGCCGGTCCATCGGGGATGTACCTCCTGCGGGGATGTAGGCGCCATGTTCCATCCGTGGTCGGGATGATTCCGTCCACGGATGGAAGATAACTCACGTGATGCACCCTCGCATAGCCGGTTGCCACCCCCCGGCGTGAGGGCTACGTGCCTGCTGGGGCGGGGTTCGTCGCGTCCTCGCGGACGATGGTCCACCCCTGGAACATGAGCTCGTCGGCGACGAGCTCGGCGACGTCCTCGGCGGCCGTGACGCCGTTTCCGCGCGCGACCTCGACGCCGGCGCGCAGCGTGGCGAGGGCGGCGGCCGGTATCAACGCTGTGCCCCGGTGATGTGCCGGGCCTCGCGGCGTCCGCACTGGTCGCGGGCCACGGGCGGGCGCACCATCATGCGGGCAAGGGTGGCGCGGTCGCGCTCGGACTGCTCGGCGGCGGCGACCTGGGCGCGGGCGGCCTCGGCGGAGGCGCGCTGCTGCTCCTCGGCTCCGTGACGGGCCTCGGCGGCGGCCCGGCGGGCCTCGGCGAGCAGGGCGGGCCCGTCGATTTCGTCGAGGGTGCGCCACGTGTCCCACCCGGTGTGTTCCTGGACGATCACGTATGCCCCGTCGTCGGCCCACTGGCGGGCGACGCGCCGGGCCTTCTTCCGGTCCGGGCTCCTGAACACGGCCGGCCTGGACGGGCGGTCATTCCAACTGGCCTCTACCCGGTACGAGTTGACGTTCTTCGTGTGGTCGGCGCTGTTCGCCTTGCGGCGGTGCGTGCGGGCCTGCTTCGGCGTCGGGCTCATGCGGCTGACTCCTTGTTGGCGGCGAAGTGCCGTTCGGTGGCGAGGTCGAGGCGGGAGGGGTGCGGCGCGGCGCGGTCCGTACGCCGCTTCCCGCCCTGCCGGCACGGCTGGGCAGCGCGGGCCCGGCACGGCGGGTACGGGCACGCCACGTCGAGCGGGTCGGGCAGGTTGGCGGCGGCGCGGCGCTCTCGCTCGGTGCGCGTCTTGCGGAACTCGGCGAGGGCGTCGGCCAGGGTGCGCGGCACGTAGTCGCCGAGGACGGCGAGGCGGGCGGCAGCGAATTTGTTCCGCTCGTCGCGGGTACTTCCGCCGGTCAGTTCGCGGTACACGGACGGGAGTGCCTGACCGGTGGCTATGGCGGTCCGGGTGCTGGCGAGGGCGGCGCTGTACGCCCTCTGATCATCCGGGTCCACGGGCGGAACGGGGTCGGTGTGGCGTCGCAGTACGTCGGCCTTGAACGCGTGCCACGGGCGCGACACGTCGCTCGGCTGAATGCGGTACGGGCTGCTCGCGATGTGGTGGCGTACGACGTGGCCGGCGTGCCAATGGCGGTCGTCGGGGTGCGGGGCGGTGGCGGGCACGTCGTTGAGCAGTTCGAACCACTGGTCGAGGCGTTCGTCGGCCTCGGCCTGGTCGGCGGGGGCGAGGCGGGGGTCGAGGCGCACGGCGTAGGCGAGCAGGGCGGCGACTTCCTGTCGGTTCACTGGGCGGACTCCTGGGAGTCGTCGAGGGCGGCGGTACGGAACAGGTCGGCGGCGCGGGCCACGCGGCCGGGACGGGCGGCGTCGAGGGCGATCACGTCGGCGCCGGGCGAGGTCGGGGCGCCATTCGGCACCGGGGGGAGCGCTGTCCACCCGGGCAGGAAGTAGCGAACGGACCGCGGCCGGCTGCGGGCGCGGCGCCACTGCTCGCGGGCATGGTCGACAAGAGCGGGGACCGCGGTGCGGGCAATGATCGCTTCGAGTCGGAACCAGTCGGCTTCGGCGAGGGACCAGTCGACGACGACGCCGGCGGCGGTGAGTGCGTCGCGGAGCGGGACGGCGTTCGGGGGCACGGCAGGGGTCGAGCCGTAGCTAGCTTGCTGTACCTCCGAAGGAGGTACAGCGGGACGGGACGGGTCGGGTCGGGGGGACCGTGACGGGTCCGACGCGTCACGCTGTGACGACCAGTCCTGACCTGCAATGTCGTCGGGAAACTCAATCGGATTCTGAGCGATTTCGTGATTTTCGTCCGCCGGAACGTCGGCGAATCGACCTCGATTCGCGTTCGGTTCGGAGGGATTGTGCTCCTGGTTCCGCTGCTCCGCGGCCTTCTCGCGGGCCCGCTGCTGGCGCTCGGCAGCGGCGGCGCGGTCACTCTCAACGCGCGCTCTGGTCGGGTTGTAGATCAGGAAGTCGTGCATCACGTAATCGCCCGGCGGTGGCTGCTTGCACTTCGCGTGCGGGCACGAGTGGCCGTGCTGGTGCCAGAGTCCAGCGGTAACCAGCTTCCGGGCCTGCGGACCGGTGCCGTACAGCTCGGCGACGATGCCCGGTACAACGCCTTCGGTGAGGTGCTGGGCGGCGTAGGCGCCGGCGCGGACCCACAGGCCCAGCGCGGCGTTTCCGGCCTTGAGCAACTTCGGGTGGGCGTACGCGGTGTCGTCGACTTTGAACCACGTCACGGGGTGGTGCTCCTTCGGTGTGGCGCCGGGGGCGAGGGGGGGGGGCGCGGCGCGCCGGGGCGCCGCGTATCTGCTGCCCCGCGGGGGGGCGGGGGGCGCCCCCCCGCCCCCGCCGCCCGCGCCGCTCGACCTGCGGAGCGT
>NZ_JAIUKE010000100.1 GCF_020176795.1 Streptomyces sp. 8L
GGGGGCGAGGGCGGCGGACGCTCCTCGCCCCCGGGCCGGTCAATGGGTGGGGGCGAAGTACGGGCGGGTGCGGGCCGGCTGGTGCTCGTCGCACCGCGGGCCGCAGGGGTACGGCCGGACGGGCACCGCTCCGCACCGGGGGTTGCCGTGCTCGCAGGACGGCGGAGGCGTGTCCTCACGTGCGGCGCTCACGCGGCCGTGCCGTAGCGCTCGGCGAGGATCTGCTCGGCGGCCTGCTCGCCGAGAAACTGCGTGTAGGCGGGCGGGATGGCCTCTCGCAGTCCGTCGCGGCTCGCCCACGGCATGCCCATGATTTCTCGGGCGAGGTCCACGCCCGTGAAGTTGCCGACGATGTGCATGAACTCGCCGTTGCGCACGGTCCGGCCCATCTTGGTGACAGGGGCGAGATGGCGCGGGTGCAGCCGTGTACCGAGGGGAAGCGGCGATTCAAACTGACGGTGTCGGTAGGTCCGCATGCCGAACATGGCGCCGCACAACAGCACCACGTCAAGCAGGGGTGCGCCCTCCACGTTCTCGATGATGTACGGCCGCCCGGTGGCCTCCATCGCCGCGCGGGTCGGCGCGATCAGGTCGGGGTGTTCCCGACCGCGGAGGATCTGTGCGCGGGTGTAGCGCTGGCACGGCGGTGATCCGGCGATCAGGTCGTACCCGTGGCCGTGGGCGAGGATGTACTCGATTGCGTCGCCCTGGATGAACGGGAAGGGGTAGCGGGGCTGGTCTTCCTTGTCGACTCCGACGACGTCGAAACCGGCGAGGTAGTACCCCATAGACGCCCCGCCCTGGCAACAGAACACGTCGAGCACGGTCAAGCCGTTCCACGGGCGGGACGGGAGCGGGAAGCCCGTCCGCGCGGACGCCTGGGAGTGGTCCAACTGTCCGGGCACGTGGACGGTGCCCGGACGGTCGAGGACGGCGGCCGTCACTGAACGTCCCCCGCCGCGGCATCCGGCGGAGCGAGGGCGGCGGGCAGGTGCTCGGCGAGGGCGCCCGCACGGTACGCGGCGGCGACCAGGTCGCGGCCCGCGGTCGGCTGTGCCTTGCTGCCGCGGGTGTACGTGAGCCGGTGCGAGGCCGCCCGCGACGGGCGCAGCTCGACGCCGGGCAGTTCGTGAACCTCTGCCGTGACGGGGTCGACGTACCGGGCAGTTCCCGCCGCGGTCGCCTCGGCAAGCACCCGCCCCGCGAACGCCGGGCGTACCGCAGTCACCACCCGTGCGGGCACGAACTCGACGACGTGTTCGGTCGGGTACGTGTCCCGGACCCACGCCCGAAACGCGTCCTCGTCGACGAGCATCGCCTCGCGTTCGCCCCCCTGCCGGGCGACCGAACCGACCTTCGTCCCGTCGGGGAGCGTCGCGTCTGTCTTGGTGGTGCCGCTCGCCCGGTACGCGGAGTCGAGCAGGTCGTCGGCGTCGCGCTTGGCGTCCTTGTACGCGTTCTTGATCTCGTCGAGCAGGGCGCCGAGCACGGCCTGACGGGTTACCGCGTCGCGGATGGCGGCAGGGTCCGGCGCGGCCGGCTTGACTTCGGTCTGTTCCGTCACCGCGCGCCCCCGTTTTCGATCAGGGCGCGGAACGCGTCGATCTGCTGAGCGCCGGCCTGAGCGATCGGCAGGCCGTAGACGCGCTCGAAATCGGCGTCGAGCGTGGGCAGGTTCGCGCGCGAGGCGGCGAGCCTGAGCGCGTTCTCGGCGTCCGCGGCGGCGGCCTCCGGGCTCTTGGGCGGGTTCGCCGGCGGCGCCGGCCGCTCGCCCTGCTGCGGGGTCTGTCCGGCGCCTTGCTGGCCCTGCTGGCTGGTCTCGCGCTTGCGGGCGGCGATGGCGTCCAACTTGGCGAGGTAGTCCGCTGGGGCGCCGGCGTTCGCCGCAGCGGCCCGGATCTTGTCGAACTGCTCGGGTGTGCCGGCTCGCTCCGCGTGGGCGAGGTAGTCAGTCCTCGGGCCCTGTTGCTGGTTCTGGGCCGGCCGCTGCTCCCACTGGTCCGGTTCGCTGCGGTCGCTGGGTCGAGAGTGCTGCTGGCGCTGTTGCCCACGCTGGCGGCGCTGTTGGTTGCGCTGGCGCTCGGCGCGGTGCTCGGTCGGCGGCGTGGGGTTGTCGCGGTCGCTGTCGTCTATCGAGCGGGCGTCCACGGGGATCATGAACACCTGAAACAGCATGTACTTGAGGGCGGCGCTCATGGCCTTGTTGGTGGACTTGTCGGCCGTGTCCATCGCTTCACCCGGGACGGTGACATGCAGGCAGTCACCTGCGGGCCCGTAGATGCGGTACAGCATCTTGATCACGGTGTGCGTGCCCTTTTCGCCGCGGGGCCGCTGGTTGTGCGATGCGATCTCTGGAGCGATGAAACAGCCGTGGTTGCGCATCGGGCCCGCCATGGCCGACATGGCGTCGTCGACGCCCCGGAACTGGTAGTTCTGCTGGGTGTTCTGCTGATCCTTACCGACGGGCATCACGTCGCGCATGACCCCGTGGATGACCTGGAACACCCGCGGCAAATCGGCCGGTGTGCCGGCGGGCGCCGGCTCGTAGGCCGTCCTGATGAGTGGGGCGGGTTCGATCTCGACCGTGGGCGGGAGCGCGGGTGCGGCCGGGTGCAGGGCGGTGACGGTCACGGGCGGGTGGTTCCTTCCGGGGTGGCTCGGTGGCGGATGCGGCCGGCGAGTCGGGTGATTCGGCCCGCGAGGGTGATCGCCTCATCGGGGCCGAGCAGGTCGTCGAGCAGAACGGCGCTGGGCATCTCGTCGAGCAGGGCCTCGCGGGTGCCGTCCGACTCGGCGGCGCGCATGGCGCGGCCGTAGTCGATGGCGTCGTCGCTGCACGTGGCGAAGTCGAGGGCGAGCACGCTCGCCGCGTGTGCGGCGAGCAGACGACCGACGGCGTCGGGCACCTCGGCGTACGCGAGGGCGAGCTCGTCGAGGAGCGGCGCCATACGGCCCGCGATCGGCAGGCGGACGGCCCGACCGTCGGCGGAGAGCTGCGGACGGATCACGGGTGCGGCTCCTCGGGCATGGCCGGGGCGAGCTCGGCCGGCATGGCCGGCTCGTCGAGGCTGAGCTCGCCGGTGAGCGCGTCGTAGGCGTGGGGCCGCGTCCAGTCGGTGGCGGGGAACATCCGGGCGAGCAGGCCGCGGGCGGCGCGGTGGGCATCGGCGTCTGCCTTGATCGGCAGGCCGAGGGCGTCGTCGAGGACAACCCACGTAGCGCGGCGCCCCGTCCCGTCCGTCTCCTTCCACACGGGGACGGTCCGCACGTGGACGGTTCCCGGGGCGATGGCATCGAGCTGCCGGGCGATAAGTCGGGTGCGAGTGAGCGAGCGGCGGGCGGCGCGGGCGCCGTTGATGGCGAGGGCGGCGCGCAGGGTCGGGCGGGTAGTCTCCGGAGCGTTCACGGTTTCTGCCTCTCTCGGTGGTGTCGTGACTGGGCCGTCCTGGGCGCAATCCAGGGCGGCCCGCGGTGTGTTCAGGCGGCGGCGTGGTGCTCGATGGCAGGCGCCGCGGCGCGCTGCTGGCGCTCCAGCCGGCGGCAGACGAGTTCGATCTCGGCGGGCAGGCGGCCGGCGGCGCGGTCTCTGTCGCGTCGGGCGCGGGCCTGGTCGAGGATGCGGCGGGCGTTGGCGAACGCTTCCTCGCGGGGAATGACCTCGCTGTTCATGCGGCGACTCGCTTCACCAACTGGCGTGCAGAGATGCCGTATTCGCGTTCCACCAGGGCGGCGAGGTTCGCCGAGGGCGCGGTGTGCCCGTGCCAGAGTCGCCACGCGGTGTTTCGTGCAACCTTCAAGCGGCGTGCCGTGTCTGACGGGTTGCGGTCGCCCATGTCACGGGCGGCGGCGATCAGTAGAGAGCGGTCGTACACGTTGCGTCCTCCCATAGACGGATCGTTTCCGTCCACGGATGGAACATACCCGCGATGATCGTGCCATGCAAGGCGACCAATGTCCGTTATGGGGCGACCGCGGGAAGATCAATTAGCCGTTGACAGTCGACATATGCCCGAGCACAATCGGTCACCTGTTCGATACACGGTCTTGCTGGGGGGCGAATGGCCATGAAAAGGACGCGAATTCGCCGCGCCCGCACCAACCCATGCGTAACGCTGTCCACGCGCGGTATGTTCCATCCATGGAACAACAGTCAGGACCCAAGGCATTCGGCCTGTGGCTCCGAGATCAGCTCACGAGCCGCGGCTATGACCTCGGCATCCGCGGCGGCGGACAAACGAAGTTCGCCGAAGACTCCGGCATCGGCCGGGCCACGGTTAGCCGCATCCTCGGAGGCCACGGCGCCACAGACACACGCGTACTCGCCCTACTCGCCGACGCGCTACGACTCCCACTCGGCGAGGTACTGGTTCAAGCAGGTGTCCTCACCCGAGAAGCACTCGGGGCGGTGCAGAACCCGGAGACAGGCACGCGCCGCATCACACCCGAGCAGGCCGCCGACGAACTCGGCATCGAAGACGACCAGGCCCGACGCGTCTTCGTCTCCATGACACACACCCTGCAACGGACCCCCACCCGCGACGACGACAACGGACGCCAAATCGCGGAGCAATGAACCCAGTACGGAGGCACCACGTGGTCAGCCGCTACACGCCCATACTCGCCGTCTCGCTACTCGGAACGGGCCTGACGATGGGCGTACTCGGCATGCTCGGACGTAACGATGACGTCGAGCGGTGTGGAATCTTCCTCACCCTCACAGCAATACCCCTGCTCGTCATCCGCGCCATCCGCGAGACCCACCAGGTCAACGCGGCCCAGCTCGCCGAGGCCGATAACGCCGGCTACGTACGTGCCCTCGACCACGTCGCCCGCGGCCTGCTCGACCAGAACACCCCCCGCCCCAACGGGGGCGACCGCGCCACGGTCGAACAGGCCCCGGGCAATGTGATCTCACTGCGCCCGCACCGTCCCCGCCACAACGAACGGAAGGCCCAATGACGCAGCTCGACATACCTGCAACCTTCCGCGGCGCGCCGACCGATGAGGACGGCGCCCCGTGGCTCGCTTACATCCGCGTATCCACGTGGAAAGAAGAGAAAATCTCGCCCGAGCTCCAGCGCGATGCAATCAGCCAGTGGGCGAAGCGCAACGGCAAACGGATCATCGGGTGGATCGAAGACCTCGACGTCTCCGGCCGGCACTTCAAACGCAAGATCATGGCGTGTATCGAGCGCGTCGAGGCCGGCGAGGCACGCGGCGTCGCAGTCTGGCGGTATTCGCGCTTCGGACGAGACCGCACCGGTAACGCCATCAACCTCGCTCGCCTGCAACAGGCGGGCGGCGAGCTGGAATCAGCAACCGAGCCCGTCGACGCGTCGACCGCCATCGGCAGGTTTCAGCGCGGCATGATCCTCGAATTTTCCGCCTTCGAGAGCGACCGCGCCGGCGAACAGTGGCGAGAGACCCACGACCACCGACGCTACAAGCTGCGCCTTCCCGCCCAGGGACGCAAGCGCTTCGGATACGTGTGGCACCGCCGCTACGACCAGAGCACCGGCAAGCTACAGAAGGAGAAGTACGAGGCAGACGAATCGACGGGGCCCGTTGCCGCGGACCTGTATCGCGCATACGTCGCCGGCGACGGCTTCTCTGTCCTGTGCGGCCGGCTCAATGCCGCTGGACATCGCACCACGCAAGGCGAGCTGTGGCACACCGAAACCCTCACGCGCTACATGGACAGCGGCTTTGCTGCCGGACTCCTGATCGTGCACAACCCGGAGTGCCGATGCCGCAAGACCGACGGCACGTGCCGGAACCGAATCTTCATCCAAGGCGCACAAGAGGAGTTGATCGACTTCGACCTGTGGCGCGCGTATCAGCAGCGAAGAAAGGAGGTGCAGGCGACCGCGCCGCGCTCCCGAACGGGCATCTACGAGCTGACGGGCCTCTGCAAGTGCGCCGGCTGCCGCATGGGGACCAGCCTCAACACGGCGCGCCGCGACGGCATGAACGTGCCAGGGTTCGCGTACCGGTGCAGCAACCGCGCGAAGGCTGGGGCACTGGCGTGTGAGGGAATCCTGATCGAACGGACGCTCGTCGAGAAGGAGGTGTTCGCTTGGCTCGCACGCGAGGCCGCACTCGGTATCGACGGTGCCCCTTCGGCCGAGCCGACCGCCGAACGCGATCTCGCTGCGGAGCAGGCGGCAAACCTGACCGCGCGAGCCCGAGCACAGGCCGACGTCGATAAGCAGAGGCAGGCCCTCGCGAGACTCCGTGCCGAGCATGCAGCCAACCCAGAGGACTTCGGGGCCGGCGAGTACGAAGAGGCCGCGGAGCTCATTCGGGCGAAGCGCGCCGAAGCACAGCAGTTGCTCGACAGCATCCCGGAAGTAGAGCCGCTACCGGACCGCGGCGAGTTCGTACCTCTGGTCGTTGGCACGGTCGAGGAGTGGCCAACCCTGAAAACCAGAGAACGGAACATGATTCTCCGGCAGCTCATACGACGAGTCGCGATAGTCCGGCACGGCCCGGGGCCGGAGAATCACGAGATCCATGTTCACCCCATGTGGGAACCCGACCCGTGGCCCGCGCGGCAGAAGAAACCTGGTCGCGACCAGTGACCTACCGGTAGGTATGACCGCAGAATCTTCCCAAGGTCGCAACGGCGCGTGAGCGTCACCGGGAGGATGCTGTGCGAAGCACCATGATGGACGATTACCCGCTCACGGTCCGCCGGATCTTGGAACACGGGATGACCGTTCACGCTCGGTCAACCGTGAGCACGTGGACCGGAGACGCTGAACCGCGGCGACGCACGTTCGCCGAAATCGGGCAGCGATCTGTACAGCTCGCCCAGGCTCTACGCACCCTCGGACTTACCGAGGGGAGTGTTTTGGGCACGCTGATGTGGAACAACGCCGAACACGTGGAGGCGTATCTCGCCATCCCGGCCATGGGCGCGATCCTGCACACCCTCAACCTGCGGCTGCCGTCCGAGCAGTTGATCTACGTCGCCAACCACGCGGAAGACCGCGTGATCATCGTCAACGGTTCGCTGCTGCCGCTCCTCGCACCGGTCCTTCCCCACCTCCCCACGGTCGAACACGTCGTCGTGAGCGGCCCGGGCGACCGCTCGCTGCTCGCGGAGGCTGCGGCGGACGTGCAGGTGCACGAGTACGAGGAACTCCTCGCGGGTCAGTCGCCCGACTTCGACGCCTTCGACTGGCCGGATCTCGACGAGCGCTCCGGCGCCGCCATGTGCTACACCTCCGGCACCACCGGCGACCCCAAGGGCGTGGTCTTCTCCCACCGTTCGATCTACCTGCACTCCATGCAGGCCAACACCACGGCGGCGCTCGGCCTCACCGAGAAGGACCTCACGCTGGTGGTCGTGCCCCAGTTCCACGTGAACGCCTGGGGCGTCCCGCACGCGACCTTCATGGTCGGCGCGAACATGCTGATGCCCGACCGGTTCCTGCAGCCCGCCCCGCTCGCCGACATGATCGAGCAGGAGCGGCCCACCCACGCCGCCGCGGTCCCCACCATCTGGCAGGGCCTGCTCGCCGAGGTCACCGCGCGCCCCCGCGACCTGTCGTCCATGGCCCGCGTCACCATCGGCGGCTCCGCCTGCCCGCCCGCGCTGATGGAGGCCTACGACAAGCTCGGCGTCCGCGTCCTGCACACCTGGGGCATGACGGAGACCTCGCCCCTCGGCACCACCACCGACCCGCCGGCCGGACTCACCCCCGAGGAGGAGTGGCCCTACCGGATCACCCAGGGCCACTTCCCCGTCGGCGTGGAACCGCGGCTCGCCGGTCCCGACGGCGCCATGCTGCCGTGGGACAACGAGTCGGCCGGCGAACTGGAGGTACGGGGCCCCTGGGTGGCCCGCGCCTACTACGGCGGCAGTCCGGGCAAGGAGCTCGTGCCCGAGGACAAGTTCAGCGAGGACGGCTGGCTGCGGACCGGCGACGTGGGCGTCATCAGCCCCGACGGCTACCTGACGCTGACGGACCGCGCGAAGGACGTCATCAAGTCGGGCGGCGAGTGGATCTCCAGCGTCAGCCTGGAGAACGCGCTGATGGGGCATCCGGCCGTGCTGGAGGCCGCGGTGGTGGCCGTCCCCGACGACAGGTGGGGCGAACGCCCCCTCGCCGTCGTCGTCCTGAAAGAGGGCCGGGCCGTCGGCTACCCGGAACTCAAGGAGTTCCTGACGGGGCGCGTCGAGAGGTGGCAGGTGCCGGAACGGTGGGCGCTGGTGGCCTCGGTGCCGAAGACGAGCGTGGGAAAGTTCGACAAGAAGGTCATCAGGCGGCAGTACGCGAACGGCGAACTGGACGTGACACGGCTCTAGCCACGCGGGCCGGGACGCGCGGGCTGGGGCGCCCGGGTCGGCACGCCCGGGGTTCGCGTCGGGCAGTGGCGCGGGCCGGGAGGCGCGGGCCAGGACGCCCCGGTGCTCGCGTTGGGCGGTGGCGTGGCGGTGCGTCTTGCCGTCGCCCTGGCGAAGGACAAGGATCACTCTCCACGACATCCGTGTGACGCCCGGCTGTACGAGGGCACGCAGGCGGGATGTCTCCCCCGACCCACCCCCGACCGACCCGCGCCCCGCGAGGAGAGCCGCCGTGAGCGATCCCTGGAACCTGTTCGGTACGACCGAGACCGGTGTCCTGACCACCCAGAAGCGCGACGGCCGGCCGCAGCTGTCGAACGTCTCCTACCTGTGGGACCCCGAGCCCCGCATCGTGCTCGTCTCGGTGACCGAGACACGCGCCAAGACCCGGAATCTGCGCCGCGATCCGCGCGCGAGCTTCTATGTCACGACGCCCACCTTCGGCGCGTACGCGGTGGGCGAGGGCGTCGCGGAACTCGGCGAGGTCACCCGAGCCCCGGACGACGACGCCGCCGACGCGCTCGTCGCCCACTACCGGGCGCTGCGCGGCGAACACCCCGACTGGGCCGAGTTCCGCGCGGCGATGGTGAGCGAGCGGCGGCTCCTCGTACGGCTGCCTCTGACGCACGCGTACGGCTGGGTCCCCGACGCGGGCTGACCGCCCCGGACGGTACGAGGCGTAGGGGACGTACGGGACGCGGGCGCGGGTTGGCCGCCCCCTCCGGACATACGGGATGTACGGGACGCGGGCGCGGCCTGCGGGACGTCGAACCCGCGTGCCGTCCCCCTGCTCTCCGACCTAGTTCGTGCCGATCTTCGCCAGGAGGTCGACGATGCGCGCCTGGACCTCGTCGCTCGTGGAGCGTTCCGCCAGGAACAGCACGGTCTCACCGGAGACCAGTCGCGGCAGTTCGGCCGGGTCGATGCCCACGGACGTGTAGACGACCAGCGGCGTGCGGTTCAACTGGCCGTTCGCGCGCAGCCAGTCGATGATCCCCGCGCGCCTCCGCCGCACCTGCATGAGGTCCATGACGACGAGGTTCGGCCGCATCTGGGCAGCGAGTGCGACCGCCTCGTTGTCCTCGGCGGCGAGGGCGACCTGCATGCCGCGCCGCTCCAGCGTCGAGGTCAGCGCGAGCGCGATCTCCTCGTGCTCCTCGATCAGCAGCACGCGCGGCGGGTGCTGCTCGCTGTCGCGCGGGGCCAGAGCCTTGAGCAGGACCGCGGGGTCGGCGCCGTAGGCCGCCTCGCGGTTCGCCTGGCCGAGCCCCGCCGTGACGAGGACGGGCACCTCGGCCGCCACCGCCGCCTGGCGCAGCGACTGGAGCGCGGTGCGGGTGATCGGGCCGGTCAGCGGGTCCACGAACAGCGCCGCGGGGAAGGCGGCGATCTGCGCGTCGACCTCTTCGCGTGAGTGCACGACAACGGGCCGGTAGCCGCGCTCGCTCAGCGCCTGCTGCGTCGAGACGTCGGGCGCGGGCCAGACCAGCAGGCGGCGCGGGTTGTCCAGCGGTTCGGGCGGCAGCTCGTCGTCGACGGGCTGCGGCTGCGGGCGGTTGGCCACCTCGACCGCGCCGCCGGGGCCGTCCAGCGGCTCGGGCCCTTCGGCGCCCTCGTCCGGCGCGCCGATCGCGTACGAACGCCCCTCCGAGCGCCCGGCGCCCGTCGCGGAGGTGCCCGGGGACGACGGCGGCATGGGAACGGAGGTGCTGGTGCCGCCCGAGGGAGTGGCCCCGGGGCCGGGCCTCGCCGCCTGCGACGGCGTCCCGGACTGCTGGGGGGAAGCGCCGGTCCCGGGTCCGGTTTCGGTACGGGTGCCCAGCTTGCGCCTGCGGTTCGCGGCGAGCGGGCCGGTGCCGGGGCCGCCGGGGGCGGGAGCGTTGCCCGGCCGGGCGAACGGCACGCCCTGGCCGAGCGTGCGCACACTGAACGCCCGGCCCTGGGTGTCGCGTCCGGTGGCGGTGCCGCCCGGCGGGGTCTCGTCGGGCAGCGGCTGCGCGGGCTGCTGCTGCGCGCGGGGGTGCGGCACGGGATGCTGCTGCCCGGCCTGGGGCCCGTTGGCCTGGGGCCCGGTCTGCTGTCCGGTGGCCTGGTTTGCGGCCTGGGGCCCGGCCTGGGGTCCGGTGGCCTGGTTTGCGGTCCGGCTTCCCTGCGCGGGGGCGTGCGCCGGGGCGTTCCTCGAAGCAGCCGGTGCGGCACCCGCGCCCTGTTGTGGCCTGGCCTGCTCCTGGCTCTCTTGCGCACCGGGCGCCCCGGGCACACCGGCCGCCGTCTGCGTCCCGCGCGCGGCCTGTGCCCCGTGCGCACCGTGGGTCCCGTGGAGGGGGTGTGCCTGCGGCGGCGTGTGGTCGTCCTCCGCCGCGGCCCCCGCGATGTCGTGGCGTCCGGGAAGCGAATCGTCGTCGTGGTCGCCGGCACCGGGCGGCAGGGCGAACTGCGAACGGGGCGCCTCGGCCGCGGCGGATTCGCCCTGGGCCTGCGCCAGCGCACGCCGCGCACGTCGGCCGCTCGGCTGCGCCGGTTGCTCCTGCTGTACGTGGTGTGCCTGTTGCGCCTGAGGCCCCTGCTGCCTTACGGAGCCCTGGGTGCCTTGGGGACCCTGGGTGCCCTGGGCCGTCATGCCGCCGCCCGGCGGCGGTACCGGCGCCAGCGACGCCGCCTCCGCGATCGCGGGCTGCGGCGCGACAGGGCCCGACGGCAGCGCGGGCAGCGCCCGCCGGCCCCCCGCCCCGTACTGGTCAGCCCCGTACTGGTCCACGGGCCCGCCCTGCGGCGGTACGGCCACACCGCGCCCACTGTCCGCCACGGCGCCGAAGCCGCCGGGGCCGCCGTTCGCACGGCCGTCGGCCGCGCTGGGCCGGCCGCGCCGACGCCCCGTACCCGTAGGCGCACCGTTCCCGGCACCCCCACCGGGGCCACCGGCACCACCGGCACCGGCCACCGCGTCTGCCGCCCCCGGGCCGCCGGGGCGCGCCCCCCCCCCCCCCCCCGCCCCCCCGGGGGGGCCCCCCCCCCGGGGCGCCCCCCGCGGGGGGGGGGGCCCCCCCCGCGGCCCCCCCGGCCCCCCCCCGCCGCCCGAGCCGCCCATGGTCGTACCGGGCGCGCCGGTCGCCTCCTGGTACGGGGCGAGGGCGCCCGCCGCCTGCACCGTGCCGCCGCCCTCGCCGAGCGGCAGCTCCAGTACGTAGGCGCGACCGCCCAGTCCGGGCACCTCGTGGGTCTGGAGCACCCCGCCGTGGGCCCGGACGATGCCCTGGACGATCGGCTCGTGCACCGGGTCGCCGCCGGGGAACGGCCCGCGCACCTCGATCCGTACGACGTTGTCGCGCTGGGCGGCGGCGACCACGATCGTCGAGTCGACGTAGCCGCCGGGCTGTACCTGCTGCTGCCGGGTGCGGCCGGTCGCGTCCACGCCGGCCACGTCCGCGATCAGGTGCGCGAGCGCCGTCGCGAGCCGGCCGGGGTCGGCCTCCGCCTCGATCGGCGGAGCGTGCACGGCGAACTGCGCCCTGCCGGGCCCGATGAGCTCGACCGCCCCGTCGACGCCCGCCGCGACGACACCGTCCAGCAGGACCTTCGACTTGGAGAGCTGCTCGGTGCCCGCGTCGAGGCGCTGGTAGCCGAGTACGTTGTCGACGAGGGTGGTCATCCGGGCGTACCCGGCGGCCAGGTGGTGCAGGATCTGGTTGGCCTCGGGCCACAGCTGACCGGCCGGGTCGGCGGCGAGGGAGGAGAGTTCGCCGCGCAGCTCCTCCAGCGGGCCGCGCAGCGCGTCGCCGAGTACGGCGGTGAGCTGGGCGTGGCGCGCCGACACGAACTCGTACCGTTCGGCGAGTTCCTCGATCTCGGCCGCGTACCGGTCGCTGCGGTCGGCGAGTTCGGCCGTGGCGGCGTCCTCGGTCTCCCGCAGCCGCGCGGTCAGCCGCTGCTCCAGGTCGTCCCGTTCTGCGGTGAGCCGCTGCTCCACGTCGTCCCGTTCGGCGGTGAGGCGTTCCTCGACCTCGTCCCGCTCCGCGGTGAGGCGCTCGGTCTCGCTCCTCAGCTCCTCGGCCGCGCCCTCCTTGATCTCCGCGATCTCGTCGGCGTGCGTCTTGAGGAGTTCCTCGTGGGCGCGCCGGTCGAGGAACGTCATGACCGCGCCGACCAGCTGATCGCCGTCGCGCACCGGTGCGGTGGTCAGGTCGACGGGTACGGCGGAACCGTTCTTCGCCCACAGCACCTGGCCCCGCACCCGGTGCTTGCGCCCGGAGCGGAGGGTGTCGGCGAGCGGCGACTCGTCGTACGGGAACGGGTCGCCGTTCGCCCGCGAGTGCAGGACGAGCGTGTGCAGCTCCCGGCCCCCGAGGTCGGTGGCGCGGAATCCGAGGATCTGGGCGGCGGCCGGGTTCACCAGGACGACGCGGCCGTCGGTGTCCGTGCCGACCACGCCCTCGGAGGCGGCGCGCAGGATCATCTCGGTCTGCCGCTGCGAGCGGGCCAGTTCGGCCTCGGTGTCGACGGTGCCCGCGAGGTCCCGGACGACGAGCATCAGCAGCTCGTCGCCGTGGTAGCCGCCCGCCGTGTCGCGGTACGCGTCGCGGCTGTCCAGGCTCGCGCTCGTCACCTCGACGGGGAACTCGGCGCCGTCGGTACGCCGCGCGGTCATCCGCGTCGGCTTCGTCCGGCCCCGCGTGTCCGTGGAGGCGGGACGGCGCATCGAGCCGGGGATGAGCTTGGAGTCGAACTCGGGCAGCAGGTCGAGCAGGCCCCGGCCGACGAGCGCCGTGCCCGGGGACTCGAACATCTCCAGCGCGATCGCGTTGGCGTTCACGACAGTGCCGTTGGCGTTGACGAGGACGAGGCCGTCGGGCAGCGCGTCGAGTATGGCTGCGAGACGAGCAGCGCCTCGGGATGGCCTGCTGCTCACGACGACGCTTCCTCCCTGACCCACTGCGCTTTGCGGACCTGCCGCGAAGCCATCTTGCCTGCCGGGACCCGGCCTGTCACGGGAGGGAGTCTAAGCGCTGGGGATGTGGAAGCGAGGGCGGATCGAGGATGTGCGGACGGCGTGAGCGCGGCGGCGGCCCGGCGCGACAGGATGGCCATGCCATGGGCACGACGTCTCCACGCCCGCCCGCCGCACACCTCGCGCCCGTCCGTCACCGCGGCCCACGGCCGTCCCCCACCAGGCCCCGCGGCCTTCCCTCACCACGTCCCGCGGCCCCGGGCCTCCGGTCCCGCGCCGCCTGTCAGCCGAGGTCGGGCAGCAGGGGTACGAGCTGCCGCCAGCGAGTGATCTCACATCCGTTACGCCGGTCGAAGGTGGCGTCGACGACACGGCCGTGCCAGACGCCGGTGACGTGGGCGGTCTCGGGGCCCCCGTAGATCTGGGTGCACAGCCGGCCCGCGGGCACCGGCGCGAACGGGTCGCGGCCTTCGCGCCCGAACCCCTCGAGCCGGGCGCCCGCGGGGGCGGGGGGGGGGGGGGGGGGGGGCCCCCCCCGCGGCCCCGCCCCCCCCGCGGGGGGGGGCGCGCGCCCCCCGCCCCCCCGGGGCCCCCCCGGCCCCGGGCCCCCGGGGGCCCCGGGGGGGGGCCCCCCCCCCCCCCCCCGGGCGCCCGGGCCCCCCGCGGCGGCGGCGTCCGGGTGCGTGCCGCCGACGGGCGCGCACCTCAGCTCGTACGTGGAGTCCGGCGCGCTGCCGGCGTCCCGCGCCCCGGACGGGTCGGACACGACGACGGTCAGCGCGGCCCCCGGCACCCCGCCAGGCGCCGCCGCACCCGGCGCGGCGGCGGCGAGCCCGGCGAACGCCAGAGGCAGCACGGACATAAGGGGCACAATGGGTGCCAGGGACAGGGGTACGCGGGGTACGAAGCGACGACGGGAACGCACGCGAGGCAGCAAGGCGACTCCAACCTGAGGATGGTCTCCGGACCGGTCCCGGACGCTCGCCGGAACCCACTCACGGGAACCAACGCGACAGAGCCCAGGACGTTGCGCTTGGCGAGTGCTTTGCCATGCGGAGGGGCCGCCCGGTACGGTGAGAACCGATTGGTGAGCGCGCCCCCGGGTGTGCCATCATCTGCACAAGAAGCCCGCGCGTGCGCGGGCGATGGAGGCGTCGCCTAGTCCGGTCTATGGCGCCGCACTGCTAATGCGGTTTGGGTCTTATACATCCATCGAGGGTTCAAATCCCTCCGCCTCCGCACCGAGAAGCCCCCGCCCCCGGCGGGGGCTTCAGTCATGGGCGGACCACCGAAGCGGACGACGTTTTCGCAGGTCAGCGGGGTGAGGCGAATGGATTTCACCTGGAGCCGCAGGTCATGTAATGTTGTTCTCGCACCGCAGGGGGGACAAAGATCCCGCCGGGCGAGCACTCGTAGCTTAACGGATAGAGCATCTGACTACGGATCAGAAGGTTGCAGGTTCGAATCCTGCCGAGTGCACAGCAGGCCGAAGGCCCCGAGAGATCATCTCGGGGCCTTCGACGTATGCCGTGGCGGACGAGCTCGACGGGGAGGGTCAATCTGGGACGTACGCCGCGCCGCGCCACGGCCATGCTGGCAGCGGAGACGCTGGGAGAAGACGTGCACGCTTTATGGCCGGCGCTGCGGCAGGCCCGCTCCGCCCGCGCTGTCAGCCCGGAACTGGTGGCCTTGTACGAGCAGCGGGCCGATGTCCCCGTGTCCGTCTTCACGAACATGCTGGCCCAGGCCGGCGCACACATTGACGTGTTGGTGTACGCCGCCGTCTTCCTGCACGAGTCCTACCCTCGGTTCAACGACCTGCTGCGAGAACGAGCTGCTGCGGGGTGCCTGGTCCGTATCGCGGTTGGGGACCCGGGCAGTTCGAACGTGCAACAGCGCGGCGCGGAAGAGAGGTTCGGCCACGGGATCGAGTCCCGTTGCCGCCTCGCCCTCATGCACTACCGTCCCCTTGCCGACGTACCCGGTATCGAGGTGCGGACCCACGCCACCACGCTCTACAACTCGATCTACCGCGCGGACGACCAGGTGATGATCAATGCGCACGTCTGGGGCGTGAACGCCTACGGTGCTCCCGTGTGGCATCTTCGGCGCAGTGGAGAAGGCGGCATGTTCGACACGTACACCCGCAGCTTCGACGCTGTGTGGGAGACCGCGATGCCCGTAAGCGAAGGATGACCGTGGCACGGACCGAGTTCTACGACGACCCATCGGCACCCGAGCCGAACAGCTTGGTGGTCGCCGCGTCCGCCGTGGTCACCGACGACGAGGGGCGCATCCTCCTTCAGCGCCGACGGGACAACGACCTCTGGGCACTGCCCGGCGGCGGCATGGAGTTGAGCGACTCACTCCCAGGAACAGCCGTTCGCGAGGTGAAGGAGGAAACGGGCCTGGACGTCGAGATCACGGGGCTCGTGGGCACGTACACCGATCCGCGCCATGTCATCGCCTACTCGGACGGCGAGGTCCGCAGGCAGTTCAACATCTGCTTCACCGCCCGTGCGGTAGGCGGGCGCCTCGCTATCTCGGACGAGTCCACGGAGCTGCGGTTCGTCCAGCCGGAGGAAATCGATCAGCTGCCAATGCACCACACGCAGCGGCTCCGGCTCCGGCACTTCCTGGAAGGCCGTGAGCGACCGTATCTCGGCTGACGCCTCAGGGAGCGGTGTCGGCAATCCTGATCGCAACAGCGAATCCTCCCGAGTGCACAGCAGGCCGAAGGCCCCCAGGAGAAATCCTGGGGGCCTTCGGCGTATGCCGTGGCGGGCGGTGTTCGACGGCGGACGTCGGGCCGGGCCGTGGCTAGTCCTCGGACCCGGAGTGGCGGACCACGCTGTCCGGGCCCGGGCTCATCAGCGTTTCGTGCCCGTCCTCGAAACGGACCCGGTAGGGAGGCGAGCCCTCCGGTCCGAGCACCTCCACGATCTCCGCGGAGCGATCCGGCTGGCCCTCTACGCGGCCATGAACCAGAAGCCTGTCACCCACACTCGCACGCACGCCGGCACCTTTCTGTCGAGTGGTCCTCCTCCGCCTTGCCCGCGAATGGCCGTGGCGGAACGACGCGCGGCGCGGGTTCGCTCTAACCGGTGACGTGAGCGCGAGGGGCGCGTGCCGGGCCGGGACGGCGGCGGACGGGGCGCGTCAGTGGCGTTGGGCCGCGCGGAACTCGGGGCACCACGTGGTGTTCTGCGCGGGTTGGCCGTTGGGCTCCGGTTGGCACGTGTAGGGGCAGAACAGGCTGTTGAAGACCCAGGGCGTGCTGTCCGGTCCGAAGTTCCGTACCACTGACTTGTCCTGGGTGATCCCGTATCCCGCCACCGCGAGCTTCCCCGTGCTGCGAAAGCGCGCTGTCTGCTCCGTCAGGAAGTGGCGGTTGTCCGCGTACCAGGAGTTGGAGAGCAGGAAGTCGTTCCACTTCATCCCGTCGAAGGGGCGCGCGCCGTCGTCCCTGACGGCCTGCCAGACCGGCGTACCGCTGCGAAGGCCGTGGGCAGCGGCGAAGCCCGGATCGACCCGGTCGCCCAGATGCGCCTTCCAGAGCTGCACCAGCGAGAACTCGGTGGCAAGGAAGCGCTGGTCGGAGCGGAGCCAGGGCAGCACGTAGTCGACGTACTGCTGCGCCTCGGACGGCGCGGCCACGTGCGGGTGGATGTCCACTCCCGCGAGGGAGCGCGTCCCGGCCGTGAAGGACATCCAGCGCCGTGTCTGCGCCGTCCGGGAGGCGGGCTTGTGCAGTGCGGTGAGCGCGCCCATGTAGAGCTGCGTACGGCAGCGCGATCCGAAGCGCCGCTGCCGGTAGTCCGCCGCGTGCAGGGCGAGGGCCTCGTAGAAGGCGTTGATGCGGGGGCTCCCGCTGTCCGCCTTGCGCGTCTCGAAGAACGGTTCGTTGCCGATGACCACGATGTCGACGGTGTTCATGGTCGCGGCCAGCACCTTGTCCAGACGGGCGAGCGCGGTCCGCATGGCGGGGGTGCCGGGAACCGGTATCGGAGCCCCCGAGTACTGGAACTTCAGGTTCAGCACGGTTCCGTAGCCGTGCGCCGCGGCCGTGAGCAGCTTCGCGGGACCGGGCTGGGACGCCACGCTGCCGTGGTCCGCCTCCGCCATCTGGTAGAAGCCCCGGACCCAGGTACCCGACACGGCGGCCAGCTGCGTGAAGCTGATCCGGTCCAGGTCCTGGTTGACGTTGGCGGCGAGCGCGCCGGTCGCGGGCGGCGCGGTCACCCTGCCCGGGGACCCGGAGGGCGAGGGCGAGGGGGAGGGGG
>NZ_JAIUKE010000101.1 GCF_020176795.1 Streptomyces sp. 8L
CCGGGGGGGTGACCCCCCCCCCCCGGGGGGGCGGGGGGGGGGCGGGGGGCGGGGGCGGCCCCCCCCCCCCCGGGGCCCCCCCCGGCCGGGGGACGGCCACGGTGCCCGGCCGACATCCGGCCGGGCGCCACATCGGGAAAGACGGAAGGCAGAAGCAGCAGATGACCGACGACCAGCAGTTCCACCAGCTCAAGGCCCAGGTGGAGCAGTGGGTGGAGGGGCCCGGCGAGCGCTGGGCCGAGCGCATCGAGGAGACCGGGGAGGTCCCCGAGGAGCTGTGGGCCGAGCTGAACGCACTCGGTTTCCTGCGGGTGGCCGCGCCCAAGGAGTACGGCGGCCAGGGCCTCGGCTTCGCCCGCTGGATGGAGCTGATGGAGGTCTTCGCCCGCTCGCACGGCTCCATCCGCATGATCGTGCACGTGGTCAACGGCATCTGGCGGTCCATGGACGGCCACGCGACCGACGACCAGCGCAAGCGCTTCGTGATCCCCTCGATCACCGGCGAGATCAAGATCGCGTTCACGCTCACCGAGCCGGGCAACGGCACCGGCGCGGACATCACCACGTCCGTGGTGCGCGAGGGCGACACGTACTACCTCTCCGGCCGCAAGCACCTGATCACCTTCGGCGTGCGGTGCGACTACTACCTGCTGGCCGCGCGGGTCGAGGGCAGCAGCGGCCACGAGGGCACGGTCGCGCTGCTGGTGCCGCGCGAGGCCGAGGGCGTCACCGTCGAGGACACGTCGAACACGATGGGCGTCACCGGCACCGACCACGCGTCGCTGACGTTCGAGCGGACCCCGGTCCCGGTCGACCACCGGCTCGGCGCCGAGGGCGAGGGCCTCGAGGTCTTCCTCGGCGGCTTCCTCACCCCGTCGCGCATCTCCGTCGCGATGAGCTGCGTGGGGCTCGCGGAGCGGGCGCAGCAGCTGGCCGTCGAGTACGCGGGCAACCGGGTCACGTTCGGCAAGTCGCTCACGCAGCGGCAGGCCATCCAGTTCATGCTCGCCGAGAACCAGGCGGACATCGAGGCCGCCAAGCAGCTGGTGCTGCACGCGGCCCGCCGCTTCGAGCAGGGCGCGGACGACGCGTCGATGCAGTCGTCGATGGCGAAGATGCACGCCGTGACGATGCTCACGAACGTCACCGACAAGGCGCTCCAGGTGCACGGCGGCCTCGGCTACTGGAAGTCGCAGAAGATCGAGCGCGTGTACCGGGACGCCCGCGCGCAGCGCTTCGAGGAAGGCACCAACGAGGTGCAGAAGGCGGTCGTCTTCCGCGAGCTGCTCCAGCGCGCGAAGGCGGCCGGTACGACACAGAAGGAGACCGCCCGATGAGCGGCACGCAGGACGCCCGGAAGACCGAGCAGGTCTCGCTGATCACGGGGGCCTCGCGCGGTATCGGCCGCGCGCTGGCCCTGACGCTGGCCCGCCAGGGCGGCACGATCGCCGTCAACTACAAGAAGAACGCGGATCTCGCGGAGAAGACGGTCGCCGACATCGAGGAGGCCGGCGGCCACGGCTTCGCGGTGCAGGCCGACGTCGAGACCACTGAGGGCGTGCAGGCGCTGTTCGACGAGGTGGCGCGGCGCTGCGGGCGCCTCGACCACTTCGTGTCGAACGCCGCCGCGAGCGCGTTCAAGAACATCGTCAACGTCGGCCCGCACCACCTGGACCGGTCGTACGCGATGAACCTGCGCCCCTTCGTGCTGGGCGCGCAGGAGGCCGTGAAGCTGATGGACAAGGGCGGCAGGATCGTCGCGCTGTCCTCGTACGGTTCGATCCGCGCGTACCCGACGTACGCGACGCTCGGTGCGATGAAGGCCGCGATCGAGGCGTGGGTGCGGTACATGGCGGTGGAGTTCGCGCCGTACGGCATCAACGTGAACGCGGTCAACGGCGGTCTGATCGACTCCGACTCGCTGGAGTACTTCTACAACGTCAAGGGGATGCCGGACATGCGGGGCGTGCTGGACCGCATCCCGGCGAACCGGCCCGGCACGGTGCAGGAGGTGGCGGACACGATCAACTTCCTGCTGGGCGAGGGCTCCGGCTACATCACCGGCCAGACGCTGGTGGTCGACGGCGGCCTGAGTGTCGTCGCGCCGCCGTTCTTCGCGGACGCCGGTCCGGAGCTCCAGCTCCCGCCGCGCCCCACGCGGGAATCCTGACAGCGGCCGGGAAGCACTGAATCGACAGAGGGATCGCACATGTTCGACCATGTCTTCCGGTCAGGTGCCATCGGGGGCCTGACGCTCCCGCACCGTGTCGTCATGGGTGCCATGCACCTCAATCTGGAGGCTCTGGAGGACGGCGGTGCCGCTCTGGCCGCGTTCTACTCGGAGCGTGCGGGCGGCGGCGCGGCGCTGATCGTCACCGGCGGCACGGCGGTCTCCCCCGCCGGGGCCGGCGGTCCCGGTTACGGCATGGTCGGTGATCCCTCGCACCGGGCCGCTCTGCGCCGCGCCGCCGAGGCGGTGCACGCGGCGGGCGGCCTGATCGCGTTGCAGCTCTTCCACGCCGGGCGGTACGCGCTGCCCGGCGTGGCGGGCACGGACGGGGGCGCGCCGTTCGCGCCGTCGGCCGTCTACAGCAGGTTCTCGCGTACGACGCCGCGCGAGATGTCGGCCGACGACATCGCGGAGACGGTGGCGGACTTCGCACGGGGCGCCCGGGCGGCCCGCGAACTCGGCTTCGACGCCGTCGAGGTGATGGGGTCGGAGGGTTATCTGATCAACCAGTTCACCGCGCCGCTGACCAACCTGCGCGACGACGCGTGGGGCGGGGACGCGGAGCGCCGCAGACGCTTCCCCGTCGAGGTGATGCGCGCGGTGCGCGAGGCCGTGCCGGGCTTCCCCGTGCTGTTCCGGATGTCCGGGGCGGATCTGGTGGAGGGCGGCACTCCGCCCGAGGACACGGCGGAGCTCGCGGTGGCGCTCGCCCGGGCGGGCGCGGACGCGCTCGCGGTGGGGGTCGGCTGGCACGAGTCGCCGGTGCCGACCGTGCAGGCGCAGGTCCCCGAGGGGACGTGGGCGGTGTTCGCGAAGGACGTCAAGCGGGCGCTGCGCGGGGCGGGGCTGCACGAGGTGCCGGTGATCGCCTCGAACCGCTTCAACCGCCTCGCGCAGGCGGACGACGTGCTCGCGGGCGGCGAGGTGGACTTCGTGGCGATGGCCCGGCCGTTCCTCGCCGACCCGGAGATCGTCGCCAAGTCCCGTGCGGGCCGGGCCGAGACGGTGGATCTGTGCATCGCCTGCAACGAGGCGTGCATCGACAGGTCGTTCGGCACCGAGCGGGTGTCCTGCCTGGTCAATCCGCGGGCCGGGTACGAGGTGGAGTTCACGGCCACCGCCCAGGACGCCGCCGCCGGACGCGGCAGGTACGCCGTCGTGGGCGCCGGCATCGCCGGCCTCCAGGCGGCTCGTACGCTGCTGGCGCTCGGCCACGAGGTCGAGGTGTTCGAGGCGGCGGCCGAGCCCGGCGGGCAGTTCCGGATGGCGGGGCTGGTCCCCGGCAAGGAGGACTTCGCCGGGACCGTACGCCACCATGTGGCCGAACTCGCCGAGTACGGGGCTCCGTTGCACCTGGGGCACCGCATCGGCCACCGGGACGTGCCGCGCCTGCGGACCTTCGACGGGGTGGTGCTGGCGTCGGGTGTGCTGCCGGTGCGGCCGACGCTGCCGGGGCTCGCGCTTCCCCATGTGATCGACTACGCGCAGGCGTTCGCGGACCCCGGCGCGCTCGGCGGGCGGATCGCGGTGATCGGTGGCGGCGGCATCGCCGTGGACCTCGCGCACCTGCTGACGGCGGAGCGCACGGCGCCGGCCACGCCCGAGGAGTTCCTGGCCTCGCACGCGGTGACGGGCGGCTCCCCGGCGCATACCGCGACGGCGGGCGGCGCACGGCGTGCGGTGACGCTGATGCGGCGCGGCGGCCGGGTCGGCGCGGGCGTCGGCCCCAGCACCCGCTGGGTGGCGCTGGCGGAGCTGCGGGCGGCGGGCGTCGCGACACTGGTCGGGGTGGAGTACGAGGAGATCACCCGCGAGGGCGTCCTCGTCAGGGACGCGGAGGGCGAGCGCCGGCTGGTCGCCGCCGACCATGTGGTGCTCGCGGCCGGCCAGGAGCCGGAGCGGGACGCGCGGGCGACGCTGCGGCGGGCGGGCGTGCCCTTCGAGGAGGCCGGCGGCGTGACGGGCACGGACCGCCTCAACGCGGTGCGGGCCACCGCGGAGGGTCTGCGGGCGGCGCACCGCCTCGCCCTGCGCACGGCCGGCGCCGTGGCGGTGCGCGCCGGGAGCCGTACCGGCGGCGGTCGCGGTACCGAGGGGGCGGCCGGCGCCGGCCCCGCCACCGGAGCGGCGGCCGAAGGCGGCGCGGCATATACCGGTTCGGCAACGGCCTCGCCCGCACTCGGGGGGCAAAACGGTACAGATCCGGCAACCGGGGGCCGCGCGAATGTGGCAGCAGGGGCTTGAGGGACATACGGCGCGTATGAGGCGGGCATATCGCGCGGAGTCTGTGACTTTTATCGACAACGGCTGGATTGTGGTCCAAGGTTTGGCAGGCCCATGCCTGGCAGTCCGGGGCCGAGCAGGAGGAGCGCAGTGCAGAGCAATCAGCAAGTGGTGGTGACGGGCTTCGGCGCCCTCACCCCCGTCGGCAACGACCGGGAGAGCACCTGGCAGGCGCTCCTCGCGGGCAAGTCGGGCATCGGGCCCATCGCCCGGTTCAACGCCACCGGCATGCCGACGAGCATCGCGGGCGAGGTCACCGGATTCGACCCGTCCGAGCTGCTGGACCGCAAGCGGGAGCGCCGCTCGGCACGCTTCTCCCAACTCGCCATCGCCGCGGCCCGCGAGGCCGTCCAGGACGCAGGGCTCGCCATCGGCGAGGACGGCGTCGAGGCGAGGCGCGTCGGTGTCGTCGTGAACAACGCGGTGGCCGGCATGGACGGCGTGGAGAACGCCGTGGACACCATGCACCTGGACCCGCGCAAGGTGAACCCGTACTTCGTCTCGTCGGTCATCCCGAACATGCCGGCCTGCGAGGTCGCGATCGACCTCGGCATCCGGGGCCCGGTGACCGCGAGCGCGCTCGCCTGCGCCAGCGGCATCTACGCGCTGATCGAGGCGCGCCGGCTGATCCTGTCCGGCGAGGCCGACGTGGTGGTCGCGGGCGGCACGGACTCGGCGATCACCCCCGTCATGTTCAGCGGCCTGTCCAACATGGGCGCGCTGTCCCGCCGCAACGAGGACCCCACCCACGCGAGCCGCCCCTTCGACGCGGACCGCGACGGGTTCGTCTTCGGCGAGGGCGCCGTGGTGTGCGTGATGGAGTCCGCGGAGCACGCCAGGGCGCGCGGCGCCCGGGCGTACGCGGAGGTCGCGGGCGGCGCCCTGACCTCGGACGCCTTCCATGTCTCCGCGCCGGACCCGAGCGGCGAGGGCGCCATGGACGCCATGCGCCTCGCGCTGCGCGCCTCGGACACCGACGCGGGCGACATCGACTACATCGCCGCGCACGGCACCAGCACCCGGATCAACGACCTGACGGAGACCCGCGCGATCCGCGAGGTCTACGGGTCGCACGCGTACGACCTGGCGGTCAGCTCGCCCAAGTCGATGGTGGGCCACCTGATCGGCGCGGCGGGTTCGCTCTCCGCGATGGTGTGCGCGCTCGCCATCAGGGACGGCGTCGTGCCGCCCACGATCAACCTGGACACGCCCGGCGAGGAGTGCGACCTCGACTACGTGCCGCACACCGCCCGTCAGACCGAGGTGCGCGCCGCCGCGGTCAACGCGTTCGGCTTCGGCGGCCAGAACTGCGTCGCCGTGCTGCGCGCGGTCTGAGAAACCGCCGCGAGCCGGCCGACGGCCCGCTGAGAGGAACAGCATCATGGACAACCCGGACCCCGCCGAGGCGCCAGGCTACGACCCGGCCGCCTACCGCGCCGTGTTCGAGAACCGCTTCACGTACTGGGCGGGTTTCGCACGCAACACGCACCGGTACGCGCGTGCCACCGCGATGCACGACCCCGCGTCCGGCCGCAGCTGGACGTACGCGGAACTCGGTGCCGAGGTCGAGCGGCTGGCCGCGGGCCTCGCGGCGTCCGGGGTGCGGGCGGGCGACCTCGTCGCGTACCAGCTCTTCAACACCCCCGAGTTCGCGCTGCTGTACCTGGCGACGCAGCGCCTCGGCGCGGTCGGCTCACCGGTCAACTTCCGGCTCGCGCCGGGCGAGACCGCGCACGTGCTGACCAGCGGCAGGCCCCGCGCCTTCGTGTACGACACGGCCGTCGCGGAGAACGCGGGCCGCGCGCTCGCCCTGGCGGGCCACCGGCCCGAGCTGATCGTCCACGTCCCCTCGGGCGACCCGGCCGACGCGCCGCTCGCGGGGTCCGTGGCGATGGCGGACCTGCCGGCCAGGGGCGAGGGCCGGGAGCCGCTGCCGGAGCCGGGCGGCGGGATCTACGCGGAGACCACCCGCCTGTACACGTCGGGCACCACGGGCATGCCGAAGGGCGTGCCGCTCAACAACGCGACCGAGGTGCTGTCGGCGCACGACGTGATCATGCACTTCCCGCTGTCGCCCGAGGACCGCACGCTGAACATGACGCCGTGGTTCCACCGCGGCGGCCTGTACGCGGGCGGCCCGAACCCAGTGTTCTACATCGGCGGAGAGACGGTCCCGCTGCGGCACTTCGACGCCGACGCGGTGCTCGACCTGGTGCAGGAGCGCGGCATCACCTTCCTGATCGGCGCGCCGACCAACCTGGAGCGGCTCGCGGACGCGCAGGAGTCCCGGCCGCGCGACCTGTCCACACTGCGCGGCATCGTGACGATGGGCGCCCCGCTCGACCGGACCGCCTGCCTGCGCTACCAGCGGGTGCTCACCGAGCGGATCTTCAACGGGTACGGCACGACGGAGGCGTTCTGGAACACGTTCCTGCGCCCCGCCGACCTGCCGGGGCACGCGGGCAGCGCGGGCCGCGCCTCCACGGACGACGACGTCGCCGTCGTGAAGGTGTACGAGGACCGGCGCGCCGCCCCTGGCGAGCTGGCGGCCAAGGACGGCCAGGAGATCGGCGAGGTCATCGTCCGCTCCCCCAAGTCGGGCTACGGCTACACCGGGCGCCCGGACGAGGAGGCGGAGAACTTCCGCGACGGCTGGCTGTACATCGGCGACCTCGCCACCTGGGACGCGGACGAGTACGTGACGATCGTCGGCCGCAAGGACGACATGATCCTCTCCGGCGGCGAGAACGTGCACCCGGTCCAGGTCGAGGAGGTGCTGGGCGAGCACCCCGGCGTCGCCGACTCGGCCGTGGTGGGGCTGCCCGACCCCGAGTGGGGCCAGCTCGTCACCGCGTACGTGGTGCGGCGTGATCCCGCCCTGAGCGTCGAGGACTGCGAGAAGCACTGCCGCGCGCACCCGATGCTGGCCGCGTACAAGCGCCCGCGCGCGTACCGTTTCGTGGACGCGCTGCCGACGACGGCGACCGGCAAGAAGATCCACTACCAACTGCGCAGGCAGGTGGCCGAGGACGCCGAGGCGGGCCTGATCGAGCGCGTCAGGCACTGAGGCCGTTCCGCCCGGCGCGCGGGAGGGACGTCCGGCCGGAGGCTGGGGACATTGGCGACCGACGACAACGCCGCGAGATCCCGTGCCGGGACGCATGAGTCCGGCACGGTCCGGGCGAAAGGCCCCAGCGGTGCCGGCCGGCTCCCGCGCGGCTACCACCTCGGCACACACTCCCACGAGGACGGCCAACTGGTGTACGCCGCCGCGGGCGCGGTGGCCACCACCACCGAGCGCGGCACCTGGGTCGCTCCCGCCAACCGGGCGACCTGGACGCCGCCCGGCTTCGCACACTCCCACCACTTCTACGGCGAGACCGACGTCCGCCTGCTCACCATCCCGGCCGGTCTGTGCCACGCGCTGGCCGCGCGCCCCAGCGTCTTCTCCGTGAACCCGCTGCTGCGCGAGGCCGTTCTGGCGCTGACCGAGCGGACGGAGATGGAGCCGGGCGCCTTCGAGCGCCTGCGCGCGGTGGTGATCGACGAGGTCGCGGAGACGCCCGAGCAGTCCCTGCACCTTCCAGAACCGACGGACGACCGCCTGCGCACCGTCACGGGCCTGCTGCACGCGGACCCGCACCCGTCCGCGACCCTGGCCGAGCTGGGGCGGGCCGCCGGGGCGGGCGAGCGCACCCTGAGCCGCCTGTTCCACACCGAGCTGGGGATGGGTTTCCACCGCTGGCGCACGATACTGCGCGTGCACCACGCCCTCGTGTCCCTGGCCGCGGGCCGGTCGGTCACCGACACCGCGACCGAGTGCGGCTGGTCCAACCCCTCCAGCTTCATCGACGCCTTCACCGAGGTCGTGGGCCAGACCCCCGGCCGCTACCGGGCGGGCCTGCGCGGCGACTCGACGTAGCCCGACGGCCCTTCGGAGCGGGCCCGCACCGAGCGGCCTTCCCACAGCGTTCCCCCGCCCTTCCAAGCCTGGCGGCTTTTCGGTATCGCGAGTCCATTCACCGGTTGGCGGAGGCTCCGCCGGGTTCCACAGTGGTGGTCAGACGGCTGAACCATCCCCGGGCAGCCCGCCCCCTCCGCTTCGGCGGACCGGGTGCCGCCCGCTTCCAGAAGGCTCCGACATGACAGAAACACCCGAAATCCCCGAGGACACGACCGTCGCGATCGTCGGGGCGGGGGTGGCCGGGCTCACGCTCGCCAACCTCCTGCTCCGCAACGGCGTCAGCTGCGTCGTGGTGGAGAAGCACCGCCGTGCCTACGTCGAGCGGCGCCAGCGCGCGGGGACGGTCGACACCCGCGGAGTGCGCCTGTTCCGCGCCTGGGGACTCGGCGAGGTGGTGGAGGGGAACCCCGTCACCGAGGGCGCCGGAGGATTCTTCATCGACGGCGAGGAGTTGCCGCTCGACACCGGCGAGGACGACGAGAGCCTGTTCTGCCCCCAGCAGGTCCTGGTCCGCAACCTCACCGACGTCTTCCTGCGCGAGGGCGGAGACCTGCGCCACGAGGCCGCCGACGTCGCCCTGGAACACCTCCAGGGCCCTCGGTCCCTGGTGCGCTACCGGGACAGCACGGGTACGGCGAGAGCCATCGCGTGCGACTACGTCGCCGGGTGCGACGGCTCACACGGCGTCAGCCGCGCCAGCATCCCCGAGTCCGCCCTGACCCGCTACTCCCACACCTACGGATACTCCTGGCTGAGCGTCCTCGCCGAGGTGCCCGCGAGCCACCCCTCCGGGATGGCGATCCACCATCGCGGCCTGGCGGGACTGATCCCGCGCGGCGCGAACGCCAGCCGTATCTACCTCCAGTGCCCGCCCGGCGACACTCCCGAGCAGTGGCCCGCCGAGCGCGTCTGGAGTGAGCTGGAGGCCCGTTTCGGCACCCCGGTGCCCACCGGGCCGATCGCCGAGGCGCGCATCGTGCCGCTGCGCAGTGTGGTCTACAGCCCCATGGACCACGGCACGCTGTATCTCCTCGGGGACGCCGCCCACATCGTCCCGCCGATGAGCGCGAAGGGGATCAACCTGGCGCTCAACGACGCGGAGGTGTTCGCGCGCGCCGTCATCCGGCGGGTCCAGCAGGGTGACGGGAGCCTCCTCGACAGCTACTCCGAGACCTGCCTGAAGCACGTCTGGAACTACCAGGCGTTCGCGTCGTGGATCACCGACCTCATGCACGACGCCGGCGACCCCTCGTACGAGGGAGAGTTCCGCAAGCAGATCGCCCGGGCCGAACTCCAGCGCCAGTTCACCTCGCCCGCGGCGAACCGGCTCTTCAACGAGCTGATTTCCGGGGTGAACTGACCCCCGGCCGCCGGCCGGCCGCGCGGTGGGGCGGCACCGGCCGCTACCGCACGCGCGGCGGAGGGGGCGTGCTGCCGCTCGCGAGCGGGGACCGGGACAGCTCCACGCAGCCGGCGGCGATCAGGCCGATGGCGAGCAGCTGGGGCACCAGCCACCAGCCGGAGCGGAGCGTCTCGCCGAACAGGGTCACGCCGTACGTGATGCTGATCAGCGCGTCGCCGAGGGTCAGCATGGGCTGGGAGGCGACCAGTGAGCCGGCCTGGAGGGCGTTCTGGAGCAGGAACAGCGCCCCCACGCCGGCCACGGCCGTCCCGTACAGCTGCCAGGACTCGAAGAGTCTGACGATTCCGTCGCCGTCCTCGAGCCGCGCCACGGCGTCCTTCATGAGGGCCGCGGTCAGCGCGTAGCTGCACGCGGCGGCGAGGCCGAACAGGGCCGCCCTGGGGTTGCCGCGGGCACGCTGCGCGAAGGCGATCAGGACGGCCTCGAAGAGGACGGTGCCGATCAGGGCGGGGACCCAGTCGAGGCCCCGCACGGTCTCGGAGCCGCCGCCCGGCGCCGCGCAGGCCATGCCGAGTGCGAGGCCGCAGGTGACGGCGGCGACGCCGTACCAGGCCGTGGAGGGAAGCCGGTACCGGAAGACGTAGCCGGCGATGAGCAGTGTCGAGGGCAGCTCGATCACGAAGATGGGCTGCACCACGGCGATCGGCCCGGTGCCGAGGGCCACGGCCTGGCAGACGGCCGCGACGATCACCATGCAGATGCCCGCCAGCCACACCTTCTTCGTGAGCAGATGCCGGATGAGGGAGAGGTGCATCGCGTCGCTGTCGGGGACCGTCGCGGCGGCGCGTCGTTGCAGCACCGAGGCTGAGCCGTTGCTGATGGCGGTCAGCACGGCGAAGAGGACACTGATCACCGGACCATTTTGCGTGTACATGGGACCGAGATCGAAATCAGGGGGGTTCCCGGCACGTCGGGACGGCCCCGGGGCACCCGTGCGGTCCGCGCTCCCCCGGAGCCCCGTAGGCTTCCCGCGTGGTGCGCAGACACAGGACACCGGCCTCGCCGCTGCCGCAGCGGCAGGGCGTGGACGCCGTACGGCTGCGGCTGCCCGCCGATCCGGAGGGCCGCTACCGGACGGTGGAGGACCATCTGACGGCCCGCTACGGACCCGCCGCGGGCGCGGCGCGGATCGGTGAGATGGTCCGGGAGGGCCGCTTCGTGACCGCCGACGGACGGCCCGTCACCCCCCGCGCCCCGTACACGCCGGGGCTGTACGTGTTCTTCCACCGCGACCTCCCGATGGAGGAGCCGCTGCCGTTCGAGACCGGCGTCGTCTACCGTGACGAGCGGATCGTCGTCGCCGACAAGCCCCCTTTCCTGGCCACCACACCGCGCGGCGGACACATCGCGCGGACGGCGGTGGCTCAGCTGCGGGACACCCTGGGGCTGCCGCTGCTCCAGCCCGCCCACCGGCTTGACCGGCTGACCGCGGGCCTGGTGCTGTTCGTCGTGCGCCCGGCGGACCGGGGCGCGTACCAGAGGCTCTTCGCCGAGCGGCGGGTGCGCAAGGAGTACGAGGCGGTCGCCGCCCACAACCCGGCGCTCGCGCTGCCCCGCACCGTACGCAGCCGGATCGAGAAGGAGCGCGGGGTCCTCGCGGCGTACGAGGTGCCGGGTGCGGAGCCGAACGCCGAGACGCGGGTCGAGCTGGCCGTGCACGGCGGCGGGTACGGCGGGTACCGGCTCGTGCCGGCCACCGGCCGCACCCACCAGCTGCGGGTGCACATGAACGCACTCGGGCTGCCGTTGCTGTACGACCCGCTCTACCCCGTGGTCGCGCCCAAGGCGCCGGACGACTACCGGCGTCCCCTTCAACTCCTGGCGAAGGTACTGGAGTTCACGGACCCACTGACCGGCGCCGCACACCGCTTCAGCAGCGCTCAGCGGCTGGCCCGGTGGCCGGTGCCGGCCTGAGGCGGCCGGCACCCAGCGGGTAGACCCTAGTGTCCCCGCTCGATCCACTCGGCGAGGTGGGGTGCCTCGGCGCCGATCGTGGTGGAGTCGCCGTGGCCGGTGCGTACCACCGTCTCGGGCGGCAGGGACAGCAGGCGGCTCCTGATGGACTCCACGATGGTCGGGAAGTCCGAGTAGGAGCGGCCGGTGGCGCCGGGGCCGCCCTGGAACAGGGTGTCGCCGGTGAAGACCGTGCCGAGGCCGGGCGCGTACAGGCACACCGCTCCCGGCGCGTGGCCCGGAGTGTGCAGCACCGTGAGATCGGTGCCCGCGACGGTGAGGGTCTGTCCGTCGGCCAGGTCGCCGTCCGGCGCCTCGTCGGGGTGCGTGAGCTTCCACAGCGGCAGGTCGTCCGGGTGCAGCAGCACCTTGGCGCCGGTGGCGGCGGACAGCGCGGGCGCGGCGTCGACGTGGTCGCTGTGCGCGTGCGTGCACACCACGGCCTTGAGCGTACGGGTGCCGAGCGCGGCCCTGATCGCGGCGGCGTCGTGTGCGGCGTCGACGACGATCGCCTCGGTGTCGTCGCCGACGATCCAGACGTTGTTGTCGACGTCCCACGTACCGCCGTCGAGGGCGAACGTGCCGGAGGTGACCAGGTGGTCGATGCGCGCGGTCATCAGAACTCCACCACGGAGCGCAGGACGTCGCCCTCGCCCATCCGCGCGAACGCGGCCTCGACGTCGCCGAGTCCGATCGTCTCCGTCACGAACGCGCCGAGGTCGATGCGGCCCTGCCGGTGCAGGTCGATCAGCATGGGGAAGTCCCGCGACGGCAGGCAGTCCCCGTACCAGGACGACTTGAGCGAGCCGCCCCGGCCGAACACGTCGAGCAGGGGCAGTTCGATCCTCATCTCCGGCGTGGGCACCCCCACCAGCACCACCGTGCCGGCCAGATCCCGTGCGTAGAAGGCCTGTTCGTAGGTCTCCGGACGGCCGACCGCCTCGATCACCACGTCCGCGCCGAACCCTCCCGTCAGCTCCCGGATCGCCTCCACGGCGTCCCTGGATCGGGAGTTGACCGTGTGGGTGGCGCCGATCTCCGCCGCCTTCGCGAGCTTCCGGTCGTCGATGTCGACGGCGATCACCTTCGCCGCGCCCGCGAGGCGCGCGCCCAGCACCGCCGCGTCACCGACACCGCCGCAGCCGATGACCGCGACCGAGTCGCCCCGGCCCACCGCGCCGGTGTTGATCGAGGCGCCGATACCGGCCATCACACCGCAGCCCAGCAGGCCCGCCACCGAGGGCGACACCTCCGGGTCGACCTTGGTGCACTGCCCCGCGGCCACCAGGGTCTTCTCCGCGAAGGCGCCGATGCCTAGCGCGGGCGTCAGCTCGGTGCCGTCCTCCAGGGTCATCTTCTGCCTGGCGTTGTGCGTGTCGAAGCAGTACCAGGGCCTGCCCCGCAGGCACGCGCGGCACTGTCCGCACACGGCCCGCCAGTTCAGCACCACGAAGTCGCCGGGCACCACCTCGGTGACGCCCTCGCCCACCGACTCCACGACGCCCGCGGCCTCGTGGCCGAGCAGGAAGGGGTAGTCGTCGTTGATGCCGCCCTGCTTGTAGTGCAGGTCGGTGTGGCACACCCCGCACGCCTGGACCTTCACCACCGCCTCGCCGGGGCCCGGGTCGGGCACCACGATGGTCTCGATCCGCACGGGCTCGTTCTTGCCCGGTGCCACCACACCCCGCACGCGCTGCGCCATGCCAGCCCTGCCTCTCCTCACCGCGGCCGCCACCCCTGGCGGCACGGAACGATCTCGTCCACAGGTGAGTATGGCGCGCCCGTGCCGCTCAGGGCGCCAGGACGTCGAGTTCCTCCAGCGCCCCGACGGCGATCTGCCGGGTCAGCTCCTCCGCCCGGTCCGCCCGGCCCTCCCGTACCGCCTCGGCGACCCGCACGTGAAGGGTGACGGCGGCCGGGTCGGGGTCCTCGAACATGACCTGGTGGTGGGTACGCCCGGCGAGGATCTCGGCGACGACGTCGCCGAGCCGGGCGAACATCTCGTTGCCCGACGCGGTCAGCACGATGCGGTGGAAGGCGATGTCGTGCACCAGGTACTCCTCCAGGCGCCGGCCGCGCGAGGTGGCGACCATGCCGAGGGCCCGCTCGGTGAGGCCCGCGCACTGCTCGGGTGTCGCGTGGCGCGCCGCGAGTGAGGCGGCCACCGGTTCCACGGCGGAGCGCAGGACCGTCAACGACCGCAGCTGGCGCGGCCGGTCGGCGCCCGCGAGCCGCCAGCGGATCACGCGCGGGTCGTAGACGTTCCACTCGTCGGCGGGCCGCACGGTCACACCGACGCGGCGGCGCGACTCGACCAGGTGCATGGATTCGAGGACCCGGACGACCTCGCGTACGACGGTGCGGGACACGTCGAAGCGCTGTGCCACCTCGTCGGTGCGCACCACGGAGCCCTGGGGGTATTCGCCGGCCGTGACGGCGAGGCCGAGGGCGTCCAGGACGCGGCTGTGCTGACCTCGGCCTTCTTCGCTCATGACCTCAGCTTACGGCGCGTACGGCACATCTCACGCAAAAAAATAAGTACTACGTTTGCGTCACACTCTCTTGATTACGTCATACGTGATGCGGTTCAGTGACGCGACACAACGTTGCCGACGAAGACAGCGAGGCAGGCATGCACGGCCAGGGCCACAGCTCCCATGTCGTGGTGGTGATGGGCGTATCGGGCACCGGCAAGACCACGGTCGGGCCCCTGGTGGCCGAGGCTCTGGGCGTTCCGTACGCCGAGGGCGACGCGTTCCACCCCCCGCGCAACATCGCCAAGATGACGGCGGGGCACCCCCTCGACGACGAGGACCGCTGGCCCTGGCTCGACGCCATCGGCCGGTGGGCGCACGAACGGGCGGGCCACGGGGGCGTGGTCAGCTCCTCCGCCCTCAAGCGCGTCTACCGCGACCGGCTCCGCGCCGCGGCGCCCGGCGCGGTGTTCCTGCACCTCACGGGCGACCGTGAGCTGATCGAGAAGCGCATGGCGGAGCGCAAGGGCCATTTCATGCCCTCCACGCTGCTGGACTCGCAGTTCGCCGCCCTCCAGCCGCTGGCTGAGGACGAACGGGGCGTCGCCGTCGACGTGTCCGGTTCCCCCCACGAAATAGCCGAAAGGGCGGTAGCCGCGCTGCGCGCGCTGCCCGGGATGTAGAAGGAAGCCCCCATGACCGGTCTCAATGTCGAGATGCTGGCTGCCGCCGATCCACCGCTGATCTCCTCCGCGGGCGACGCGCAACTGGGTATAGCCGTACTGGTCGGCATAGCCGTCCTCGTCGTGCTCATCACCGTCTTCAAGCTGCACGCGTTCCTCGCGCTGACGATCGGCTCGCTGGCGCTCGGCGCCACCGCGTCCGCGCCCCTGGACAAGGTGATCACGAGCTTCTCCACCGGCCTCGGTGCCACGGTGGCGAGCGTCGGCGTCCTGATCGCCCTCGGTTCGATGCTGGGCAAACTGCTGGCGGACTCCGGCGGGGCCGACCAGATCGTGGACACGATCCTCGCCAAGGCCGGCCGCAAAACCATGCCGTGGGCGATGGTGCTGATCGCGGCGATCGTGGCCCTGCCGCTGTTCTTCGAGATCGGGCTCGTCCTGCTGATCCCGGTGGTGCTGCTGGTCGCCAAGCGCGGCAACTACTCCGCGATCCGCATCGGCATCCCCGCGCTCGCGGGCCTGTCCGCGATGCACGGCCTGATCCCGCCGCACCCCGGCCCGCTGGCCGCGATCAGCGCCATCCACGCCAACCTCGGTGTGACGCTGCTGCTCGGCCTCATCGTCGCGATCCCGACGGTCATCATCGGCGGCCCGCTGTTCTCCAAGTACGCGGCGCGCTGGGTGGATGTCACCCCGCCCGAGAACATGATCCCCCAGCGTCCCTCGGACTCCCTGGAGAAGCGTCCCAGCTTCGTCGCCACCGTGTGCACCATGCTGCTGCCGGTCGTGCTGATGCTGGCCAAGGCGCTGGTGGACATCACCGTCGACGACGCGGCCAACACCGGCCAGCGCGTCGCCGACGTGATCGGCAACCCGCTGATCGCGCTGCTGCTCGCAGTCGTCGTCGGGCTGTTCACGCTGGGCCGCGCGGCCGGCTTCGGCAAGCAGAAGCTGTCGGTGCTCCTGGAGGAGTCCCTCGGCCCGATCGCCGGTGTGATGCTGATCGTCGCCGCGGGCGGCGGCTTCAAGCAGGTGCTCGTCGACGCGGGCGTGGGCCAGATGATCCTGGACGTCACCAAGGACTGGTCCATCCCGTCCCTGCTGCTCGCCTGGTTGATCGCGGTGGCCATCCGGATCGCGACCGGCTCCGCCACCGTCGCGACGATCTCCGCGGCGGGCCTGGTGGGCCCGCTGTCGCAGGGCATGTCCACCACGCACGTGTCCCTGATGGTGCTGGCGGTCGGCGCGGGCTCGCTGTTCTTCAGCCACGTCAACGACGCCGGATTCTGGCTGGTGAAGGGCTACTTCGGGATGGACGTCGGCCAGACGGTCAAGACCTGGTCGGTGATGGAGGGCATCCTGTCGGTGGTCGGCCTCGGCTGCGTGCTCCTGCTGTCACTGATCGTCTAGCACGGCCGGGAGCGGTACGCCGCGCCGGCGTAGGCACGCGGCGCCGCGGCCGTACGGCATCACGTGCGGGGCGGGGCGGGCCGGGTGGTCAGCCCCGCCCCTCCGGCATGTCCGCCGCGGGCGTCCGCCGCGTCCCGCCGCCGGCGGCTCCGGCCTCCCGCTCCTCTGCCTCCTCGGCCGCCCTCTCGTCCTCCCACTCGGAGTGTTCACGCAGGGCCCAGGCCCGGTCCACGGAACCGGTCCGCATGCCGCGCCGTGCGCCGGGGTCCTTGAAGGCCATGCTGATGTGCCCGAACAGGACGATCCCGACGGCGAGCGCCAGCCAGTCGTGGATGAAGGTGGCGCTCGTGCGGGAGATGAGCGGGAACAGCCCGGTGAACCACATCAGCAGGCCGGTGAAGAGCATCAGGACCGTCGCTCCCGCGATCCAGGACGCGTAGATCTTCTGCCCGGCGTTGAACTTGCCCGCCGGTCGGGCGCCGGCCCAGTTCCAGCGCCTGCGCACCGCGCGCAGCCACTCGCGGTCGTAGGGCGCGAAGCGGTTGAGCCGCTCCAGGTCGCGGCGCAACGCGTGCGAGACGAGACCCGCGAGGAAGGGCACCGGGATCAGGACCCCGGACCACTCGTGGACCGTCACGACGAGGTAGCGGCGGCCGACGAGTTCCGCGAGCTGCGGCACGTACAGGAACGCGGCCGTCCCCACACAGAGCAGCATCAGCCAGCTGGTGGTGCGGTGCACCAGCCGTTCCGCGAGGGTGAACCGCCGTATCCCGCCCGGGTGGACGGCCCCCGCCTCAGACCGTCGGCCTGTCGTCCCGCCCGTTCGAGCGCCCGACCCATCCGTCGACGTCATAGCCGTATCCCTCCCAGTAACCCGGCTCCACCTTGTCGGTGACCGATATGCCGGAGAGCCACTTCGCCGACTTGTAGAAGTACATCGGAGCCACATAGAGCCTGACCGGCCCGCCGTGGTCCTTGCTGATGGGCTTGTCCTGCATCCTCAGCGCCACGAGCACATCGTTCCTGCGGGCCTGGGAGAGCGTGAGGCTCTCGCTGTAGGTCCCGTCGAAGCAGGTGAAGCGCAGCGCGCGCCCCTGGGCCCTGACCCCGGCGGCGTCCAGCAGGTCGGAGACGCGCACCCCCTCGAACGGCACCTTCGGCACCCGCCAGCCGGTGACGCACTGGACATCCAGGTCGGTCCGCACCTGCGGAAGGGCCTTCAGCTCCGCGAGGGTGTACGAGCGGGGGCGGTCGACGAGCCCGTCGATCCTCAGCCGGTAGGTCGCGGCCGTCTTCGTGGGGACGGAGGCGGCGACGTTGTAGAAGCGGAAACCGCCGCCGTTGGGCAGCAGGTTCGAGATTCCGGTGGGGTCGACCTGCGACGCGGCACCGAGGAACTTCTCCAGGCCGCTCTGCAGATACGGCGCGGCCGCGAGCCCGCCGGCCCCTGCGGCCAGGGTCCCCAGCAGCACGCGCCGCCCCACGGCGGGGCCCTTCGCACGCCGCGCTGCCGGCGGCTCCCGCGGCTCTTCCTCGTCCCGTACGTGCGGCTCTTGCGCGTCGTCCCGTACGTTCCCGGGCCCCGGCCCGCTGTGCTCGCTCACTCCACCGATTGAACACCCGTCGAGGGGCTCGCGGCCCCGACGGCCCGGGACGTCAGACTTCCGTCACAGATCAGTCGAAGTAGTGGCCCTCGGCCAGGTCGTCGAGGAGCCCGGGGCGCACCGGCTCCCAGCCGAGCAGCTTCCGGGTGCGGGCGTTGGACGTGTGATTGTCGGTCTGCACCAGTGCTCCGAGGAAGCCGAAGTGGCCTGCCGCGTCCTCGGCCGCGACGGACCTGACGGGCAGGTCGAGGCGGCGGCCGATGGCCTCGGCGATCTCCCGGAACGGGATGCCCTCGTCCGCCACAGCGTGCAGCCGCGAACCGGCCGGCGCCTTCTCCAGCGCCAGCAGGCACAGGCGCGCCGCGTCCAGGGTCTGCACGGCGGGCCAGCGGTTGGCGCCGTCCCCCACGTACCCGGAGAAGCCCTTCTCCCGGGCGAGGGCGATCAGGGTGGGGATGAAGCCGTGGTGGTCGAGCGGGCCGTGCACCACGGGCGAGAGCCGTACGACCGAGGAGCGCACCCCGCGTTCGGCCATCACGACCAGGGTGTTCTCCGCGTCGACCCGCGGCCCCGCATCGGCCGCGTCCTCCTCGGTGGCGGGGCGTCCGGTGATGCCGGCCCCCGCGACCATCATGGTGCCGCCCATCGCGACGAACGGCTTGCCCGAGCCCTCCAGTTCTGCGCCGATCGCCTCGGTCACGCTCAGGTCGGACGCGACCGCACCGGCGAAGTCGCCCGAGCGCATCGCGTCGTGCTTGAACGCGAAGTGCAGGACGCCGTCGGCGGCGGCTGCGGCCTTCCGCAGGCCGGCGAGGTCGTCCAGGTCGCCGCGCAGGACCTCGGCCCCGAGCGCGGCGACCGCGTCCGCCGAGGCGTCGGACCGGGCCAGCCCGACGACCTCGTGGCCGGCACCGGTCAGTTCGGGAACGACGGCCGAGGCGATGTGGCCCGACGCGCCTGTGACGAAAACACGCATGAGAGAACCTTCCGGTCGGCCGCCGGCCGAGTCGTCGTGCGGCCCGGCCGGGGGTGATGTCACCTGGTGCCATCACCGTACCACCGACGACACCAGGTGTCATCACTTAGACTGTGGCCATGAGCCGATGGGAGCCGAACGCGCGCGGCCGTCTTGAACAGGCGGCCCTGGAGCTGTACATGGAGCGAGGTTTCGAGCAGACGACGGTCGCCGAGATCGCGGAGCGTGCGGGACTCACGAAGCGGACCTTCTTCCGCCACTACGCGGACAAGCGCGATGTGCTGTTCGACGGGGCGGGCGCCCTCCAGGCTCTGGTCGTGGACGGCATCGCGGACGCCCCGGCCGGACTCGCCGCGATCTCCGCCGTCGCCGCGGGCATCGGCACCGCCACCGCCACCACGTTCGAGGACCGCCACGAGGAGGCGGGGAAGCGCCAGGCCGTCATCGACGCCACCCCCGAGCTCCAGGAGCGCGAACTCGTCAAGCTGGCGACCCTCGCCACCGCCGTGGCCCGGACGCTGCGCGGCCGGGGTGTGGACGCCCCCACCGCGGACCTGGCGGCGGAGGCGGGCATCGCCGCGTTCAAGGTCGCGTTCGGCCGCTGGCTCGCGGGCCCGCCCGACGGGAGGATGGCCGAGGCGGTGCGGGAGACCTTCGAGGACCTCGGGCACGTGGCTTCGGCCCGTGCGCCGGAGGAGCGCGGGGCCTGAGAGCGGGGCCTGGCGCCGGGCGCGCGGGTACGCGGGCAGCGCTTCAGCGCGGGTAGGCTCCGAGGAGCGAGGCGGCGCCCGGCCGGCGCGGGGTCAGGCCGTCGCCTTCGCCGCCGCACGGCCCGCCGCGCGGCCCGAGAAGAGGCAGCCGCCGAGGAACGTGCCCTCAAGGGAGCGGTAGCCGTGGACCCCGCCGCCGCCGAACCCCGCGGCCTCGCCCGCCGCGTACAGGCCGGGCAGTGGCTCGCCCGCCGCCGTCAGGACGCGGGACGACAGGTCGGTCTCCAGGCCGCCGAGCGACTTGCGGGTGAGGATGTGCAGGCGCACGGCGATGAGGGGACCCGCCGCCGGGTCCAGCAGGCGGTGCGGGGGCGCGGTGCGGACCAGGCGGTCGCCCCAGAACCTGCGGGCGCCGCGCAGCGCCATGATCTGGAGGTCCTTCGTGTAGGGGTTGGCGATCTCCCGGTCCCTGGCCACGATCTCGCGGCGCAGTTCCGGCTCCTCGATGAGCGGCTCGTCGGTCAGGTCGTTCATGCCCTTCACCAGGGTGGCCAGGTCGCGCGCGACGACGAAGTCCGCTCCCTTGTCCATGAAGGCGCGCACGGGGCCCGGCACCTCGGCGCGGGCCCGGTCGAGGACGCCGCGGACGGACTTGCCGGTGAGGTCGGGGTTCTGCTCCGAGCCGGAGAGGGCGAACTCCTTGCCGATGATGCGCTGATCGAGCACGAACCACGTGTACTCGTACCCGGAGCGCATGATGTGTTCGAGCGTGCCGAGAGTGTCGAAGCCGGGGAAGAGCGGGACGGGGAGCCTGCGGCCCCGCGCGTCGAACCACAGCGACGAGGGGCCCGGCAGGATGCGGATGCCGTGTCCCGGCCAGATCGGGTTCCAGTTCTGGATGCCCTCGGTGTAGTGCCACATGCGGTCGCGGTTGATGTGGTGGGCGCCGGCCTGCTCGGCGATGCCGAGCATCAGCCCGTCGACGTGGGCGGGCACGCCCGTGACCATGTGCCGGGGCGGGGTGCCGAGCCGCTCGGGCCACTGGGCGCGTACGAGGTCGTGGTTGCCGCCGATGCCGCCACTCGTGACGACCACGGCCTGGGCCCGCAGCTCGAACGTGCCGGTGGCGGTGCGCCCGCTGGGGGTGCCGCGCAGCGCTGTGCTCGGTTCGAGCACCTCGCCGGTGACGGTGTCGAGGTGCCCGTCGGTGGCCGCGAGGCCGGTCACGCGGTGCCGGAAGCGGAAGGTCACCAGGCCCTTCGCGACGCCCTCGCGCACCCTGCGTTCGAACGGCGCGACGATGCCGGGGCCCGTGCCCCAGGTGATGTGGAAGCGCGGCACGGAGTTGCCGTGGCCCGTCGCCTCGTACCCGCCCCGTTCCGCCCAGCCGACCACGGGGAAGAAGCGGACGCCGCGCCGGTGCAGCCAGGCGCGTTTCTCGCCGGCCGCGAAGTCGACGTAGGCCTCGGCCCAGCGGCGCGGCCAGTGGTCCTCCGGCCGGTCGAACCCCGCCGTGCCGAGCCAGTCCTGGAGGGCCAGGTCCCTGCTGTCCTTGATGCCCATGCGGCGCTGCTCGGCGGAGCCGACGAGGAAGATCCCGCCGAACGACCAGTGCGCCTGTCCGCCGATCGACTGCTCGGGCTCCTGGTCGAGGAGGATCACCCGGCGCCCCGCGTCGACGAGTTCGGCCGTCGCGGCCAGTCCCGCGAGACCGGCCCCGATCACGATCACATCTGCGTCGTACGCCATGCTCCCCCGCCCTCGGAGTCCCTGTTTCCCGTGCCGCCGCATCCCGGCGTCCCTGTGTCCCGGCGTCCGGGCGTTCTGGCCGCCCGGGTCCCGGGGCCCCGGGTTCCGGTGCCGTCCGGTCTCCCGATCTTCGGTACGCGCCGGTAACAAGTCAACCGCCGGAGCCGTCCCGCCGAAAGGTCTCCAGGACGGAGAGACGAAGACCGCGGGGGCGAACCGGCCCTGGCGAAGCGTCCGGCACGCTGTTTGGTTGGATGGTCCCATGGCTCCAGAGGACGAGATCGTGGACGTCGTCGACGAGGACGACCGGGTTGTGGGGCAGGCGCGGCGCGGTGAGGTGTACGCGCGCGGCCTGCGCCACCGTGCCACCTTCGTCCTGGCCAGGGACGCGGAGGACCGGCTGTTCGTGCACCGCAGGACGGCGACGAAGCTGATCTTCCCCTCGCTGTACGACGTGTTCGTCGGCGGCGTCCTCGGCCCGGGCGAGAGTTACGACGACGGTGCGCTGCGCGAGGCCGAGGAGGAGCTCGGTGTCTCGGGGCTGCCCCGGCCCACCCCGCTGTTCCGCTTCCTGTACGACGCGCCCGACGGGCGCGGCTCCTGGTGGTCGGCGGTGTACGAGGTGCGCTGCACGCTGCCCGTACGGCCGCAGGCCGAGGAGGTCGCCTGGCACGCCTTCCTGCCGCCCGACGAGGTGGCGGCGCGGCTGCGCGGCGAGGTCCCGCCGGGCGGCGCGGGGGCCGCCGCGCCGTGGGGGTTCGTGCCCGACGGCCGTGCCGCGTACGAGAGATACGAGCAGTACCTGCGCCACGGCAGGTGACGGGAGAGGTGACCTGAGGGGTACCTGCGACACGCGCCACGCGGGAGGCACATACGCCGGCGCGCGGGCTCGGGCGTGTCCCGCCGCTCTGGCACCGGGCGCCCTTCACCTGGCAAGCTGCCCACGGGCGGACCCCGTGGGCCCGGCCCGGCAGCACCACTCCGATCACCTCACCCGGCCCGCGCCGGGCACCTGTGTCGCACACCTCTGTCCCCGCACGGCAGCCCCCCAACGGCAGTCCCACCACTCCAGTCGCACCGCTCAGTCGCCCCGGCAACGGCGCCGGGCACGATCGCGACCGCTCCCGACAGCCCCGTACCGAAGGACCGACCGATGCCCGCAATGGACCCGTACCTCGTCCGCGTCACACCTCAGGCGTACGCCTATGTCCAGCCGGACGGCGGCTGGTGCCTCAACAACGCCGGTGTGGTCAGCGACGGCAGCACGACGCTCCTCGTCGACACCGCGGCGACGGAGCGGCGCGCGAAGGCGCTGCGCGAGGCGGTCCTGGCACAGGGGCTGCCGCTCCCCCGCACCCTGGTCAACACCCACCACCACGGTGACCACACGTACGGCAACAGCGTGTTCGCGCCCGATGCGACGGTGGTCGCGCACGAGACCTGCCGCAGCCAGCAGATAGCCGCAGGGCACCAGCTCCACCTGGTGTGGCCGGGCACGGAGTTCGGCGAAGTGCCGGTGGTGGCGCCGACGGTGACGTACAGCGACGCCATGACCCTGTACGTGGGAGACGTGGAAGTGCGCGTCCTGCACCCCGGCGCGGCCCACACCGCCGGCGACTCGATCGTCCATCTGCCGGGCGAGGGCGTGGTGTTCACCGGCGACCTGGTGTTCGCGGGCGGCACACCGTTCCTCTTCAACGGCTCCCTCGCGGGCTCGCTGCGCGCGCTCGGCATCCTGCGGTCGCTCGGCGCGGACGTGGTGGTCCCCGGGCACGGCCCGGTCACCGACCCGTCGGTGTACGACGCGACGGAGCGCTACCTGCGGTTCGTGGGCGAGGTCGCGCGCGCCGGCTACGCGAAGGGGCTCAGCCCGCTCGAGACCGCGAGCAGCACGGACCTCGGCGAGTTCGCCGCGCTCCGCGAGAGCGAGCGGATCGTCGCCAATCTGCACCGGGCGTACGCGGAACTCGACGGCCTCGCGGAGGCCGCGGAGCTGGACCCGCTGGAGGTGTTCGGCGACATGGCCACCGTCAACGGCGGGCAGCCGGTGGCCTGCCACGCCTGACGCGGGCCCGCGCGGACCGGGCCCCGTCCCTCCAACCCCGCGTCCGCGCGCCCGCGATCACGTCTGTATCTGTCACCAGCGTGGCAGCCCGACCTCTGTCACCAGCGCGGGAGCGAGGGCCGCTGCCACTCCGGGTGCGCCTTGCGCATGGCCGCCAGGTCGTCGCGCTCGCGCATCGTGCCGTCGTCCTCCAGCCAGCGGCGGTGCAGCGCCGCCAGGGCGTCGCGGTCCAGCTCCACACCGAGGCCGGGCGCGTCGGACACGGTGAGGTGCCCGTCCTCGAAGGTGTGCCGGACGGTGATCACGTCCTCGGTCTGCCACGGGTAGTGGCTGTCGCACGCGTAGTCCAGGTTGGGCACGGTCGAGGCGACATGGGTCATGGCGGCGAGGCTGATGCCGAGGTGGGTGTTGGAGTGCATGGACAGGCCGACGCCGAACGCCCGGCAGATCGCGGCGAGTTCCTGGGTGCGGCGCAGCCCGCCCCAGTAGTGGTGGTCGGAGAGCACGACCTGCACCGCGTCGCGCCGGAACGCCTCGGCGATCTCCGGCACCGTGGTCACGCACATGTTGGTGGCGAGCGGGACGCCGGTGCCCGCGGAGACCTGCGCCATCAGGCCGGTGCCGCTCGCGGGGTCCTCCAGGTATTCGAGGACGTCGGCAAGCTGCTCCGCCACGTACAGCGAAGTCGGCACGGACCAGGCCCCGTTGGGGTCGAGCCTGAGCGGCTGCCCGGGGAACTCGGCGGCGAGCGCACGGATCGCCGCGATCTCCTCGTCCGGCGCGAAGACACCGCCCTTGAGCTTGAAGGAGCGGAAGCCGTACGTGTCGGCGAAGCGGCGGGCCTGCGCCACCACTCCGGCCGGGTCGAGCGCCGCGCCCCATTCGTCCTTGACCGTGCCGGCCGGGTGGGCGTCCGCGGGGTGCTCGGCCCAGCGGTAGAAGAGGTACGCGCTGTAGTCGACGGCGTCCCTGACCTTGCCGCCGAGGAGCGCGTGCACCGGTTCGCCGCGGTGCTTGCCGAGCGCGTCGAGGAACGCGACCTCGAAGGCGGAGACCACGGACAGCCTGAGCTTGTCGGCGGTCTGCACGCCGCGCAGGCCGCCCGCGTCGACGCTGGTCTCCACGCGGTGTGACTCGCCGCACACCTCGTCGGCGAGGGCGAAGAGGCCGTTCACGTCCGTGATCCGGTGGCCCGGCAGCGCCTCGGCGAGCGGCTGGGCCAGCTCCAGGTACTTCCCGTCGCCGTACGTCTCCCCGACGCCGACCACACCGCCCCTGGTGATCACCTCGACGATCAGCCGGGGCGTGTAGGGCTGGTGTACGCCCTGGGTGTTGAGGAGGGGAGGATCGGCGATGAGTATCGGAGTGAGCCGGACCTGGTCGACGGCGAGCGCTGAATCCATACGTGAACTCTATTCATATGGACGATCGCCCGCCAGGGCACCCCGGACTGGACGGCATACCGACCGGTCGGCATCATGAGAGGCGCCGCGGGACGCGACCGCGGCACCGCGCCTCACCACGGCACGTGACCACAGAAGGAGCGGACGATGAGCCAAGTCCCCCCGCCCGGGCTGGACCTCGACCGGCTGCGCGCCCACCTGGACCGCGAGCTGCCCGGCCTGGTGCACGGCCCGCTCCAGGCGCGGGTGATCGAGGGAGGCCGCTCCAACCTCACCTATGTGGTGCGCGACACGGCGGCGTCCGGGGGCCCGGGGCAGTGGGTCGTGCGCAGGCCGCCGCTCGGCCACGTCCTCGCCACGGCACACGACATGCGGCGCGAGTACCGGGTGATCAGCGCGCTGGGCACCACGCCCGTACCGGTGCCGCGGACGCTGCTGCTGTGCGAGGACGAGAAGGTGACCGGCGCGCCGTTCTACGTCATGGAGTTCGTCGGCGGGACCCCGTACCGCACGGCCGAGCAGCTGGCCCCGCTCGGGCCCCGGCGCACCAGGTCCGCCGTGGTGGGCCTGGTGGACACCCTGGTCGACCTGCACGCCGTGGACCCCGCGGCGGTGGGGCTCGGGGACTTCGGCCGGCCCGAGGGTTTCCTCGACCGGCAGCTGCGGCGCTTCGGCAAGCAGCTCGACGCGTCCCGCAGCCGCGACCTGCCGGGCATCGACGAGCTGCACGGCGCGCTGTCCGGCGCGCTGCCGGCCTCGCCCGCGCCCACGGTGGTGCACGGCGACTACCGCCTCGACAACGTCCTCCTCGGCGACGACGACCGCGTCAGGGCGGTGCTCGACTGGGAGATGTCGACTCTCGGCGACCCGCTCACGGACCTCGGCCTGCTGGTCATGTACAGCGTGCGCCTCGATCTGCCGGACTCCCCCGTCAGCACCGCGGCCGGCGCTCCGGGCCATCCGGAGCCGGCCGAACTGATCGAGCGCTACGCGCGCCGCTCGGGCCGGGACACGTCGGCGATCTCCTGGTACACGGCGTTCGCGTGGTTCAAGCTCGCCGTGATCCTGGAGGGCATCCACTACCGCTACACCCTGGGCCAGACCGTCGGCCGCGGCTTCGACCGCATCGGCGACCTCGTCCCCCTCTTCATCCGGCACGGTCTCGGCACCCTCCAGGAAGGCTGATCACCCCCATGGACTTCGCATTCGACGCCCGCACGCAGGAGCTCCGCGAGAAGCTGCTCGCCTTCATGGACGAGTACGTGTATCCGGCGGAGCCCGTCCTGCGCGAGCAGAGCGCGGCGGCGGCCGACCCCTGGCAGATCCCGCCCGTCGTCCGGGAACTCCAGGAAGCGGCGCGCGCCCGGGGCCTGTGGAACCTCTTCCTGCCGGACAAGGAGTACGGGGCGGGGCTGACGAACCTCCAGTACGCGCCGCTCGCCGAGATCACCGGCCGCTCCCCGCAGCTGGCACCCGCCGCCCTGAACTGCGCGGCACCGGACACCGGCAACATGGAGCTGCTCGCGGAGTTCGCCGACGGGGCGCAGCGCGAGCGGTGGCTCGAACCGCTGCTGGCGGGCGAGATCCGCTCGGCGTTCGCGATGACGGAGCCCGAGGTGGCGTCGTCGGACGCGACGAACATCGAGACGCGGATCACCCGCGACGGCGACGACTACGTCATCACCGGCCGCAAGTGGTACATCTCCGGGGCGATGAACCCCGACTGCAAGATCTTCATCGTGATGGGCAAGACCGACCCCGAGGGCGCCGACGTGCGCCGCCAGCAGTCGATGGTGCTGGTGCCCCGGGACACCCCCGGCGTGGAGGTCCGCCGCGGGATGCATGTCTTCGGGTACGACGACGGCCACCACGGCGGCCATGCGGAGATCGTGTTCGACCGGGCGCGGGTGCCGGTGGGGAACCTGGTGGGCGAGGAGGGCGGCGGTTTCGCCATCGCCCAGGCGCGGCTCGGGCCGGGCCGCATCCACCACTGCATGCGGCTGATCGGCATGGCGGAACGGGCGATCGAGCTGATGTGCGTGCGGGCGGCGTCCCGCACGGCGTTCGGCAAGCCGATCGCGGCCCAGGGCGTCGTCCAGAACTGGATCGCGGACGCGCGCGTGAGTGTGGAGCAGCTGCGGCTGCTGGTGCTGAAGACGGCCTGGCTCATGGACACGGTGGGCAACCGGGGCGCGCACACCGAGATCCAGGCGATCAAGATCGCGACGCCGCGCGCCGTGCTCGACATCCTGGACCGGGCGATCCAACTGCACGGGGCGGGCGGCGTCAGCCAGGACTACCCGCTGGCCGAGCTGTGGGCGCACGCGCGCACCCTGCGCCTGGCGGACGGCCCGGACGAGGTGCACCAGCGCTCCCTGGCCCGGCGCGAGCTGAAGAAGCACGCGTAGTTCGGGGCGGGCGGGCCCGGCACCGGACACCGCGCCCGCCCGGGGCCCCCATCCGCACGGAGCAGGCCCCGCGGGCTCAGGGCCGCAGCGCCCGCAGGAGCAGGTCGGCGAGGTGGTCGGCCACCTCGCGGGGCGTCAGCGGGCCCTGGGGGCGGTACCACGTCGACAGGTGGTGGACCGAGCCGAAGTGGTAGTCCACCACGAGGTCCGAGGGGGTCGCCGTGGAGAAGACGCCCGTGCGCTGGCCCTCCTCGACCAGGGCGCGGAAGCGCTCGTGGTAGCGGCGGCGCTCCATCCGCACCTGCTTGTTCTTCTCCGGGCTCAGGTGGTGCATGGAGCGGAAGAAGATCGCCGCGTCGTCGAGGTTCTCTATCGTCGTCACGACGACGTCGGCCGCCGCGTCGCGCAGCCGCTCCTCGACGGGCGCGTCGGCGTCCGCGTACGCGTCGAGGCGCTCCTGCTGGAGCCGCAGCACGCGCGCGTACACCTCCTGGAGGAGGTCCTCCTTCGACCCGAAGTAGTGGTAGAGCGCGCCCTTGGTGACCCCGGCGGCCTCCACGATCTCCTGGACCGACGTGCGGTCGTAGCCCTGCTCGGCGAAGAGGCGGGTGGCGGCGGCCAGCAGCCGCTGGGGCACCGGCGTCCCGCCGTCGCCCCCCGTCGTCCTGGCCATGTTCCGCCACCACCCTTTCCGGTCCGCTTCGCTAGGCGTCCTCGCGTGAACGCAGTTCCCTCCTGAGGATCTTCCCACTGGGCGTCTTGGGCAGCTCGGGCAGGATCTCGACGACGCGCGGGTACTTGTACGCGGCGAGCCGTTCCTTGCAGTACGTGCCGAGCGCGGCGCCGTCCACTGCGGCGCCCGGGCGCAGGCTGACGTACGCCTTGACCGTCTCCCCCCGGTACGCGTCGGGGACGCCGACCACGGCCGCCTCCCGCACCGCGGGGTGCGTGTAGAGCACGTCCTCGACCTCGCGCGGCCACACCTTGAAGCCGGACGCGTTGATCATGTCCTTCTTCCGGTCGACGACGTACAGCCAGCCCTCGGGGTCCATGAAGCCGATGTCGCCGGTGCGCAGCTCCCCGCCGGGGAACGCCTCGTCCGTGGCCTCGGGCAGGTGCCAGTAGCCGGAGACGACCTGCGGGCCCCTCACGGCGATCTCGCCCTGCTCGCCGAAGGGCACCTCCGCGCCGGTGTCGTCCAGGACGCGCACCACGGTGTCGGGCCCCGGCACGCCGACGGCGAGGGTCCCCGACACCGGGTCGACGGGCGCCTCGACGCCCGGCGGTACGGACGCGCAGGGCGCCGTGCACTCGGTGAGCCCGTAGCCGTTGTGCACGTACGCTCCGAGCGCGGCGCGGAACTTCTCCACGAGCGCGGGCGGCAGCGGCGCGCCGCCGGAGCTGATCTGCCGGAACGAGGCGAAGTGGTCGCGCGTCGCAGCCGGGTGCGCGGCGAGCGCCATGAACGCCGTGGAGGGGCCGACGGTGTAGGCGGGCCGGTGCTCGGCGAAGGCTTCGAGCACCACGCCCGCCTCGAAGCGGTACGCGAGCGCGAGGGTGCCCGCGTTGGCGAAGCAGGTGGAGAGCTGGCAGACCATTCCGGTGATGTGGAAGAGGGGCGCGAGCGCGAAGTAGACGGAGCCCTTGGGCAGCCCCTGCCCCGCCGCCTGGCGCTCGGCGTTGAACATGATGTTGGCGTGCGAGTTCATGGCGCCCTTGGGCTTGCCGCTGGTGCCCGAGGTGTAGCTGATGAGCGCGGTGTCGCCGGGGTGCGGATCGCGCTCGGCGGGCGCGGGCAGGCCGAGGCGCGCGACGGCCGCCAGGTCGTCGGCGTCGTCCGCGGGGGGCAGCCGCTCGAAGCCGAGGACCCGGGCGTCGTCGCGGGTCTGGAAGTCGCGTTCGCAGGCGGTGAGGGCGATCCGCACGGACGAGGCCGCCGCGGTGTCGCGCAGATAGGCCGCCCAGGCCCGGTCCGAGCAGATCAGCGCGGAGACCCCGGCGTCGCCGAGGATGTGGCCGGCCTCGGCGGACTTGTACATCGGGTTGAGCGGGACGACGATCGCGCCCGCCTTCCAGGCACCGAGCAGGGCGAGGACGAAGTGCGGGCTGTTCTGGAGCATGATCGCCACGCGGTCGCCGCGGGCGAGGCCGCGCGCGGCGAGGTGGCCCGCGACGGAGTCGCTGAGCCCGTCCATCTCGCGGTAGCCGAGACGGCCGTCGAAGTAGGCGACGGCGGCTTGGTCGGGGGCCTCGGCCGCGGACGCCCTGAAGGCGTGGACGACGGAGTCCGCCGGGGTGATCGGGGCGCGCTGGACCTCGCTGAGGACGGCCAGCCACGGCTTGGCGGCATAGATCGACGCGGTCACTCGGTGGCACCTTCCCTCGACTCCAGCCTCCGCTGGTAGTGGTTCATCGTCGCGAGCCAGCGGTCCGGGTCGGCGGCCCGCGCCTGCGCGAACCGGCCGGCCTCGGGGTGCGGCAGGACGAGGAAGCGGTCCTCCGCCATGGCCTTGAACAGGGCGTCGGCGACGGCGCCCGGCTCGATCGCGTTGGGCTGGAGCATCAGGCGGCCCGCCTCGCCTGTGGTGGCGAGCATGTCCGTACGGACGCCCTGCGGGCAGATGGCGTGGACGCGCAGCCCGCGGTGGCGGTAGGTGAGCGACAGCCACTCGGCGAAGGCGAGTGCGCCGTGCTTGGTGACGCTGTAGGGCGCGGCGCCGAGCATCGTGAGCAGTCCGGCGGCCGAGACCGTCGAGATGAACCGTCCCTCGCCGCGCTCCAGCCACTCGGGCAGCAGCGCGCGGGCCGCCCGTACGTGGGCCATGACGTTGACGTCCCACGCCGTCTGCCATGCCTCGTCGTCCGTCATGGGGTCGCCGCCGGTGCCGACGCCCGCGTTGGCGCAGTAGATGTCGACCCGGCCGCCGAGCGCGTCGCGCGCGTCACCGACGGTCGCGGCGGCGTCCCCGGGCACCGCGATGCCGCCGATCTCGGCCGCGACGGCGGTCGCCTTGGCCGCGTCGAGATCGTTGACGACGACCCGCGCGCCCCCGGCGGCGAAACTCCGGGCGAGCGCGGCCCCGATGCCGCCGCCTCCTCCGGTCACCACGACCCTCGCACCCTCGACGGTATCCATCGGCACCTGCCCTTCGGCTGCTCGTCGGCTGCACCGCCGACCCCTCATCGGCAGACTAACCAGTCGGTATGTGATCGGGGAAGAGCCTGCCCCGATCCTCCCGGACTGCCTCGTTCCGTCCTGGACCACCGGGGACTACGGTGCGTGGGCATGACAGCAGTGATCGTTCCATGCGGTACGGAGGTGGCGGCATGAACCTGTCCCGACGAGGTCTGCTGGCGGCGGGCGGCGCGCTGGGAGCGGCGGGAGCGGTCGCGGGCGCCCCCCCCCCCGCCCGGGGGCCCCCCCGCCCCCGCCGGGGGGGGCCCCGGGGGGGCCGGGGGGGGCGCCGGGGGGGCCCGGGGGGGCCGGGGCGGGGGAA
>NZ_JAIUKE010000102.1 GCF_020176795.1 Streptomyces sp. 8L
GGGCGGCCCCCCCCGCCCCGCGGCCGCCGGGGTGGGGGGGGGGGGGGGGGGCCGGGGGGGCGCGGCGGCCCCCGCCCCCCCCCCCCCCCCCCCGGCCGGGGCACCGGCGGCCGGCGGCCGGGGCGGCCCCGGTGGCGCCCGGGTGCGCACCGGGTTCGACCGGCTGAGCGCGGACGGGTACCGGCTGCTGGCCGGGCAGAAGGTGGGGATCGTCACCAACCCCACCGGCGTCACCGCCGACGTGCGCCACATCGTGGACGTGATGCACGCGGACGACCGGGTGGACCTCGTCGCGGTCTTCGGCCCCGAGCACGGCTTCCGCGGCACCGCACAGGCGGGCGGCGGCGAGGGCACGTCGACCGACCCCGCGACCGGGCTGCCGGTGTACGACACGTACCAGGTCAGCGGGCAGCCGCTGGTGGACGTCTTCACGAAGTCGGGTGTCGACACGGTGGTCTTCGACATCCAGGACGCGGGCGCCCGCTTCTACACGTACATCTGGACGCTGTACGACTGCATGGAGGCGGCGGCCCTGGCCGGCAAGCGGTTCGTGGTGCTGGACCGGCCGAACCCGATCACCGGGCGGGAGGCGACCGGCCCCGTGCTGCACGAGGAGTTCGCGTCGTTCGTGGGCCGCAAGCCGGTCTCGCAGCAGCACGGCATGACGGTCGCGGAGCTGGCCGCCCTCTTCAACGGCGAGTTCCTCACGAAGAAGGCGGAGCTGGCGACCGTCACGATGACGGGCTGGCAGCGGTCGATGTACTTCGACGGGACGGGGCTGCCGTGGGTGCTGCCGAGCCCCAACATGCCCACTCCCGACACGGCGTTGGTCTACCCCGGCACCTGCATGTTCGAGGCGACCAACGTCTCCGAGGGGCGCGGCACGGCCCGCCCGTTCGAGCTGCTGGGCGCCGAGGGCCTGGACGCGGCGTGGGCGGAGGCGGCGACGGCGGAGCACCTGCCGGGCGTGTACTTCCGCGAGGCGTACTTCGCGCCGACGTTCTCCAAGTTCACCGGCAAGACGGTGGGCGGCGTACAGCTGCACGTCCACGACCGGGACGCGTTCGACGCCGTACGCACCGGTATCGCCCTGCTGATCACCGCGAAGCGCCTGTACGGGGACTTCGCGTGGCGCGCCGACAACGACATCGCGACCCTCACCGGCTCCGACCGCGTCGGCACGATGATCGACGCGGGCGCCAGTACGGACCAGGTGGTCGCCGCCTGGCAGAAGGAACTCGCGGCGTTCCGCGCCGTGCGCCGCCGCTACCTGGTCTACCGCTGAGCCGCCCGCGCGGTCGCCTTCGCGCGCCTCGCGCACGACCGCGCGCCGTCGCGCCGTCGCGCCGTATGCCGGAGAACATGTAGGCCGGAGAACACGGACGCCGGAGAACACGGACCCGGATACGGCGCGATGGCACACAGCGCGGGCACAGAAGGCGTGAGGGAAGGGGGGAGTTTTCGCACGCCAGTCGTCATGTGGATGTAAAGCCGCAGCTCACGGGGGTCATCGCCAGGTAAAAACGTCGCCGCTCACGTATCCGTCACGCCAATCCTCTTTTTGATGGAGCCGAATGGGGCAGACGTACGTCCATTCCACAACGCCGGAGTTCCGGAGATCCACTGACGGAGGTGGCATGTGATGGCCGGATTCAGAAGTCTCGCGAGACAAGTGCGGGACCCGCGCTGCGATCTGGCCTTGCGGCGGTATTCACTGCGCAAGTGCCTGGAGCGGTTCGCCCCCTACGGGCACCGGGCGACGTGGGACCACCTGTGCGCGAGGCACGGCATACAGCCCGAGGACAGGTCGCCCGAGCCGGCCCGCCTCATCGCGGCGCTCGACGAACTGGAAGAGGCCAGGGCGGTCTGGCTGAAGTACGAGGTGGACTTCGCCGAGCGCCGCAAGCGCGAGAAGCACGACGGGCTCCGCCAGCCCGGCAGCTTCGACGACTGGCACCGGCTCACCTGGGGCGGCAACGGCGTGGCCCGCTGCGACGACCCCCGCATCCACCCCTCCGACTCGCTCGCCGAAGTGCTGCGCAGGCTGATCGCGGGCCTGGAGTCCGGCCCCGGCGAGACCTGCCCCGTCTGCGGCGCGACCCGCGAGATCGTCTGGCGCCCCGACCTCACCCACGAGCCCTGGTCGGGTCCGGTGTGCACGGGGTGCGGCATCGTGGTCCCCCAGCCGGTCCTCACGTCCGAGGCGCTGGCCCACGCGAAACACGGCCAGGCCAAGGCGCTCACCGCCGCCTGACCGGCCGGCCCCCCCCCCCCCGCCCGCCCCCCGGGGGACACC
>NZ_JAIUKE010000103.1 GCF_020176795.1 Streptomyces sp. 8L
CCCGCCCCCGGGGGGGGGGGGGGGGGCCCCCCCCCCCCCCCCCCCCCCCCCCCGGGGGGCGCGCCCCCCCCCCCCCCGGTATTTTTCCCCCCACAACCTGCCCCGCCAGGCGGCCCCATCCGGACGGGAGCCGTGTTCCGAGCATCCGGCCTCAGTGCTCCTGAGCGGCCCACCACTCCTTGAGCGCCGCCACGGCCTGGTCGTGCTCCATCGGCCCGTTCTCCAGGCGCTGCTCCAGCAGGAACGCGTACGCCGAGCCGATCACCGGACCCGGGCCGACGCCCAGGATCTCCATGATCTGATTCCCGTCGAGGTCGGGACGGATCGCGTCGAGCTGCTCACGCTCCTGGAGCTGCGTGATGCGCTCCTCCAGCCCGTCGTACGCCCTGGACAGCGCGGCGGCCTTCTTCTTGTTACGGGTGGTGCAGTCCGAGCGCGTCAGCTTGTGCAGCCGGCTGAGCAGCGGGCCCGCGTCGCGCACATAGCGGCGTACGGCCGAGTCCGTCCACTCGCCCTCGCCGTAACCGTGGAACCGCAGGTGCAGCTCCACGAGCCGCGAGACGTCCTTGACCATCTCGTTCGCGTATTTGAGGGCGGTCATCCTCTTCTTTACGAGCTTGGCCCCCACCACCTCGTGGTGGTGGAAGGAGACCCGGCCGTCGCTCTCGAAGCGCCGCGTCTTCGGCTTGCCCACGTCGTGCAGGAGCGCGGCGATCCGCAGCACCAGGTCGGGGCCGTCCTCCTCCAGGTCCATGGCCTGCTCCAGGACGATCAGCGAGTGCTCGTACACGTCCTTGTGCCGGTGGTGCTCGTCGCTCTCCAGCCGCAGCGCGGGCAGCTCGGGCAGCACCCGCGCGGCAAGGCCACTGTCGACGAGGAGCGCGAGCCCCTTGCGGGGGTGCTCGGACAGCAGGAGCTTGTTCAGCTCGTCCCGCACCCGCTCGGCGGAGACGATCTCGATCCGGTCGGCCATGCCCTTCATCGCGGTGATCACGCCGGGGTCGACCTCGAAGTCGAGCTGCGCGGAGAAACGCGCGGCCCTGAGCATCCGCAGCGGGTCGTCGGAGAACGACTCCTCCGGAGTGCCCGGCGTACGCAGAACGCGTCGCGCGAGGTCACCGAGGCCGCCGTGCGGGTCGATGAACTCCTTACGCGGCAGCGCGAGCGCCATGGCGTTCACCGTGAAGTCACGGCGTACGAGGTCCTCCTCGATGGAGTCGCCGTAGGACACCTCGGGCTTGCGCGAGGTCCGGTCGTACGCCTCGGAGCGGTACGTCGTCACCTCGACCTGAAAGCTCTGCTCGCGGCCGTCGACGTGCGCGTCCTTGCGGCAGCCGACGGTGCCGAAGGCGATCCCCACATCCCACACCGCATCCGCCCATGGCCTGACGATCTTGAGGATGTCCTGCGGGCGGGCGTCGGTGGTGAAGTCCAGATCGTTGCCGAGCCGCCCCAGCAGGGCGTCCCGTACCGACCCGCCCACCAGAGCGAGCGAGAAGCCGGCCTCCTGGAACCTGAGCGCCAGGGCGTCGGCGACGGGGGACACCCGCAGCAGTTCACTGACCGCGCGGCTCTGCACCTGATTCAGGGCACTGGGGTTGTCTTCGTTGGCGTTCGGCACAACAGGAAAGCGTACGTGCCACGGCGGACGCGGACCGCCTCCGTTTCCGTTATCCGGACATCTGGAGGTTCGTCCGGCTCCGCGACCGCGGTGCGCGGTTTCCGGCCGGTCCATGAGACTCTTCACGATCTCGTGGAGCGGTCCCCAGCACTTCGCCACAGCGCTCATCGTTACCATGCGTGGACGCACCGAACGACAGACCACCAGCGGCAAGCACCAAGGACGAAGGACGGACGAGCGCGTGGCCGATGCGGCACACTTCCGGGGGACGGGCCATCGGGCTGCCCGTCGGTGGCTGCGGCGCACGGCGTCCCTGATGGCGGGTGCGCCCCTCCTCGCGGGCGCGCTGGCGGGCACCGCCGCCCCGGCGGCCCACGCCGCGCCCTCCCCCGGCGCCGCGCAGGCCACGGCTCCCGAGAAGGCCGCCGGCGACAGCACGGTCGCCGTGGCACTCAACACACTCTCGCCGAGCGCGCCCGTCAAGGGCGACACCCTCACGGTCTCCGGCACCGTCACCAACCGCGGCAAGGCGACCGTCAACGACGCCGACGTCGACCTGCGGGTCGGCCCGCGTCTCTCGGGGCGCAGCGCCATCGACGACGCGGCGAGCGAATCGCTCGACACGGCCACCCAGGTCGCCCCGCTGGGCGGCAAGTACCGGGTCAAGATCGCGAACCTGGCGCCGAAGGCACGGCAGGACTTCGCGCTCTCGGTGCCCGTCGGCGACCTCGGCCTCGACGAGGACGGCGTGTACCAGCTCGGGGTCTCGCTGTCGGGCGAGACGGCGCAGGAGCCCTGGGACCACGTCCTCGGAATCCAGCGGACCTTCCTGCCGTGGCAGCCCGACCCCTCCGACAAGAAGACCAAGCTGACCTTCCTGTGGCCGCTGATCTCGAAGGTCCACCTGTCCGCGCAGACAGGGGCCGACGAGCAGCAGACGCCGATCTTCGACAATGACGACCTCGCGGCCGACCTGGCGCCCGGCGGACGGCTCCAGCAGATGGTGGCCCTCGGCAGCCAGCTGCCCGTGACCTGGGTCATCGACCCCGATCTGCTGGCCACGGTGGACGCGATGACGCACAAGTACAGCGTCAAGAAGGGGAACACCACCGTTCCCGGCAAGAACCAGCAGCTCGCCAACCAGTGGCTGAACTCGCTGGAGAAAGCCGTACAGAACCAGAAGGTCGTGGCGCTGCCGTTCGCCGACCCGGACCTCGCGTCCCTCGCGCACACCGGGCGGAGCGTCTCCGGGAGCCTGAGCCATCTCCAGCCGGCCACCCAGGTCGCCGCGACCACCGTGGACACCATCCTCCACGTGACGCCGTCGACGGACTTCGCCTGGCCGGTCGAGGGGGCCATCGATCCCTCGATCGTCGACGTGGCGACCTCCGCGGGCGCCGACAAGGTCATCACCCGCAGCGACAGCCTCACCGACGACCTCCCGTACACCCCCACGGCCGCCCGCCCCATCGGGGGCGGTACCACGGCGGTCGATGCGGACAGCAGGCTCTCCAAGGCCTTCCAGGGCGATCTGACGACGGCGGCGTCCTCCACGCTCGCGGTGCAGCGATTCCTCGCGCAGTCGCTCGCCCTGGCCCGGCAGCAGCCGGACAAGGAGCGCAGCATCGTCGTCGCTCCCCAGCGGATGCCGGACGCCGGGCAGGTGCAGGCGATGGCGGCGGCGCTGCACGGTCTGGACTCGGAACGCTGGACGTCGCCGGAGAATCTGACGGACGCGGCGTCCGCCACCCCCGATCCCGACGCCAACACCCGCATCCCGAGGACGTCCCACTACCCCAGGAGCCTGCGCAGGCAGGAGCTGCCGTCCTCGGCCTTCCAGGAGATCCAGGACACCCAGGACCTGCTGACCAGGTTCACGGACATCCTCAGCGCCCCCGACCGGGTCGAGGCCCCCTTCGCGAACGCCCAGGAGCGGTCGATGTCGACGTCCTGGCGAGGCGACGCCAAGAACGCGTCGGCGTACCGGACCGGCGTCAGGGACTACCTGACCGGTCTGAAGGGCGAGGTGCTGCTGGTACCGAAGTCCGATCTGACCCTGTCGGGGGCCAGCGCCACCATCCCCGTCACCGTGCAGAACAAGCTCCTCCAGGACGTCCAGCACCTGGTGCTGCGGCTGTCGTCGAGCAAGCCCACCCGCCTCAAGCTCGACGGGGACAAGGCCGTGGCCGACCAGCCCATCAAGGTCGGCGGGGGCCACAGCCAGTCCGTGAAGTTCACCGGGACCGGCAACGCGAACGGGCCGGTCGAGGTGAGCGCGCAGCTGTTCACCGAGGACGGCCACCCCTACAGCCAGAAGATGACCTTCCAGGTCAAGGTCTCCGAGATCACTCCGACCGCCATGCTCGTCATCGCGAGCGGTGTGCTGCTGCTCGCCTTCGCGGGCGTCAAGATGTACAGCAGGCGCAAGCGCGCCGCCGCCCGCCGTGCGGCGGCCGGGGCGGCGCACGGCAACGGCCCCGACAACGGGCCGGAGGAGGGCCCCGGGGACGGCTCGGGCGACGGTCCGGCGAACGGTTCGGGCGGCGAGCAGCCGAGTGACCCCGGGGTGGACACCGGACCGGGGAACCCGGCGCCGTCGGGCTCAGGTGAGAAAGTGGACCGTTGAGCGATGTCGTGGCCGGTCGGCCGGGGACGATGAGGTGGGGTAATCCATGAACGCGCCGTACGACGGTGAGCGTGGCCCGGGCACGGGCGGCGATCCCGCGGGGCAGGCTCCCGCACCACCGCCCTCCCAGGGCGACCCGTCCGCCCAGAACCAGTACGACCAGAACCAGTACGACCAGGGCCCCTACGCCCAGGGCCCGCACGGGCAGCAGCCCCAGGCCCCCTACAACCCGTACGCCCGGGACCCCTACGTCCAGGAGGCGTACCAGGAGGACCCGTACTGGGCCCAGGAGCGGTCGTCCCAGGACCCGGTGAGCGAGGCCCTCCACGACCGCGCCGCCCGCCCCCCGCAGACGCCCGGCCCCTACCAAGACGCCACACAGCAGCTGTATCCCCAGCAGCCTCAGCAGTCCCAGCAGCACGGGCAGCAGCCCTACGGGCCCGACCCGCGGGTCTGGGCCCAGCCGCCGGCCCCCGGGACCTACGGCGACGACACCGGCACCACCCAGCTGACCGGCGTCGACGACCTCGTGTCCCGCGCGGGCACGCAGCCGCAGCAGGACGCCTTCGCGCACCTCTACCGCGACCAGCGGGCGGGCGCCCCGGCGGTGCCCGAGGAGCCGGAACCGGAGATCCAGGCCCCGGCCCCGACCACGAAGCCCGCGAAGTCGGGCGGGCTACTGAAGTCGAGCGCCGTCATGGCCGCCGGAACGCTGGTCTCCCGGCTGACCGGTTTCGTACGAAGCCTCGTCATCACCGCCGCGTTTGGCGCCACACTGCTGGGCGACTCTTGGAGCGTCGCCTACACCCTGCCGACGATGATCTACATCCTGACCGTCGGCGGCGGCCTTAACTCGGTGTTCGTCCCCCAGCTCGTCCGCGCCATGAAAGAGGACGACGACAACGGCGAGGCGTATGCCAACCGGCTGCTGACACTCGCGATGGTGGCTCTCGCGATCATCGTGGCCATCGTGGTGCTCGGAGCGCCAGAACTGATCCACGCGCTCTCCAGCACCGTGGCCGACAGCCACGACGCGAACAACGTGGGCGTCACCTTCGCTCGCTACTGCCTGCCCACGATCTTCTTCATGGGCATCCATGTGATCATGGGGCAGATCCTCAACGCGCGGGGTAAATTCGGCGCGATGATGTGGACTCCGGTCCTCAACAACATCATCATGATTGTCACGTTCGGGCTGTTCATCTATGTGTACGGCACGGCCGCCGACTCGCACATGACGGTCCACAGCATCCCGCCGGACGGCGTCCGCCTGCTCGGCATCGGCACACTGCTCGGTCTGACCGTGCAGGCGCTGGCCATGATCCCCTACCTGAGGGAAGCGGGCTTCAGGTTCCGGCTACGGTTCGACTGGCGGGGCCACGGCCTCGGAAAGACGGTCGCGCTCGCGAAATGGACCGTCCTGTTCGTCCTGGCGAACCAGGCGGGCGTCGTGGTCGTGACCCAGCTGTCCACGGCGGCGGGCAAGGCGTCCGGCGTCGACGGCACCGGTTTCCTGGCCTACAGCAACGCCCAGCTGATCTGGGGCATGCCGCAGGCCATCATCACCGTGTCCGTGATGGCGGCCCTGCTGCCGCGCATCTCGCGCGCCGCGAGCGACGGCGACTCGGGTGCCGTCCGGGACGACATCTCACAGGGCCTCAGGACATCTGCCGTCGCGATCGTGCCGATCGCCTTCATGTTCCTGGCTCTCGGCGTACCGATCTCCACGCTGCTCTTCTCATCGAGCGGCCTCGACTCGGCCCGGTCGATGGGCTACATCCTGATGGCGTTCGGACTCGGGCTCATCCCGTACTCCGTCCAGTACGTCGTCCTGCGCGGGTTCTACGCCTACGAGGACACGCGGACACCCTTCTACAACACGGTCATCGTCGCGGCGGTCAACGCCGCTGCCTCCGCCATCTGTTACGTAGTTCTTCCCGCACGCTGGGCGGTCGTCGGCATGGCGGCCTCGTACGGGCTCGCCTACGCCGTCGGCGTGGGTGTCGCCTGGCGCAGGCTGGCGAAGCGGGTCAACGGAGACCTCGACGGAAAGCGTGTCCTGCGGACATACGCCCGGCTGTGCATGGCGGCCATTCCGGCGGCCGTCATCGGTGGCGCCCTCGGCTTCGGGATTTTGAACGTCGTCAGCAAGGGCGCCGGCGGTGCCGTGCTGGCCCTCATCGTCGGCGGAGCGGCACTGATCGGAATCTTCTACGTCGCGGCGAAGAAGATGCGCATCGAAGAACTGAACGGCATGGTCGGAATGGTGCGAGGCCGCCTCGGGCGGTAGTCGGCAGGGGGCCCGGTACAACCATCGACGGCCTCCGCGTGTCGTGCAGAGCACCGGACTGTGGGCACAATTGGCTTGGTTGTTGGATAGCGCGCAACGGATGGGGAGGCAGGAGCGACGGTGGCAGAACGGAGCACGGCTGCCGTCGACGTGGCCGACGACGGTGGCGACGAGCCGCTGCCCGCCAAGCAGGACACGGCGGAGGAGACCACGACCGACGGGGTGGCGGAAGCCCAGGAGAGCACGGAGAAGTCCGAGCCCGAGAAGGCGTCCGACACGGATGACGAGCCCAAGGCCCCCGAAAAGGGCCCCGAGGCGCCGGAGCTGCACAGCGGTCACAAACTCGCCAGACGCTACCGCCTGGAGGAGTGCGTCACCCGTCTGGACGGATTCAGCAGCTGGCGTGCCGTCGACGAGAAGCTGCGCCGCGCCGTCGGCGTGCACCTCCTTCCCGCGAACCACCCTCGTGCCCGCTCCGTACTGGCCGCCGCGCGCTCCGCCGCACTGCTGGGCGACCCGCGCTTCGTGCAAGTCCTCGACGCGGTCGAGGAGAACGACCTCGTGTACGTCGTCCACGAGTGGCTGCCGGACGCGGTGGAGCTCACGGCGCTGCTCGCCTCGGGACCGCTGGAGGCGCACGACGCCTATCAGCTCGTCAGCCAGGTCTCGCAAGCCATGGCCGCGGCCCACCGGGAGGGGCTGTCGCACCTGCGGCTGACGCCCAGCGCGGTGCTCAGGACCTCCGGCGGCCAGTACCGCATCCGCGGTCTCGCGGTGAACGCCGCGCTCCGCGGCATCACCGCCGACCGACCGCAGCGCGCCGACACCGAGGCCATCGGCGCTCTCCTCTACGCCTCCCTGACCCAGCGCTGGCCGTACGAGACCGATGCCTATGGCCTGACGGGCCTGCCCAAGGGAGCCGGGCTCATGGCGCCCGACCAGGTGCGTGCGGGCATCCACCGCGGACTGTCCGAACTCGCCATGCGGGCCCTCGCCAACGACGGCGCCACCGCGTCGCGGCAGGAGCCGCCCTGCACCACCCCCGACGAACTCGCCAAGGCCGTCGCGGAGATGCCCCGCGTCCGGCCTCCGGAGCCCGCCTTCACGGCGCCGCCCGACTACCAGCGCACGACGTACCAGCAGGGCAACTACGGAACGCCGGGCCCCGGCCCGCGGAACACGACCGTCATTCCGACGGTCGTGCCGCCGCCCCCGCTCCAGACGCCTCCCGGCAAGCTCCTCAAGTGGGTCGTCTCCGCTCTCGTGATCGTGGCGCTCGGCCTGGGCAGCTGGCAGATCGCCGACCGCGTGCTCAGCGGCCAGGGCAACGACGACACCCCGTCGGGCTCAAAGGTCACCAAGACCGACGGTGACAAGGAGCCGACCGCTCCGAAGCCCATCACCGTCGTCCACGCGCAGGACTTCGACCCGCCGCCGGGCGACGGTTCCGAGAACCCCGAAGACGTACCCAAGGCGATCGACGGCAACGCGGCCACATCCTGGGAGACCAAGCGCTACATCGGCGAGCCGACCTTCGGGAACCTCAAGCCGGGCGTCGGGCTGATCCTGGACCTGGGCACGGCACAGACGGTCGGCTCGGTCACGGTGGACTTCGCCGGAGAGACGTCCGTCGAGCTCAGGGCGGCCGACCCGGACGCCACGACGAGCCCCACGAGTCTGGACGGGTTCACGAAGATTGCTCAGGGAACCGGTGAGAAAGTCTCGCTGAAGCCCTCCAAGCCGGTGAAGTCGCGGTACGTTCTGGTCTGGCTGACCAAGCTGCCCGCGGCCGGCGACGGTGGCTACCGGGGCGAGGTCTCGGAGATCCACGTCACCAGCTGACCGGATCAGGGGAGGGGCTCACCGTTGGACGACGCCGCACTCACCGACGTGAGCGACCACGACCTGCTGGCCGCACATGTCGCTGGTGACCCGGACGCCTTCGGTGAACTCGTCCGACGCCATCGGGACCGCCTGTGGGCCGTCGCGATACGCACCCTGGGCGACCGGGAGGAAGCCGCCGACGCCGTACAGGACGCCCTGGTGTCAGCCTTCCGTGCCGCCCATACGTTCCGCGGCCAGTCCGCCGTCACCACCTGGCTGCACCGCATCACCGTGAACGCCTGCCTCGACCGTGTACGGAAGGCGGCCAGCCGGCGCACCACCCCGGTGGACGACACCGAGCGCATGGAGCAGCTGCTCGAACCGCACGAGTCCGCCGAGGCTCCAGCGGAACGCCAGGACCTGCACCGCGAGCTGTTCGCAGCGCTCTCCAAACTGCCGCCCGACCAGCGAGCCGCCCTCGTACTCGTGGACATGCAGGGGTATCCCGTGGCAGAGGCATCCCGAGTCCTCGGCGTTCCCAGCGGCACGGTCAAGAGCCGGTGCGCCCGTGGGCGGGCACGGCTCCTCCCGCTCCTCAGCCATCTGCGACGTGACGCGGGAGACACTCCACAAGCAGGCAGCGGGCGGAACCGGACGCCGGGGACTCCCGTCCCACCGGCAACGGGGCAAAGCCCGACGGAACCAGGCGATCCGGCAGCGGTGAAGGGCGGAGGTGGGCGCGCGTGACTTCCTCGTCCGACACGGACCAGCACCCGGACGTCGAGGAGATCTCCGACCTCACCGAAGGCCTGCTCCCGCCGTCCCGCACGACCGAACTCCAGGACCACCTCGACAGCTGCGCGCTCTGCGCGGATGTCCATCGGTCCCTCATGGAGATCCGGGACCTCCTCGGCGCACTGCCCGGCCCCGCCCCCATGCCGGCGGACGTCGCCGAGCGCATCGACGCCGCCCTGGCCGCCGAGGCACTCCTCGACGCGACACCGCCGGCGGGTGCGCCCACCGGACCTCGTGCGACCGTCCCCGCCCCCGCAGCCGCCGGGGCTGACGCGCGTAGCCGGCAGGAACCACCCGAGGGGCGGCAGCCCGAGGAAGAGAAGGAAGAGAAGGAAGACGAGGCCCCGGCATCCGTCATGGAGGCGACCGAGCCGACGGGCAGGACCGATGTTTCACGTGAAACATCGCGCTCTCCTCGGGCTCCCGGTGGCCCCGGCCGCTCCACCCGCGGACCGAGCCGTACGGCCACCGGCCCCGGACGGGGACGTTCGGTGCGCAGGCGTCGGAGTGCCGCCGTCCTCGGTACGGCTCTCGGTATCGCCGTTCTCGGCGTGGGAGCCTTCCTCCTTCAGGGGACAGACACAAAGAGCGGCGCCGGAACTGCCGGCCGGGCACCTTCTCCCCGCGTCACCACCAGCGTGAGTGGTACGGACGAGTTCTCCGGCGCGAAGCTGGAGACGCGCGTGGACACGCTTCTGGCGCCGAAGCCGAGCAGCACCCGGGCCAACCCGGATCTGCGCGGGAACTCGCCGAACACGGAGACCGCCACCGACGAGCCGATGATGCAGGCCGTTCCCCAGGTGCCGTACTGCGTACGGCAGGGGACCGGCCGCAGCGAGGCTGTTATCGCGGCCCAGCAGGGCACCTACCGAGGCATCCCGGCCTATCTGCTCGTCCTGGCGAACCCGTCGGACGAAGCCACGGTCCGCGTGTACGTCGTGGATGCCACCTGTGTGGATGCGACGCCCCCCGGCAAGGGAAAGATTCTTCAGTCGGACATCTATCCCCGTCGGTGACGCGGTCCTCCCCGCGCCACAGGTCCCCGGGGGAATGCACGGCCCGTAGTATCCGTTAGGTCGGATGACAGTCCTTGAACTGGTCCCGATGAGGCCGTAGGCAGCCCCCAGAGACGAGGAATAACCCGTGAGCGACGTCCGTAACGTGATCATCATTGGCTCCGGGCCGGCCGGCTATACCGCCGCGCTGTACACCGCGCGTGCGTCGCTGAAGCCGCTGGTCTTCGAGGGTGCCGTCACGGCCGGTGGCGCGCTGATGAACACCACCGAGGTGGAGAACTTCCCCGGCTTCCAGGACGGGATCATGGGTCCGGACCTCATGGACAACATGAGGGGCCAGGCCGAGCGCTTCGGGGCCGAGCTCGTCCCCGACGACATCGTCGAGGTCGACCTCACGGGCGACATCAAGACCGTCACCGACACCGCCGGCACCGTCCACCGCGCGAAGACCGTGATCGTCACCACCGGCTCCGCGTACCGCAAGCTGGGCCTGCCGCGTGAGGCGGAGCTGTCGGGCCGCGGCGTCTCGTGGTGTGCCACGTGTGACGGCTTCTTCTTCAAGGACCAGGACATCGTTGTGGTCGGCGGCGGTGACACCGCGATGGAGGAGGCCACCTTCCTCTCCCGGTTCGCCAAGTCCGTGACGATCGTGCACCGCCGCGACACCCTGCGTGCCTCCAAGGCGATGCAGGACCGCGCCTTCGCCGACCCGAAGATCTCCTTCGCGTGGAACAAGGAGGTCGCCGAGATCCATGGCGATCCGAAGCTCAACGGACTGACCCTGCGCGACACCCAGACCGGCGAGAAGTCGGATCTGGCCGTGACGGGCCTGTTCATCGCCGTGGGCCACGACCCGCGTACGGAGCTGTTCAAGGGCCAGCTCGACCTGGACGACGAGGGGTACCTGAAGGTCGAGGCCCCGACGACGCGGACCAACGTCACCGGTGTCTTCGGAGCCGGCGACGTGGTCGACCACACGTACCGCCAGGCGATCACGGCCGCGGGCACTGGGTGTTCTGCGGCGCTGGACGCCGAGCGCTACCTCGCTGCCCTCGCCGACAGCGAGCAGACCCCCGAGCCGGAGAAGACCGCCACGGTCTGAACCGTCGATCACCACCACCTCACACCAACGAATGAAGGAGGCCGCCGTGGCCGGCGACCTGAAGCATGTAACCGACGACACGTTCGAGCAGGACGTGCTCAAGAGCGACAAGCCTGTTCTGGTCGACTTCTGGGCCGCGTGGTGCGGGCCGTGCCGCCAGATCGCTCCGTCCCTGGAGGCCATCGCCGCCGAGCACGGCGACAAGATCCAGGTCGTGAAGCTCAACATCGACGAGAACCCCGCGACCGCGGCCAAGTACGGCGTCATGTCGATCCCGACGCTGAACGTCTACCAGAACGGCGAGGTCGCCAAGACCATCGTCGGCGCCAAGCCGAAGGCCGCGCTCGTGCGTGACCTGGAGACCTTCATCGGCGAGTGAACCGCCGGCGGTCGGCCTGCTACGGCGCCGCGATGTTTCACGTGAAACGAGCCCGTCCCCCGGCTGGGGGACGGGCTCGTTTCTGTCCCACCACAGGACAGCTTCGGACCACAGGAGCTTCGGAGCGGTACTCCGGGGGAGTTCCTCCGGGGCACGCGCCACTCGCCCGCTCCGGCGGTCGCGGCGGCCCCCAGAGCGGCGAGCTCTCAGAGCGGTCGAGGAGGCTCGGAGCGGTCGAGGGGCCTCAGAGCGGTCGCAGTGCGGGCTCCTTCTGCACTGCGCCCAGGAGCCGGTCCAGCGCCATCTCCACATCTTCCTTCCAGGAGAGCGTGGAGCGAAGTTCGAGCCTCAGCCTCGGGTAGGCAGGGTGCGGACGCACGGTCTTGAACCCCACCGCGAGCAGATGATCTGCCGGCAGCACACAGGCCGGCTCCTTCCAGCGTGCGTCGCCGAAGGCCTCGATCGCCTTGAAATCGCGTCGCAGAAGATCCTTCGCCACGGTCTGCACCAGGACACGACCGAGCCCCTGACCCTGGTAGTCCGGCATGATCCACGCTGTCATCAGCTGGCAGGCGTCGGGCGACACAGGACTCGTCGGGAAGGCCGTGGAGCGCGGCACGTACGCCGGCGGGGCGTAGAGCACAAAGCCGACCGGAACCTCGTCGACGTAGGCGACACGGCCACAGGAACCCCACTCCAGCAGCACGGCCGAGATCCACGCCTCTTTCTCGGCGTCAGATCTTCCCGCGGTGACGGCGGCCTCCCCGCCCACCGCATCCAGTTCCCAGAACACGCACGCCCGGCATCGATGAGGGAGGTCGGGGAGGTTGTCCAGTGTGAGCGGTGCGAGCCGACGTCCCATGAAGACCGTTCCTCACTTCCTCACCTCATGCGGCCAAGGCAGAACCTCGGCCCCCTGCGCATCGTATCCACGTGCCCGCGCCGGGCACACAGAGCACGAGCAAAGAGAGCGGGCCGCGTATCCGGGGCTTCCCGGAACACGGCCCGCTCTCAGCGTCGTTCAGTAGGCCATCAGCCTTCGTCGTCGGCAGCGGACTCCTCGGACGGCGCCTGGTCCATCACGCGTCCCTCGCCGGGAGCGAGGGTGCCGAGGATGCGCTCCAGGTCGTCCATCGATGCGAACTCGACGACGATCTTCCCCTTCTTCTGCCCCAGGTCGACCTTCACCCGGGTCTCGAAGCGGTCCGACAGCCGCGAGGCGAGCTCCGACAGGGCCGGCGACAGCCGTGCCCCGGCTCGAGGCCCCTTCGTCTTGGGGGTCGCGGTGGGCCGGTCCCCCATCAACTGCACGATCTCCTCGACGGCACGCACCGACAGCCCCTCGGCCACGATGCGGATGGCCAGCCGGTCCTGCTCCTCCGACTCCTCCACCGCGAGCAGCGCGCGGGCGTGACCCGCCGACAGCACACCGGCCGCGACCCTGCGCTGCACCGAGGGCGACAGACGCAGCAGACGCAACGTGTTGGAGACCTGCGGGCGTGAGCGCCCGATCCGGTCGGCCAGCTGGTCGTGCGTGCAGTTGAAGTCCTTCAGCAACTGGTCGTAGGCCGCCGCCTCTTCCAGCGGATTCAGCTGGGCGCGGTGCAGGTTCTCCAGCAATGCGTCCAGCAGGAGCTTCTCGTCGTCCGTGGCCCGCACGATCGCCGGGATACGCTCCAGGTCCGCCTCACGGCACGCCCGCCAACGGCGCTCGCCCATGATGAGTTCGTAGCGCTCAGGCCCGGTCTGCCGTACGACGACCGGTTGCAGCAGGCCAACCTCCTTGATGGAGGTCACGAGTTCGGCCAGCGCGTCCTCGTCGAACACCTCACGCGGCTGGCGGGGGTTCGGCGTGATGAAGTCGATCGGCACTTCTGCGAAGTGCGCCCCCGCCACCGTCGCCGGCCCCTCCGGCACCGGCTCGGGAACCGGCTGCTGGACGTTCGGTCCGGACTCCGTCGAGGTGGCCGCCTGCGGCAGCGAGGTCACCTTCCCGGCCGCCACACCGCGCTCCGAGGCCGCACCCCGCTCTGCCGTCAGCAGGGGGCTTCCGACAGGGCCTCCCTCCCGGGCGGCAGGCGAGGGCTCCTGAGGAGCAGCGGGAATCAGCGCACCGAGCCCACGTCCCAGCCCCCTGCGTCGTTCGCTCACTGGATGATCCCCTCTGACGTGCTCTGCTGGTTGTTCTGGTCGCCCAGGTGGGCGTTGCCGTCGTCATAGCGGATGCCGACGCCGCGCAGCGCGATCTCACGCGCCGCTTCGAGGTACGACAGGGAGCCGCTCGATCCAGGATCGTAGGTCAGTACCGTCTGACCGTAACTGGGGGCCTCGGAGATCCGTACGGAGCGCGGAATGCTGGTGCGCAGCACCTCTTCCCCGAAGTGGGTGCGCACCTCGTCCGCGACCTGGGACGCCAGACGGGTCCTGCCGTCGTACATAGTGAGCAGGATCGTGGAGACATGCAGCGCCGGGTTAAGGTGCCCGCGCACGAGGTCCACGTTCCGCAGTAGCTGCCCCAGGCCCTCCAGCGCGTAGTACTCGCACTGAATCGGGATCAGCACCTCCGCACCCGCCACCAACGCGTTGACCGTGAGCAGGCCCAACGAGGGCGGGCAGTCGATCAGCACATAGTCCAACGGCTGCTCGTACGAGGCGATCGCACGCTGGAGCCTGCTCTCCCGGGCCACCAGGGACACCAACTCGATCTCCGCACCGGCGAGATCGATGGTCGCGGGGGCGCAGAAGAGGCCCTCTACGTCAGAGACGGGCTGGACCACCTCGGAGAGCGGCTTACTCTCCACCAGAACGTCGTAGATGGACGGGACTTCGGCGTGGTGGTCGATGCCCAGCGCGGTGGACGCGTTGCCCTGCGGGTCGAGATCGACCACCAGGACCCGGGCGCCGTGCAGCGCCAGGGAAGCAGCCAGGTTGACGGTGGTCGTGGTCTTTCCCACGCCGCCCTTCTGGTTGGCAACCACCATGATGCGCGTCTGCTCGGGACGTGGCAGTCCCTCACCGGCGCGACCCAGTGCCTCCACCGCGAGCTGCGCAGCTCTACCGATGGGGGTGTCGTCCATCGGGGGCGGTGTTTCACGTGAAACATCGTCCCCCAGAGACTCGGTACGGGGACCGGGGACCGGATCGGCCATCGGTCCCGCGATGTTGGCGTCGGACCGCAAGGATTCACTCTCCTCGACTTCAGACTCGCAATGAACAGAGCCTGCCATGCTTTGGGGGTGGTGAACCAGCGAGGCTCTTGGTTCTGTGGAGGAATGCCCCATTGTGGAAAACTCCGTGCCCCGTACGAGGGGTTTCCGGGCTCGCGGTGCGGCAGCCGCACGCCCACGGTCGATGATTCCCTGAAGCAGTGAGCGACGTTTCACGTGAAACACGATGCACGGGCCGCCCTACCGGATCGCCACGACACTCCGGGGCAATCCGGCACCGCACCATCTATGGAGCATCACACGCAGAAGCCGGATAGCGGCCTCGGAACGACAACACACCCCACACCGGGCCACCGGGCCGGTACATCACCCAGCCGTGCCGGCCACATCAGCCACGCCGGCCACGGCGAGGCCGTACGCGCTCCGTGCACCCCGGTCTCGGGCCCCACTCCGGCCCACCCGGCCCCACTCCGCTTCCGCGGTCAGCGGCGGCGGCGTGTGCGTCCCGTGCGCGCGGCCTTGGCGCGCTTCGCCGCGAACCTGACGCCGCCGGGGCTCTCGCCGACCTCGACCCGTACCACCGTCGCGAGCGGGTCGACGATTCCCTCCCCCACCTTCACGATGGAGGTGTCCACCACTCCCAGCTTGCCCAGCGCGGCCCTGGCGCTCTTCAGCTCCTCCTCCGCGGCGTCACCCTTGAGCGCCAGCATCTCCCCGTAGGGGCGCAGCAGCGGCACGCCCCAGCCGGCGAGCCGGTCCAGCGGGGCCACCGCACGAGCGGTCACGACATGAACGGGCTGGACCTTGCCCAGTACCTCCTCGGCGCGCCCGCGCGCCACCGTCACATGGTCGAGGCCGAGCAGCTCCACGACTTCCTGGAGGAAGTTCGTACGCCGCAGCAGGGGCTCAAGGAGCGTGATCTTCAGGTCCCGGCGCACGAGGGCCAGCGGGATGCCCGGCAGTCCCGCGCCGGAGCCGACGTCGCACACCATGACGTCCTCGGGTACGACCTCCGCGAGCACAGCACAGTTGAGCAGGTGCCTCTCCCAGAGCCGAGGCACCTCACGGGGACCGATGAGCCCCCGCTTGACCCCCACGTCCGCAAGCAGCTCCGCGTACCGGACCGCCTCGGGGAAATACTCGCCGAAAACCGTCCGCGCCCCCTCCGGGGCAGGGGGAAGCTCAGCCGCTTCCGTCACGGGGACCGTCCTTCCTTACGAGCCGCCGCACGGCGGGCTCAGCCTTCAGACTGACAAACAGCGGCCCCGCCTGCGGAACAGACGGGGCCGACACGCTCTCTCTCCGGTCAGGCGGGAAGAACCACGACGAAGCGCTGCGGCTCCTCGCCCTCGGACTCGCTGCGCAGTCCGGCGGCGGCGATGGCGTCATGCACCACCTTGCGCTCGAAGGGCGTCATCGGGTCGAGCTTCACCGGCTCCCCGGTGCTCTTGACCTCGTCCGCCGCCTTGGCGCCAAGCGCCGCGAGCTCGGTGCGCTTCTTCGCCCGGAAGCCGGCGATGTCCAGCATGAGCCTGCTGCGGTCACCGGTCTCCCGGTGCACGGCGAGCCGCGTCAGCTCCTGGAGCGCCTCCAGCACCTCACCGTCGCGCCCGACCAGCTTCTGCAGATCCCGGCCGCCGGCGTCGCTGACGATCGAGACCGCGGCGCGGTCCGCCTCGACGTCCATGTCGATGTCGCCGTCGAGATCGGCGATGTCGAGCAGGCCCTCAAGGTAGTCGGCCGCGATCTCTCCCTCCTGCTCCAGGCGGGTCAGGGTGTCGCCACCCTCAGCGGCACCCTCGGTGGCGACAACGGTTCCTTCCGTCACGGATGGACTCCTTCGTTACTTCTTGGAGGGGTGCTTGGACCGCTGCTGGCCCTTGCGCTGCCCCGACTTGGCTTGGCCTGACCGCGCGGCGGCGGGCTTGCCCGAAGCCTTGGACCTGGCGGGCTGCTGCCCCTGCTGCCCGGACTTCGCCTGACCGCCCTGGTTGGTCTGGCCCGTCTGCTTGGCCTGCCCGGCCTGCTTGGGGGAGGCGCTCTGCCGGGAACCGGCCGACTTCGTCGAGCCGCCCTGCCGCCGCGAGGACCCCGCGGGCTCCTTCTCCAGGCTGGTGGCCACGGAGTCGTCATCGGTCGACTCGACCGTCTGCGTACCGGCCGGAGAGGCGGCGGAGGACTGCCGCTGCGACTTGCTCTGGCGCTTGGGCTGCTGGCGCCGCACGGTAGCGCCGGCGCCGCTCTCCGCGGCGATCGTGTCGCTCTTGACCAGGGAGCCGTCCGCCTGGGCCGCCAGGCCCGCCTTCGCGAGGCCGGTGATGAACTTGCGCTCGTTGTCGTTGCGGTCCGGGCCCTTGGAGACGATCGCCGCGATCATCTTCCGCTTGCGGTTGGACCGCACCTGCTCATGCGTCGTGGCGGACTTGAGCAGCCGCTGGAGGAAGGCGTCCTGCGCCTTGCTGCCGGGCGTGGGGTTCTGGTTGATCACGTACATCTGCTGGCCCATGGTCCACACGTTGGTGGTCAGCCAGTAGACGAGGACACCGACGGGGAAGTTGACACCCATACCCATGAAGATCAGCGGGAAGACGTACATCATCATCTTCTGCTGCTGCATGTACGGGGTCTTGACCGTGATGTCGACGTTCTTGGTCATCAGCTGGCGCTGCGTGTAGAACTGCGACGCGGACATCATGATGATCATGATTCCGGCGACGATGCGCACGTCCGTCAGCGAGGCGCCGAGGCTGGCGGCCTTGCTGGAGCTGTCCAGGAACTTCACGGCCAGCGGGGCGCCGAAGATGTGGGCCTGCCGGGCGCTGTCGAGCAGCGGCTGGTTGATGGCGCCGATCTTGGTGCCGTTCGCGATGCCGGCGAGCACGTGGTAGAGCGCGAAGAAGAACGGCGACTGGGCGATGATCGGCAGACACGAGGAGAGCGGGTTGGTGCCCGTCTCCTTGTACAGCTTCATCATCTCTTCGGACTGTCGCTGCTTGTCGTTCTTGTAGCGCTCCTGGATCGCCTTCATCTTCGGCTGGAGCACCTGCATGTTGCGCGTCGACTTGATCTGCTTGACGAAGAGCGGGATCAGGCAGATACGGATCAACACGACCAGGGACACGATGGACAGTCCCCAGGCCCACCCGGTATCGGGGCCGAAGACCGCCCCGTACAGGGAGTGGAACTGGACGATGACCCACGAAACAGGCCAAGTGATAAAACTGAACAGACTGGCAATCGAGTCGAACATTCAGGCTCCTTGAGCATGGGGCGAGGTCTCTGCGGCCGGACTGGAGGACGCGGAACGATCAGATCCCGGTCCTCCGGAAGGCACGCCAGTCGCGGAGTGCCCGCTCTTTCTGCGCCACGCGTCGCGCAACGCTTCATGCCACCGCGGTCGCTTCCGCGGGGGAACATGATCCACACCACCCGGCGACCACGGATTGCACCGCAGGATGCGCCAGGCGGTAAGCGCCGTGCCCTTCACCGCGCCGTGTCGGTCGATGGCCGTGTACCCATAGTGCGAGCACGACGGGTAGTAACGACAGACCGGACCCAGCAAAGGACTGATCGTCCACTGGTACAGCTTGATCAGGGCCAGCAGCGGATACTTCATCGCACGCCCCTTCCCAGCAGCCGCTCAAGAGCGGCGTCCAGGTCTCGGGCCAGTTGTTCATGGGACGCATCACCCGAACCGGGCAACGCTCGTACGACAACCAGGCTACCGGGGGGAAGTACGGACAGGCGTTCGCGGACAAGATGCCGAAGCTGGCGCTTCACCCGCGTCCTGACGACGGCACCACCGACGGCTTTGCTCACGACGAAACCCGCACGTACCGGGAAGGCACTCCCCCCCGGCGCGTGCGGGTCAAGTCGACCGTCGCGCATGTGGACGACCAGGAGCGGCCGTCCGGCCCTGCGTCCTCGGCGTACCGCGATCGCGAATTCTTCGCGCCGCCTCAGCCGATGCTCGGTAGGCAGCACGTCATGACCTGGTGGAAATCAGGCGGACAGACGGGCGCGACCCTTGCCACGGCGGGACGCGAGGATCGCGCGGCCGGCACGGGTACGCATCCGCAGCCTGAACCCGTGGGTCTTGGCGCGACGGCGGTTGTTCGGCTGGAAGGTGCGCTTACTCACTCAGGGGCTCCAGAGAATGATGGGTGATGGCGGGGCATCGTCTGGCTGTCACCGTGCGCCCACGAGTAGCAGCTCTCGTTCAACGCCCGAGTGCACCGCTTCACAATCACGATCCGTGATCTTTGCCCATCGGAGGCAGGCGGCAGCAGCCATCGACAACTCGACCTGGTCACGGTACGCGGCATTACGCCATCCGGTCAAACCAGCAGTATGCGCCCCCGCCACTGTGCACAGCCTGTGGACAACGACTTGAACCGCGCGGGTCGGCCTGACTACCGTGGCTGAACTCCGGCCTCCTTATCCGCCGGTCTTCCCATCCCGTCCCGAGAAGCGCACATTCGTGGGACCTGTGAGAGAGCGTGCCTCGTGGCTGACGTACCTGCCGATCTTGCCGCAGTGTGGCCGCGAGTGCTGGAGCAGCTCCTCAGGGAAGGCCAGCAGGGTGTGGAGAGCAAGGACAAGCAGTGGATCGAGCGCTGCCAGCCGCTCGCCCTGGTCGCGGACACGGCGCTGCTCTCCGTCCCCAATGAATGGGGAAAGCGGGTACTGGAAGGCCGCCTGGCGCCACTCATCAGTGAGACGCTGAGCCACGAGTGCGGCAGACCCATCAGGATCGCCATCACGGTGGACCCGTCGGCCGCGGACCCGGCGCCGACCCCGCCGGCCCCCGTGCCGCAGCCGCGCCACAGCGTCTACGACGACGGCTACGCGCACCACGCTCCGGACGACGTCATCCCCTCCGTACGCCCCGCCTACCCGGACTACCAGCAGCAGCGCCCCGAGCCCGGTGCCTGGCCGCGCAGCCAGGAGGAACTTTCCTGGCAGCAGACCCGCCTCGGCGGCTACCAGGACGATCCGTACAACAACGCGCGGACGCAGCAGCCGCAGCACGACTACCGCAGGCCGCAGGACGAGTACGGCAGGCCGGACGGTGACTACGGGCGGCAGGAGAACGACTACCGGGCCCCCGACGGGGACTACCGGTCGCCGCAGGACGGCGACTACCGGGCAGCACCGCAGGACAACGACTACCGCCCGTCGCAGGACAACGACTACCGGCACTCCGACAGCGAGTACCGCGGGCCCGAGAGTGACTACCGCCCGTCGCCCGTGGGCGACCGCGGCCCCTACGAGCAGCCCCGGCAGGACGCCAGGGGGCTGCCGGAGCAGCAGCTCGGCCGCGGCGGGTCAGGCTCGCACGGCGGCGGCGCGGCGCGCGGCGGCCACGGTGGCCCTGGCGCGGGCGGCCCCGGTGGTCCCAGTGGCCCCGGCGGCCGGCACCGCGGCGTGCCGGGGCCGCTCGGCGCGCAGCCGGCACCCGCGCCGGGACCGGGGGAGCCGCACGCGCGCCTGAACCCGAAGTACCTCTTCGACACGTTCGTCATCGGCGCGTCGAACCGCTTCGCGCACGCGGCCGCCGTCGCCGTGGCGGAGGCACCGGCCAAGGCGTACAACCCGCTGTTCATCTACGGGGAGTCGGGCCTCGGCAAGACGCACCTCCTGCACGCCATCGGGCACTACGCGCGCAGCCTCTTCCCCGGCACCCGGGTGCGGTACGTGAGCTCGGAGGAGTTCACGAACGAGTTCATCAACTCGATCCGCGACGGCAAGGGCGACACCTTCCGCAAGCGGTACCGGGACGTCGACATCCTGCTCGTCGACGACATCCAGTTCCTCGCGAGCAAGGAGTCGACGCAGGAGGAGTTCTTCCACACCTTCAACACGCTGCACAACGCGAACAAGCAGATCGTGCTCTCCTCCGACCGGCCGCCCAAGCAGCTGATGACGCTGGAGGACCGGCTCAGGAACCGCTTCGAGTGGGGCCTGACGACCGATGTGCAGACGCCTGAGCTGGAGACGCGGATCGCGATCCTCCGGAAGAAGGCCGTACAGGAGCAGCTGAACGCGCCGCCCGAGGTCCTCGAGTTCATCGCGTCCCGGATCTCGCGGAACATCCGCGAACTGGAGGGCGCGCTGATCCGCGTGACCGCGTTCGCCTCCCTCAACCGGCAGCCGGTGGACCTCGGGCTGACCGAGATCGTGCTCAAGGACCTGATCCCGGGCGGCGAGGACGCGGCTCCGGAGATCACGGCCGCGGCGATCATGGCGGCGACCGCCGACTACTTCGGCCTGTCCGTGGAGGACCTCTGCGGCTCCTCGCGCAGCCGGGTGCTGGTGACGGCGCGGCAGATCGCCATGTACCTGTGCAGGGAGCTGACCGATCTGTCACTGCCGAAGATCGGCGCGCAGTTCGGCGGCCGCGACCATACGACGGTGATGCACGCGGACCGGAAGATCCGCGCGCTGATGGCGGAGCGCCGCTCCATCTACAACCAGGTGACGGAGCTCACGAACCGCATCAAGAACGGCTGAGCGGCTCCAGCGAGGTCCGGCAAGGCGGCTGAGCGTCGCTGAGCCGCGCCACGTCCGGGCGAGTCCCGCAGCGACCCGAGTCCTGCCGAGTCCCGCGGCTACCCCGAGTCCTGCGGCTACCCCGAGTCCCGCACAGACCTGCCGGCCCCGCCCTTCCTGGGCGCCTTTCGCGTGCCCGCGGCACACGGCGCACGCCCCCGCCCGCCGTCCGCGCGCTCCCGCGGGTCCGTCCGCGCCCTCCCGCAGGGCCGTACGCGGCCGGGCTCACCCACTCATGCCCGCGGCGCGGCGCGATCCGTGCCCGGCGGCGCATGCCCGCGCTCCCGCGACGCGTCTCCCCAACGCTCCCCGGGCGCTCCACAGTGCTCGCCTCGGACGCACTTCGGCGCTCCCCGGACGCTCCCCGGCGCTCGTCGGCACGTCTCTCACGGGGATGTCACCGCCCCTCTCCACCCGGCCCCTGTTCGAATCCCAGCCGGTCGGGCGGGTGGCAAACCGCTTCTCCACAGATCTGGGTGTTTTCGGGCGTCCACACCCTGGGGACTTCTTCGTTGTCCAGATCGTGTCCACAGCCGCCCTCGACGGGGGATGATCAAGGCAGGTCAACCGCCTGGGGATTTGTGGGGAAGTGCCGTCCACAGCCTGTGGACGGCGAAAACGGCACCGACCGCCCCTCGGACTTGTCCACCGGCGGCCCACAGGCACGGGCCTGTTACCCACAGCTCGTCCACAGCGCTGTCCACTGTTCGGCAACGGAACACGCCCTCTCACCGGGTCGAGTGAAAGGCGTCACACCAAGTCCACGGATTGGGCTGTGGGCAACGTGGGTAAACCTGGGGACGCAGCTGGGGAGAAGTGGCCCTCAGCTGTGCATGGGGTGTGCAGAACTTCCGGCCGTCCACAGTCGGGGCGACTTGTCCACGGGTGCGGCCCACAGGGCCGGTGGACAGAAAACCGTGTCTGACCTGCGCCAATGGCGTTATCCACGGTTTCCACAGGCCCTACTACTACTCCCACATAGAGTTAGCTGGGAATCCGCTTCGAAGTGGGGGCTGTGCGTAACTCGCCCCGGACCCGCTCGCCGCGATTTGACCGGGAGCAGCAACAGCTGTCAGTCCCGTAGGCCAGACTGTTCCCGGCGGCCTTCCCGGACCTTGGTCCTGGAGACGGCGCCGACAAGGCCAGCAGGGCGCAGCAACAGCAGGAGGCGGGCTTACGGTGAAGATCCGGGTGGAGCGCGATGTACTCGCGGAGGCGGTGGCCTGGGTGGCCCGCAGCCTCCCGGCCCGTCCGCCGGCGCCGGTCCTCGCGGGCCTGCTGCTGAAGGCCGAGGACGGTGCGCTGAGCTTCTCCAGCTTCGACTACGAGGTCTCGGCCAGGGTCTCGGTGGAGGCGGAGGTCGAGGAGGACGGCACGGTCCTCGTCTCCGGCCGCCTGCTCGCCGACATCTGCCGGGCGCTGCCCAACCGGCCGGTGGAGATCTCCACAGACGGTGTACGGGCGACCGTCGTCTGCGGCTCCTCCCGGTTCACGCTCCACACACTGCCTGTGGAGGAGTACCCGGCGCTGCCGCAGATGCCGACGGCCACGGGCACCGTCCCCGGCGAGGTCTTCGCGTCGGCCGCCGCCCAGGTGGCCATCGCCGCGGGCCGGGACGACACGCTGCCGGTGCTCACCGGCGTACGGATCGAGATCGAGGGCGACACGGTCACCCTCGCCTCGACGGACCGCTACCGGTTCGCGGTCCGCGAGTTCCTGTGGAAGCCGGAGGCACCGGACATCTCCGCGGTCGCGCTGGTGCCCGCGAAGACGCTCCTGGACACCGCGAAGGCGCTGACCAGCGGCGACACGGTGACGCTCGCCCTGGCGGGCTCGGGCGCCGGTGAGGGCCTGATCGGTTTCGAGGGCGCGGGCCGGCGTACGACCACGCGGCTCCTCGAAGGCGACCTGCCGAAGTACAAGACGCTGTTCCCGACGGAGTTCAACTCGGTCGCGGTGATCGAGACGGCGCCGTTCGTCGAGGCCGTCAAGCGCGTGGCGCTGGTCGCCGAGCGCAACACCCCGGTGCGGCTCAGTTTCGAGCAGGGCGTGCTGATCCTGGAAGCCGGGTCGAGCGACGACGCACAGGCTGTGGAAAGGGTCGACGCGCAGCTGGAGGGCGACGACATCTCGATCGCCTTCAACCCGACGTTCCTGCTGGACGGCCTGAGCGCGATCGACTCGCCCGCCGCTCAGCTGTCGTTCACGACGTCGACGAAGCCCGCGCTGCTGAGCGGTCGTCCCGCGGTGGATGCCGAGGCCGACGAGGCGTACAAGTACCTGATCATGCCCGTACGGCTGAGCGGCTGACCCCGCAGGTGAGCCGGGGCGGCCCGGCGTAGGCTCGCCGGTGGGTACGCATCGCCACGACGTTAAGGAATCCCTGATGGAGCTCGGTCTCATCGGTCTCGGCAAGATGGGCGGCAACATGCGCGAGCGTCTTCGCCGCGCGGGCCACACCGTCATCGGGTACGACCGCAACCCCGACATCGCGGATGTGCACAGCCTCAAGGAGCTTGTGGACAAGCTGAAGGGCCCGCGGGTCGTCTGGGCGATGGTGCCGGCGGGCGCCCCCACCCAGTCCACGATCGATGAGCTTGCCGACCTGCTGTCCCCGGGCGACGTCGTCGTGGACGGCGGCAACTCCCGCTGGACCGAGGACGAGAAGCACGCGGTCGAGCTGGGCATCAAGGGCATCGGCTTCGTCGACTGCGGTGTCTCGGGCGGCGTCTGGGGCCTGGAGAACGGCTACGCGCTGATGTACGGCGGTACGCCGGACGACGTCGCGAAGGTCAGGCCGGTCTTCGACGCGCTGAAGCCCGAGGGCGAGTTCGGCGCCGTGCACGCGGGCAAGGTGGGCGCCGGCCACTTCGCGAAGATGGTCCACAACGGCATCGAGTACGCGATGATGCAGGCGTATGCCGAGGGCTGGGAGCTGCTGGAGAAGGTCGGCTCGGTCACGGACGTGCGCGAGGTGTTCCGCTCCTGGCAGGAGGGCACGGTCATCCGGTCCTGGCTGCTGGACCTCGCGGTCAACGCGCTGGACGACGACGAGCATCTTGAGCAGCTCAAGGGCTACGCGGACGACTCCGGCGAGGGCCGGTGGACGGTCGAGGCCGCGATCGACCACGCGGTGCCGCTGCCCGCGATCACGGCGTCGCTGTTCGCCCGGTTCGCGTCGCGGCAGGACGACTCCCCGCAGATGAAGATGATCGCCGCGCTGCGCAACCAGTTCGGCGGCCACGCGGTCGAGGCCAACGCCGCCGAGGCCGCGGCCATGAAGAGCACCAAGAACACCAAGAGCACGAAGAAGTCCGACAAGTAGCCGGACCGCTGCCCGGTCGGCGGCCGGACGGCGGTCGCAACCGGGAGGCCGGCGCACATCCATGCACGTCACGCATCTGTCGCTGGCCGACTTCCGCTCGTACGCCCGGATCGAGGTGCCGCTCGGTCCGGGCGTGGGCGTTTTCGTGGGGGCCAACGGCCAGGGGAAGACGAACCTGGTCGAGGCGGTCGGATACCTGGCCACCCTGGGCAGCCACCGGGTCTCCTCGGACGCGCCGCTGGTGAGGGCGGGCGCGGAGCGGGCGGTGATCCGGGCGTCGGTGACGCAGGGCGAGCGTTCCCAGCTCGTGGAGATCGAGCTCAATCCGGGCCGGGCCAACCGCGCGAGGATCAACCGCTCCTCGCAGGTACGTCCGCGTGACGTGCTGGGGATCGTACGGACGGTGCTGTTCGCGCCCGAGGACCTGGCGCTGGTGAAGGGCGACCCGGGCGAGCGCCGGCGGTTCCTGGACGAGCTGGTGACGGCGCGGTCGCCGCGCATGGCCGGCGTGCGGTCGGATTACGACAGGGTGCTCAAGCAGCGCAACACGCTGCTCAAGTCGGCCGCGATGGCCCGGCGGCACGGCGGACGCGGAATGGACCTCTCGACGCTCGACGTGTGGGACCAGCATCTGGCGCGGGTGGGCGCCGAGGTGCTGGCGCAGCGCGCGGATCTCGTCGCGGTGCTGGGGCCGCTGGCCGACAAGGCGTACGGCGACGTGGCACCGGGCGGCGGGCCCGTGTCCCTGGAGTACCGGTCCTCGGCGGCGCACGAGGCGGGCGCGGGTCCGGCCGGCGCCGCGGGCGGCGAGCCGTCCGGAGGGGGGACGCCGGTCCGCGAGGAGCTGTACGAGCAGCTGCTCGCGGCGCTGGCGTCGGTGCGCAGACAGGAGGTCGAGCGCGGGGTGACGCTCGTCGGACCGCACCGCGACGACCTGGTGCTCAAGCTCGGGGAGCTGCCCGCGAAGGGGTACGCGAGCCACGGCGAGTCCTGGTCGTTCGCGCTGGCGCTGCGGCTCGCCTCGTACGAGCTGCTGCGGGCGGAGGGCAACGAGCCGGTGCTGGTCCTCGACGACGTCTTCGCCGAGCTGGACGTGCGGCGCCGGGAGCGGCTCGCCGAGCTGGTGGCGCACGGCGAGCAGGTCCTCGTGACGGCGGCGGTGGACGACGACGTGCCGGGCGTACTGAGCGGGACGCGGTTCTCGGTGGCGGACGGGACGGTGGAGCGGCTGTGAGCGGCGGCGCAGACGACGGCGGAACGCCCAAGGGCGGCGAGCCGTCCGGTGTCGACCTGGCGCGGGTGGCGCTCAGGGCGGCCCGCGAGCAGGCGAAGGCGCGCGGCGACGCCGTGCGGGAGCGCAGGCAGGCACGGCGCGGCGGCGGGCTCAGGTCCGGCGCGCGGGCGGACGGACGCGATCCGCTGCCCCTGGGCGCGGCCATCAACAGGCTGATCACGGAACGCGGTTGGGAGGCCCCGGCGGCGGTCGGCGGGGTGATGGGGCGCTGGCCGCAGATCGTCGGCGAGGAGCTGGCGAAGCACTGCGTGCCGGACCGGTTCGACGAGGCGGACGACCAGCGGGTCCTGACGGTCCTGTGCGACTCGACGGCGTGGGCGACCCAGCTGCGGCTGCTGGCGCCGCGGCTGCTGGCCAGGCTGAACGAGGACCTCGGGCACGGCACCGTGCGGCTGATCAAGGTGCTCGGCCCGAGCGGCCCGCCGCAGCGGTACGGACGGCTGCGCGCACCGGGCAGCCGGGGCCCGGGCGACACGTACGGCTGACCTGCCCCCGACGACGCCTGGCCGAGGCGGCCCGAGCCGCAGAGCGGGCCGGGACTCGGCGGGCGGGCCGGCGCGGGCGGGGACGGCGTCGGCTGTGACGGACCGGACACCGCCGACGCGGCCGGCCACCCACCCATCATGTAAACGCGCCCCCGGCGTCGGCCCACACGGCGTTTCTTTCGACGTGATGTGCGTCATGTGTGCGTATGTCGGACTCCATCGGGACCCCGCGGGAATCGGCCATCCGGGAGCGCTCCCGGACGCCTCGTGGGACCGAACGCCCGCGGGCGCGCGCCCGCTCCCGGGCACCGGCCCTCGGACCCGGGCCGGGAGCGGGTCGGAAATACGCCTCTGACCTGCGACGACGTAGCCGGGAAGCGGAGGGTTTCCGTAGGTAGCCAGGGGTTGACAGCCCGAAGCGCTGAGTGCCCTTCTGAGCCTCTTGGAGCCCCGTCGCACATATGGGGAGTCGGATAGGGCGCCCTGAGGGCGGCACATGCGGACTGAGGTACCGGCAAACCCCCATTCACGTCGGCGCTACCGGTAGACTGGCGGCGAATCCCGCGGTGCTTGCGGGATCTCCCCGTCGACAAGCACATCAAGCGCGTTAAAAGCGACAGAAGCCGAACGACGCAGCCGCTCCCGCGAGCCGGAGAACGGCCTGTGCTGTGCCAGAAAGGGCGCTTCGTGGCCGATTCCGGCAACCCCCAAGACAAGACACCGTCAGAGACGCCCCCCGTCGCCGCCGAGGCGCACGGTGGCGAGGTGAAGCATGCGTACGACGCCAGCGCCATCACGGTGCTGGAAGGGCTGGACGCGGTCCGCAAGCGGCCCGGCATGTACATCGGCTCGACCGGTGAGCGCGGCCTCCACCACCTGGTCCAGGAGGTCGTGGACAACTCGGTCGACGAGGCGCTCGCGGGTCACGCGGACAGCATCGACGTCACGATCCTGGCCGACGGCGGCGTGCGCGTGGTCGACAACGGCCGCGGCATCCCGGTGGACATCGTGCCGTCCGAGGGCAAGCCGGCCGTCGAGGTCGTCCTGACCGTGCTGCACGCGGGCGGCAAGTTCGGCGGTGGCGGGTACGCCGTCTCCGGCGGTCTGCACGGCGTCGGTGTCTCCGTGGTCAACGCCCTGTCGACGAAGGTCTCGGTCGACGTCATGCGGGACGGCTACCACTGGATGCAGGACTACAAGCTCGGCGTGCCGACGGCGCCGCTCGCGCGCGGCGCCGCGACGTCCGAGACGGGCACGACCGTCACGTTCTGGGCGGACCCGGACGTCTTCGAGACGACGGACTACTCCTTCGAGACGCTGTCGCGGCGCTTCCAGGAGATGGCCTTCCTGAACAAGGGCCTGACCCTGACGCTGACCGACGAGCGGGCGTCGGCGAAGGCGGTCGCGGGCGCGGGCCAGGCGGGCGGCGACGTCGCCGAGGACGGCACGGACGAGCAGCCCGCGATGTCGGTGACGTACCACTACGAGGGCGGCATCGTCGACTTCGTCACGTACCTCAACTCCCGCAAGGGGGAGATGATCCACCCCACCGTGATCGACGTGGAGGCCGAGGACAAGGAGCGCCTCATCTCCGTCGAGATCGCGATGCAGTGGAACACGCAGTACAGCGAGGGCGTGTACTCGTTCGCGAACACCATCCACACGCATGAGGGCGGTACGCACGAGGAGGGCTTCAGGGCCGCGCTGACGGGCCTGGTCAACCGGTACGCGCGGGAGCGCAAGCTGCTGCGTGAGAAGGACGAGAACCTCGCGGGCGAGGACATCCGCGAGGGTCTGACGGCGATCATCTCGGTCAAGCTGGGCGAGCCCCAGTTCGAGGGCCAGACGAAGACCAAGCTCGGCAACACCGAGGCGAAGACGTTCGTGCAGAAGGTCGTGCACGAGCACCTCACCGACTGGTTCGACCGCAACCCCAACGAGGCCGCGGACATCATCCGCAAGGGCATCCAGGCGGCCACCGCGCGCGTCGCGGCCCGCAAGGCGCGCGACCTCACGCGCCGCAAGGGGCTGCTGGAGTCGGCGTCGCTGCCCGGCAAGCTGAGCGACTGCCAGTCGAACGACCCGACGAAGTGCGAGATCTTCATCGTCGAGGGTGACTCCGCGGGCGGTTCCGCGAAGTCCGGCCGCGACCCGATGTACCAGGCGATCCTGCCGATCCGCGGCAAGATCCTGAACGTCGAGAAGGCGCGTGTCGACAAGATCCTCCAGAACACCGAGGTGCAGGCGCTGATCTCGGCGTTCGGCACGGGTGTGCACGAGGACTTCGACATCGACAAGCTCCGCTATCACAAGATCATTCTGATGGCGGACGCCGACGTCGACGGCCAGCACATCACCACGCTGCTGCTGACGTTCCTGTTCCGCTTCATGCGTCCGCTGGTCGAGGCGGGCCATGTCTACCTGTCCCGCCCGCCGCTCTACAAGATCGACTGGGGGCGCGGCGACGTCCAGTACGCGTACTCGGACCGCGAGCGCGACGCCCTGATCCAGCTGGGCCGGCAGAACGGCAAGCGGGTCCGCGAGGACTCGATCCAGCGCTTCAAGGGCCTCGGCGAGATGAACGCCGAGGAGCTGCGCGTCACCACGATGGACATCGACCACCGGGTGCTCGGCCAGGTGACCCTGGACGACGCCGCGCAGGCCGACGACCTGTTCTCGGTGCTGATGGGTGAGGACGTCGAGGCACGCCGCTCCTTCATCCAGCGCAACGCCAAGGACGTCCGCTTCCTCGACATCTGAGCCGCGTGCGGGCGGCTCGGACTCGGTGCGGTACCCGCTCGGTGCGAGCTCAAGCTCGGTACGGGCTCAGGCTCCGCCCGGTGCCGGCCGCGTACCGCACGAGGACGCCCGGCGAGGACGCCGCCCCACGAGGACGCCGCAACAGGCCGTCGTATCCGTACAGGCCGAAACGGGCCGAAAGGAAAAGCTGACCAGCAATGGCCGACGAGAACACCCCTGACACGCCACCAGAGATCCCGGAAGGGCCCGTGCTCCCCGACGGGACCGCCGTGGAGGGCCTGGCGCTGCGCGTGGAGCCCATCGGGCTCGAAACGGAGATGCAGCGCTCGTACCTCGACTACGCGATGTCCGTCATCGTGTCGCGTGCGCTGCCCGACGTACGGGACGGCCTGAAGCCCGTGCACCGCCGCGTGCTCTACGCGATGTACGACGGCGGATACCGGCCGGAGCGCGGCTTCTACAAGTGCGCGCGCGTCGTCGGCGACGTCATGGGTACGTACCACCCGCACGGCGACTCGTCGATCTACGACGCCCTGGTGCGCCTCGCGCAGCCCTGGTCGATGCGGATGCCGCTCGTCGACTCCAACGGCAACTTCGGTTCTCCGGGCAACGACCCGGCCGCCGCCATGCGGTACACCGAGTGCAAGATGATGCCGCAGTCGATGGAGATGCTCCGGGACATCGACGAGGAGACCGTCGACTTCACGGACAACTACGACGGCCGCAACCAGGAGCCGACGGTCCTGCCGGCGCGCTTCCCGAACCTGCTGATCAACGGTTCCGCCGGCATCGCCGTCGGCATGGCGACCAACATTCCGCCGCACAACCTGCGGGAGGTCGCGGCCGGTGCCCAGTGGGCGCTCGAGCACCCCGAGGCGACGCCCGACGAGCTGCTCGACGCGCTGATCGAGCGCATCAAGGGCCCCGACTTCCCGACCGGCGCGCTGGTCGTGGGCCGCAAGGGCATCGAGGAGACGTACCGTACGGGCCGCGGTTCGATCACCATGCGCGCGGTGGTCGAGGTCGAGGAGATCCAGAACCGGCAGTGCCTGGTCGTCACCGAGCTGCCGTACCAGACGAACCCCGACAACCTCGCGCAGAAGATCGCCGACCTGGTCAAGGACGGCAAGATCGGCGGCATCGCCGACGTCAGGGACGAGACGTCGTCACGCACGGGCCAGCGCCTGGTGATCGTCCTGAAGCGGGACGCCGTCGCCAAGGTCGTCCTGAACAACCTGTACAAGCACACCGACCTCCAGTCGAACTTCGGCGCCAACATGCTGGCGCTGGTCGACGGGGTGCCGCGCACGCTCTCCCTCGACGCGTTCATCCGGCACTGGGTGGCGCACCAGATCGAGGTCATCGTCCGCCGTACGCGCTTCCGCCTGCGCAAGGCGGAGGAGCGGGCCCACATCCTGCGCGGCCTGCTCAAGGCGCTCGACGCGATCGACGAGGTCATCGCGCTGATCCGGCGCAGCGAGACGGTCGACGTCGCGCGCACGGGCCTGATGGGCCTGCTGGAGATCGACGAGATCCAGGCCAACGCGATCCTGGAGATGCAGCTGCGCCGCCTCGCCGCCCTGGAGCGGCAGAAGATCGTCGCCGAGCACGACGAACTGGAGGCGAAGATTCGCGAGTACAACGCGATCCTGGCCTCCGAGGAGCGGCAGCGGGCCATCGTCCGCGAGGAGCTGGCCGTCATCGTCGAGAAGTACGGCGACGACCGGCGCTCCAAGCTGGTGCCCTTCGACGGCGACATGTCCATCGAGGACCTGATCGCCGAGGAGGACATCGTCGTCACGATCACCCGCGGCGGCTACGTCAAGCGCACCAAGACGGACGACTACCGCTCGCAGAAGCGCGGCGGCAAGGGCGTACGGGGCACGAAGCTGAAGGAGGACGACATCGTCGACCACTTCTTCGTGTCGACGACGCACCACTGGCTGCTGTTCTTCACCAACAAGGGCCGCGTGTACCGGGCGAAGGCGTACGAACTGCCCGACGCCGGACGTGAGGCGCGCGGCCAGCACGTGGCCAACCTGCTGGCCTTCCAGCCGGACGAGCAGATCGCCGAGATCCTCGCGATCCGCGACTACGAGGCGGTGCCCTACCTGGTTCTGGCCACCAAGGCCGGGCTGGTCAAGAAGACCCCGCTGAAGGACTACGATTCACCGCGTTCGGGTGGTGTCATCGCGATCAACCTCCGGGAGACGGAGGACGGCCGGGACGACGAACTGATCGGGGCGGAACTGGTGTCGGCCGAGGACGACCTGCTGCTCATCAGCAGGAAGGCCCAGTCGATCCGGTTCACGGCGACGGACGACGCCCTGCGGCCCATGGGCCGTGCGACATCCGGGGTGAAGGGGATGAGTTTCCGCGAAGGGGACGAACTCCTCTCGATGAATGTGGTCAGGCCCGGTACGTTCGTATTCACCGCCACGGACGGCGGTTACGCGAAGCGGACCAACGTGGACGAATACCGCGTCCAGGGCCGCGGCGGTCTCGGCATCAAGGCGGCCAAGATCGTGGAGGACCGGGGCTCGCTGGTCGGGGCGCTGGTGGTCGAGGAGACCGACGAGATCCTCGCCATCACCCTGGGCGGCGGTGTGATCCGCACGCGAGTCAACGAAGTCCGGGAGACGGGCCGTGACACCATGGGTGTCCAGCTGATCAACCTGGGCAAACGCGATGCCGTGGTCGGGATCGCGCGCAACGCCGAGGCAGGCCGCGAGGCCGAGGAGGTCGACGGGGACGAGGCCCCCGGGACCACTGCGGCCGCCGGGGCCGAGGAGGCCGAGGGCACGGAGCCCTCGACCGGGGAGCACGAGGAGTAGAGCGTGAGTGGAACCACGGGCGCCGGATCGGCCTCTTCTTCAGGAGCTAACAGCGCCCGTGGCTCTGCCACGGACTCCCAGGGGGTTACGGTGACGGACACCCGGGGGCAGCAGCCCCCGTACGAGGCGTACGGCTCGAAGCCGCAGCCACAGCAGCAGACGGCGCAGCCGTACCACCCGCCGCAGGCGTACCCGCAGCCGGGGGACGGCGGCACGCACGGCGGCCGGGGCCGCGGCGGCGGTGGCACCACCGGCGTACGCAAGCCGCGCACGGGCGCGCGCACGACGCCCCGCACGCGCAAGGCGAGACTCCGCGTCTCGAAGGCCGACCCGTGGTCGGTGATGAAGGTCAGCTTCCTCCTGTCGATCGCCCTCGGCGTGTGCACGGTCATCGCCGCGGCGGTGCTGTGGATGGTCATGGACGCGATGGGCGTCTTCTCGACCGTCGGCGGCACGATCAGCGAGGCCACCGGCTCGAACGAGAGCAACGGGTTCGACCTCCAGTCGTTCCTCTCGCTCCCGCGCGTGCTGATGTTCACGAGCATCATCGCGGTCATCGACGTGGTCCTCGCCACAGCACTCGGCACGCTCGGCGCGTTCATCTACAACCTCTCGGCGGGCTTCGTGGGCGGCGTTGAGCTCACTCTCGCCGAGGACGAGTGAGGGACGTTTACCGATTTTGGGACTGGCCCTGAAGTGCGCTAATCTTCAGGGGCAGCGCGGGGCTATAGCTCAGTTGGTTAGAGCGCATCCCTGATAAGGATGAGGCCACAGGTTCAAATCCTGTTAGCCCCACCAGCGCGAAAGGCCCCCGGACCATTGGTCCGGGGGCCTTTTTGTGCCACTGGTCGACACCGGCTGTCATGAGGCGTGCGGGGGACGGGGTTCGTCGGCCGCCGGGGCAGCGGCGGGTGGTGTGG
>NZ_JAIUKE010000104.1 GCF_020176795.1 Streptomyces sp. 8L
GCGCACCCCCGGCCCCGTAAAGTGACCCCCCACAGGGTTTTGAACTTGTTCAAGATCCGGGGGGACCCGGGGGGAGTGAGGCTGCGCCATGCGCAGTGGGGCGAAGATGGGTGTGGTCGGTGGCGTGTTCGCCGTCGTCGCGGGGGGCGTCGCCTGGGGAGGTCTTAACCTGTACAACGGCCTGACCGGCGGGGAGGCGCACAACTCCGACCCGGGACTGGTGGGAAAGGCGGCACCGCGGAGCATCTCCACGGTACGGACCGGGCCGCTCAGCGCGGCCGAGATCAGCTCCACCGCCAGGCAGTTCCTCGCGGCGTGGGCCTCGGGCAAGGACGCACAGCAGGCCGCGCGGCTGACCGACGCACCCGCCGACGCCGCGTCGTACATCGAGGACTTCCACACCGCCGCGCATGTCACGAAGGCCGCCATCACGCCCGGCACACCGAACGGCTCGACCGTGCCGTTCACGGTGCGGGCGACAGTCTCGTACGACGGCAAGTCCAAGCCGTGGACGTACAGTTCGAAGCTCACCGTGGTGCGCGGGCGGACGACGGGGCGTGCGGAGGTCGGCTGGTCGCCGACCGTCGTGCACCCGGACCTGACGGCCACCACGACACTCGTCACGGACAAGGCCGCCGCCCCGCCCGTCGAAGCACTCGACCGCGACGGCGGCACACTGGACGCCGCGCGGTACCCCTCGCTCGGGCCGGTCCTCGACGCCCTGCGCGCCCGGTACGGAAAGCAGGCGGGCGGCAGCCCCGACGTCACACTGCGCGTCCAGGAGCGCGACGACAGCGCCGACGCGGGGCAGGGCGCCACTCCGAAGATCCTGCTGACCCTGTCCAAGGGCCGCGCCGGCAGGGTGCCCACCACCATCGACGCGCGCGTCCAGGCGGAGGCCGAGAGCGCGGTGAAGAAGTACACCAACGCGTCGGTCGTCGCGATCCGGCCGAGCACCGGGGACATACTCGCAGTCGCCAACAACCGCGAGGACGGCTTCGACGCGGCGCTCCAGGGCGCCCAGGCGCCCGGTTCGACCATGAAGCTCGTGACGTCGGCGCTGCTGATGGAGAAGGGCGTCGCGGCGCCGGACCGGCCGATGGAGTGCCCGCCGACGGCGACGTACTACGGGCGCACCTTCCACAACGAGGACAACTTCTCCCTCAAGCAGGGCTCCACGATGCGGGACGCGTTCGCGCAGTCCTGCAACACCGCCTTCATCAAGCTGATCGACGACACCAAGGACGACGCGGGCCTCAGCAAGGAGGCGGGCGAGGTGTTCGACATAGGCAACAACAACTGGACGACGGGCGTCGTGACGTTCGACGGCAAGGTGCCCGCCGAGACCGGCGGCGAGGCCGCCGCCGAGTACATCGGCCAGGGCACCGTCCAGATGAACGCGCTGAACATGGCGTCCATCACCGCCACCGTGCGGGCCGGTGTGTTCCACCAGCCCGTGCTCGTGCCGCCGTCCTTCGACCATCGCCAAATCGCCTCGGCGCAGCGGCAGTTGTCGCCGTCCGTCGCGCAGGCGATCGTCGGGATGATGCGGACGACCGCCGTCAGCGGCACCGCGGCGCAGGCCATGGCGGGCCTCGGCGGCGACAAGGGCGCGAAGACGGGCTCCGCCGAGGTCGACGGCCAGGCGGTCTCCAACAGCTGGTTCACCGCGTTCCGGAACGACTGCGCGGCGACGGCGGTCGTGGACGCGGGCGGCCACGGCGCGGACGCCGCGGGCCCGTTGGTGGCATCGGTGCTCGCGGCCGACCAGTGATCCAGCCGTCGGCCGGTCAGCTGGTCGGCGCCTGCGCCTCGGGTGCCGACCGCAGGATCTGGCCGATCCCGAACTCGAAGCGCCCGTCGAAGTCGTCCGAGGTGAACTCCGCCAGGACCGCGCCGAGCGCCGGCAACCGCCGCTCCGCCACCGTCACGCGCAGCCGGTCGTGCCACTCGGTGTGCGCGGCCTGCTCCTCCTGGACGAGGCCCAGCACGAAGTAGAACAGGCTCCACAACGTCCACGCCGCCGCCCGGGGCGTGGGACAGCCGCGGCCCAGCACCGTCACCAGGCGGTCGGCGAAGGCCAGCGTGTGGGGCTCCGCCGGCGAGGTGCCCGCGACGATCCGGCCGCCGTCCCGGTGCCCGAGCATCGCCCGGCGCAGCCGCCGCAGCAGCTCCGCCGCCTGCTCGTGCCACTCACCGCGCAGGCCTTCCAGGCTCACCTCGCCTGCGATGGCCTCCGCCATCAGCTCCAGCAGCCGGTCCTTGGTGCGGATGTGCCACATCACCGTGTTCATGCTGACGCCGAGTTCCGCGGCGATCGCCCGCGTCGAGAGCTTGGCGATCCCGCCCCTGTCGAGGACGTCGAACGCGGCGGCCACCACGCGCTCGAGCGTGATGCCCGCGGGCGCCCGGGCCGCACTTTGCTTCTTGGTCACTGATCGAGTATACCAGCAGCAGTGCCCACTTGGTCAGTGATAGAGAGGCCTCCATGAGTCAGGACAGAACCCCGCATACCACCACGGACATGCGGCCGGGCCGCGCGCTGCTGGCGCTCTCGCTCGCGGTCTCAGCGGTGCTCCTCGGCAGCACCATCCTCAATGTGGCGCTCCCCCGGATGGCGACGGCCCTCGGCGCCGGCAACACCGCCCAGCAGTGGATTCTCAACGCCTACACCCTCACCTTCGCCGGCTTCCTGCTGGTCGCGGGGAACGCCGGCGACCGGTTCGGGCTCAAGCGGCTGCTGGTCGGAGGCATCGCCGCCTTCGCGGCCACCACGGCGCTCGCCGGGGCGTTCGACTCGGTCGTCCCGGTCGTAGTCCTCCGCGCCCTGATGGGTGTCGCCGCGGCGACGATCATGCCCACCACGCTGGCGGTGATCCTGCGGATCTTCCCGCCCGGCAGGCGGGCACGGGCCATCTCCGTGTGGGCAGCGGCCTCCGGCGTCTCGATATCCCTCGGCCCGCTGCTCGGCGGCGCGCTGCTCAGCGCGGGCCTGTGGTGGGGCTCCGTGCTGGAGCTGGTCGCCGTGATCGCGCTCCTCGGGCTGGCGGCGACGCTCGCCTGGGTCCCCTCGACCCGCGGCGGCGACGCGGGCGGACTCCGCGTGATCCCGGTCGCCGGCTCGCTTGCGGGCATCTGCCTGCTGGTGCTCGGCGTCGTCCACGCCGACGACGGCGGCTGGGGCGCCACCGGCACCTGGCTGCCCGCCCTGGCCGGGGTCCTGGTGCTGGGCGGCCTGGTCCTGCTGGAGGCCCGGCACCGGGAACCGCTGGCGGACGTCGGCCTGTTCCGGCACACCTCCTTCACGGTGGCTGCCGTCGCCCTGACGCTCGGCTCCTTCGTGGTGTACGGCTACCTGTACTTCACGACCTTCTATCTCCAAGTCGAGCGGGGCTACTCGCCGGTGGCGACCGGTCTGCTGCTCATCCCGCTCTCCGCGGGCCTGGTGATCGGCGCCCCGCTCTCCCGCACGATCTCGGAACGGCTCTCGGCGCGGACCGCGATCGCCGCCGGGCTCGCCGTGATGACGGCCGCCTTCGCCGGGGTGCTCGGGCTCGGCGCCCACACCGCCATCGCCTGGTTCGTGCTGGACGCCTTCGCGTCGCAGCTCGGCTTCGCGCTGGTGCTCGCGCCCGGCACCACGCTGGCATCGTCGGCGGTGCCCGCCGAGCGCGCCGGCGCGGGGTCCGCGCTGCTCAACACCCTGCGCCAGCTCGGCAGCGCCCTCGGGGTGGCCGTGCTGGGATCCGTCCTGTGGTCGCGCTACTCGGCCTCGGTGAGCAGCCGGCTCGCCGACGCCCCGACCGCCGTCCGCGGTCCCGCCTCGCGGTCGCTCAGCTCGGCGCTCGCCACCGGCGACCCGGCCGCCGCCGATGCCGCGGGGCCGGCCTTCCTCGGTGCGATGCACACCGCGTCGCTCGTCGCCGCGGGCGTCTGCGCGATCGCGCTGGTCGCGGCGTTGCTCGTCGGCTCCCGCCGCAGCCGGCGCGGCACCGCCCCGGTAAGAGCGGCGGCCGACGGCGCCGTCCCCGAATAGCGCGTCAGCCGGTCCGGACAGAGCGGCGGACCCCACGGGGGTGGCCGTCGCCGTCGGCCGCGAGTCGGACGAGCCGACGGGAGGACGGGGTGGGACGCGGGCCGATCAGCGGGGTGACGTGCGCCGCACTGCCACTCGTACGCATGCCGTGCGCCTCACCGGATTGTCGGGCAGAGCTTCGGGCGCGTCGGGACCGTAGCGGGACCGGGACGCGTCCGCCGGTCCTGCGGTCCACCGGCCGGGCGTCGCGCGGATGACCGCAACGACGGCGCCGCGAGGCCCGCGACGCGGTTCGTGTGGTGGCCTTCGGCCGTGCGGCGCCGGGCCGCGTGTCCCGGCAGCGCGGTCACGGGCGCCGGGGGTGCGGGCGTCGACAATGACCCCATGAACGTGACGCCTGATCCCGCCGCGACCACTTCCGGCGCCGCCGATGCCGCGACCGCCGATGCCTGGCGGGCCCTCGAAGGGCCGCCCGAGCTGCTGAAACTGATCTCTTACGAAGGCGCGGACGGCGTCCTGCCGTCCCGGCTGCCGGTACGGGAGCTGGCCCGCGCCACCGTCGGCGTCGCCTCCCTCGCGGCGGCGGAGCTGCTCGCGGCCCGGCGCGGCGACCCGGAGCCGCCCGCGGTGACGGTCAAGGAGGGCGCCGTCGCCACGGCGTTCGTCAGCGAGCGGCATCTGCGGGTCCACGGCAGGCATCCGGCCCCGTTCGCGCCGCTGTCCCGCTTCTGGCCCGCCGCCGACGGGTGGGTGCGCACCCACGCGAACTACCCCCACCACCGCGCCCGGCTGCTGCGCGCGCTCGGCGTGGAGGACATCGGCGACGACGACAAGCTCGTGGCGCGCGTCGCGAACGTGCTCGCCGGGCGGCCCGCCGAGGAGACCCAGGAGGCGGTGTACGCGGGCGGCGGGCTCGCCGTGCGGGTCGCCCCCGCACCGGTGTCCGCTCCCCTGCCGCTCGTGGAGATCGAGCGCGGTGCCGCGGCCGCCGGGGGCGCCACGCCGCCGGACCCGGTCGCGCTGCCCGCGCAGGGCGTCCGCGTCCTGGATCTGACCCGGGTCATCGCGGGCCCTGTCGCCACCCGCACGCTCGCCCTTCTCGGCGCCGACGTACTGCGCGTCGACTCCCCGCGCCTGCCGGAGACCCCCGAGGCGCACGCCGACACCGGCATGGGCAAGCGGTCCACGCTGCTCGACCTCACCGCCGCCGCCGACCGCGCCGTCTTCGACGAGATGCTCGCCTCGGCCGACGTGCTCGTCACCGGGTACCGCCCGGGCGCCTTCGACCGGCTCGGGCTGTCCGCGGAGTACGTACGCGAACGCCATCCCGGCCTGATCGTCGCGCAGTTGAGTGCCTGGGGTCGGTCGGGCGCGGGCGCCTGGAGCGAGCGCAGGGGTTTCGACAGCCTCGTCCACGCCGCCGCCGACATCGCGGCGGTGGAGGCCGCGGAGGACGGCACCCCGGTCGCCCTGCCCGCCCAGGCCCTCGACCACGGCACCGGCTACCTGCTCGCCGCCGCCGTCCTCAGGTCCCTGACCGTCCGCCGGGCGACCGGCGCCGGTGCGCGCCTGCGCCTCTCCCTCGCGGGCACCGCCCAGTGGCTCATGCACCGGATCGCGCCCGATCCGCTGCCAGGACCGCCCTACGCACCCGACCAGTACGTCACAGAGACCCCCTCCCCCGCACTCGTCTCACGCCACGCGCTGCCCCCGCTGCACTACGACGGCGCGCCCGCAGACTGGCGCCACCCGGCCACGCCCTGGGGCTCGGACACCGCGAACTGGCTGTGATCGCGCGGCACTCCCCCGCACGGCAGCCGGGTCAGATCTGGTTCTCGCCGCCGTCGACGTACCAGTTGGCGCCGAGGACGAAGCTGCTCTGCTCCGAGGCGAGGAACGCCACGACGCCCGCGACTTCCTCCGGGCGCCCCATCCGGCCGATCGCGATGCCCGCCGCGAGGTTCTCCCTGGCGCGGTCGGCGTTCTCCTCGCCGACGAGGCCGGTGATCCCGGGGGTGTCGATCGGGCCCGGCGAGACCGCGTTGACCCGTATGCCGCGGCCCTTGAGCTCGTTGGCCCAGGTCCGCGCATACGAGCGGACGGCGGCCTTGGACGCCGCGTACGCGCCGAACGCTTCCTTGCCGTTCCCGGCGGCGGTGGAGGCGTTCAGGATGACCGAAGCGCCGTCGTTGAGCAGCGGGAGCGCCTTCTGCACGGTGAACAGGGTGCCCCGCACGTTGACGCCGAAGGTCTGGTCGAAGTGCTCCTCCGTGGTCTGCTCCAGCGTCGCGAACGTGGCGCTCGCCGCGTTGGCGAACAGGACGTCCAGGCCCCGGCCCCGGGCCCGGACCGCGTCGTAGAGCCGGTCCAGGTCGGCGGGGACCGAGACGTCGCCCGCCACCGCGGTGGCCCTCCCGGGGCCGATGATCCCGACCGCCGCGTCCAGTTGGGCCGTGCGCCGGCCGGTGATGAACACGTGCGCGCCCTCGGCCGCCAGCCGTACGGCGGTGGCCAGGCCGATACCCGTACCGCCCCCGGTCACGACGGCGGTCTTGCCCTCAAGTTGCCCCGACTGCCCCGGCTGTGCGAGCTGCCCCGACTGTCCCTGCTGCCCCAGCTGTGCCATGCGAATGACCTCCCATTATTTCGGTACCGATCGGTACCGAATGACGACGCACAGGACTGTAGCACTTCCGTACCGATCGATACAGAAGAGGTAGGGTGAGGTCATGGAGACGTACCGGAAGGCAGCGGTCGGCCGGCCGAGGGGCTTCGACGCCGACGAGGCCCTCGAAGCCGCCATGCGCGTCTTCTGGGAACAGGGCTACGAGGGCGCCAGCCTCACCGACCTGACCAGCGCCATGGGCATCACCCGCACCAGCATGTACGCGGCCTTCGGCAACAAGGAGGAGCTGTTCCGCAAGGCCCTGGAGCGCTACACCGAGGGGCCCGCCGCCTACGGGGCGCGGGCGCTGCGGGAACCGACCGCCCGGCAGGTGGCCATAGCTTTCCTCAACGGCTCCGTCCGCGCCACCACCCGCCCCGACTGCCCCGGCGGATGCCTCGGCGTCCAGGGCTCCCTCGCCGCGGGCGCAGCGGGGCGCGGTGCCCGCGACGCCCTCGCAGACTGGCGCGACGAGGGTGTTTCCGATCTCCGCGACCGGTTCCAGCGGGCCGTCGACGAGGGCGACCTGCCCCCGGACGCGGACCCGGAGCTGCTCGCGCGCTACCTCATGACCGTGGCGAACGGCATCGCCGTGCAGGCCGCCGGCGCCGTCTCCCGCGACGACCTCCAGCGGGTCGCGGACGCGGCCCTGCGGAACTGGCCGCCCGCCTGACCCCGGACAGCGCGGCGCTCCAGCCTCGGCGGGGAGTGGAGCGGAGGCGGGGCGTGGCTCCGGGACCCCGCGGTCGTCCGGGTGTGGTTGTGTGGGTGAGCGACGGTGTGGACGGACGGTGAACGGCGGTGGCGGTGTGAGGGGCGAGGGTACGGGCGACGCGAGCGGCGCGGCCCGTACGGACGGCGGGAACCGCGCGGGGACGCGGCGCCCGGAGGCGGAGAACCCAGAGGCGGAGCACCCGGAGCATCCGGAGGTGGAGCATCCGGAGCGCCTGGACGCGGAGCACCTGGAGGTCGTGCGGACGCGGGGGGTGCTCGACCGGCCGGGGCTGACCGCGGGCGAACGCGAGATCCTGCGCGTCCTGGGCCGGGCGGAGGACCTGGGCAGCGTCGGCTCGGGGATCGTCGTCTCCCTCGGCGCCTCCATCATCGAGGGCAGGCTGCGGCCGGGTGACGACCTCAACTCCGTGGAGCTCGCACGCCGCTTCCACAGCAGCCGCACCCCGGTCAGGGAGGCGCTCGCGGTGCTGGAGCGCGAGGGCCTGGTGGAGATCGCGGCCCGCAAGCGACCGCGCGTGAGGACACTGGGAATCGCGGAGGTCAGGGAGATCTACGAGCTGCGGGCCGAGCTCTACGGCCTGGTCAGCAGGCGCATCGTGCGGCACTGCGGGGACGACGCACTGGATGAACTGCGTTCGGCCCAGGCCGACTTGGAGGACGCCGCGGCGGACGGCGACCTGGAGCGCTACTTCTGGCTGATCGTCGGCTTCCGCAACACGGAGGCGCGGCTCGCCGCGAACGAGACCGTGCGCGGCGTCCTCGACTCGGTCGGCATCAGGACCCTCCAGCTGCGCCACCTGAGCCTGTCGCTGCCGGGCCGCGTCGAGACCTCCGTCGCCGACCACCGGCGGCTGCTGAAGGCCTACCTCGACCGGGAGGCTGACCTGGCCGCCGCGCTCACCCGCTCCATCGTCCGCCGGGGCCTCGCGGCCCTGGAGGGCTCGGGCTGGAACGGCTTCTCGTCCTGAACGACCGCGCCCGCCCCGGCCTGGCCCAACGCCTCACACCGACACACTCACACCGACGCCCTCACCCCCGCCCACCGGACGGTCCTGGCCGCTCTCGGGACGCGTCCCGCCGGGCGCCGAAGAGGTCCGAGGCCCCCAGCAGGCGGGCCCGGTCCTCGTCGTCCTGTTTCAGGGTGTCGAGCGCCTCCACCGGACGGTCCATGCGCATCGGGAACGGGTAGTCGCTGCCGAGTACCACCCGGCCGGGCGCGGCGAAGTCCAGGAGGTGGCGCAGGGCGTCGCCGTCGTGCAGGACCGTGTCGAAGTACAGCCGGCCGGCCAGCTGCCGTGGGCTCAGCGAGCCCTTCGCGCGGGCGGCGGGCGGGGCCGCGGTGAAGCCCCGGTCCAGTCGCCCCATCTGGTACGGGACGAAGCCGCCGCCGTGCACGAGGAGCACACGCAGCCGGGGGTGGTCCTCCAGTACCCCGCCCAGCAGCAGCGCCGCCGCCGCGAACGTGGTCTCCGACGGGTTGCCGACGAGGATGTGCAGGAACAGCCGCCGCATCCGCTCGGGCACGTCCAGCTCCGCCGGGTGCACGATCACCGGCACGTCCAGGTCCTCGGCCGCCCGCCAGAACGGGGCGAGCGAGGCGTCGTCCAGGCCGAGTTCACCCACGCGGGCCCCGATCTGCACGGCCTCGTGGCCCAGTTCGGTGACCGCGCGCCGCAGTTCGGCCGCGGCGAGGTCCGGCGCCTGGAGCGGCACCGCCGCCGCGACCCGGAACCGGTCGGGACGCGCGGCGCGCAGCGCGGCGGCCGAGTCGTTCTGCACGCGCGCCAGCCACAGGCCGTCCGCCGGCGGCAGCTCGTATCCCGCGAGGTCCATCCAGGGCGCGACCAGCTGTATGTCGACGCCCGCCGCCGCCATCCACGCCAGCCGGGCGGGCACGTCGCTCAGCGGCGGGATCAGCGGCAGCCCGCTGGGCCGGCCGCCGACCTCGACGCGGGTCACCGGCGCGCCGGGGCCGGTGTCACGCGTGACCAGAGCGACCCCGTGCGCCGCCCCCTCTTCGCGGATGCGTTCCACCGCGTGGGCGCCGACATGGTGCGCGTGGACGTCGACCACCGTCATGACGCACCTCCGCGCCCGGTGAACGCGTCCCCCGCGTCGCCCGCGTCGCCCGTCAGCGTGTGCCCGGTGAGCCTCCCGAGTGCGGCGAGCACCACCTCGGGGTTCTCCAGCGGCGTCAGGTGCCGGGTGCCGGGCACGACCACGGCCTCGCCGCCCCCGGCGCGGCCCGCGAGGTCGCGGGCCATGGCCGGCGGGGTCGCCGTGTCGTCCTCGCCGACGAGCACCGCGACCGGGCGGCGGATACGGGCCGCCGAGTCGCGCAGGTCGGCGGCGCCGAGCATGGCGCACGTGGCTTCGTACGCGTGGAGGTCGTTGGCGGTGAAGGTCCGCGCCAGCCGCTCCATCAGGGCGGGGCGCTCGGTGCGGAACGCGTCCCCGAACCAGCGCGTGAGCTGGAACGGGACCAGAGCGGCGAGCCCGTCGCTCCGGGCCTTCGCGGCCCGCTCCGCCCAGTCGGCGACCGCCGTGGGCCCGTACCAGGCCGTCGTGTCGACGAACAGCGCCCCGCGCGTACGCTCCCCGTGGCGCGCGGCGAAGTCCTGCGCCACGCAGCCGCCCATGGAGCACCCCGCGACGACGGCGTCCCGCCAGCCCAGGTGGTCCAGCAGGTCACTGAGGTCGTCCGCGAACTGCCCCGTGCTGTAAGGGCCTTCGGGCCGACCGGAACGGCCGTGGCCCCGGCAGTCGTAGGCGACCGTCTCGACCCGCCCGGCGAGTCGCTCCGTCACCCGCGACCACAGGGAACGGTCGAGGGCGAGGCTGTGCACGAAGGCGATGCGCGGTGCGCCGTCGGGGGCGGGGGTGTGCGTGTAGGACAGGGTGACGCCGTCGCGCGTGCGCGCCTCGCCCTCGACTGCGGTGTCCGCTGCTCTCATCGGTCTCCTCCTGGGCGGTGCGTGGTGTGGCGGGCGGCCCCGGTGTGGCCGCCGGTGTGCGTGGTACGCGCGCGTGGGACGGGGGTGTGTACGGTCACGGTCAGGGCTCCTCCCCCGTCCAGCCCGAGCGCTCTATGGCGGCGAGGCCGCCCCGGACCAGGGACTGGGTGAGCGCCGACGCCAGGTCGGCGTCCCGGTCCTCGTAGGCCCGCAGCAGACGCGCGTGGTCCTCGGCCGAGGGGCCGAGCCGGCCGGGCTGCGACAGGCTGAGGTGGCGCAGTTGCAGGGCGCGCAGCCCGAGTGTGTCCAGGATGCGGCGCAGGGTGGCGTCCCGCGCGAGCGCCGCCTCCGTGTTGCGGTACTGGACGTTGACCCAGAAGTACCGGTCCACGTCGTCCTCCGCGGCGGCCGCCTCCAGGGCGAGCTGGTGGCCGCGCAGCGTCTCCAGGTCCTCCGCCGTGGCGACCCGGCAGACGGAGTGGCTGACCACCGCGTACAGCTCGGCGCGCAGGTTGTACAGCTCGCGCACCTCGCTGATCAGCAGCCGCGCAACCCGCGGCCGGCGCCGCGCGGTGATCTGCACGAACCCCTCCCGCTCCAGGACCAGCAGGGCTTCCCTGACCGGTGTCCTGCTGCTGTTGAACGTCCGTGCCAGCTCGACGGAGTTGAGGTCGTCGCCGGGCGAGAGCCGCCCCTCGATGATCTCCGCCGCGACGGCGACCGCTATCTCGTCGGCGATACCGGCCCCCGCTGTTCCCCGGTTGAGCATCCGGGTCAGCTCGTGCCGTCTGGGGGTGTCCCCCATCGCCGGGTACGCCGGGCGGGCCGGCACCGTACTCACCGGGGGCCGCCCAGGGCATCCGGCCAGCGCCTCAGGACCCGGTCGAGCAGGGCCTCGCTGGCCTCCGCGACCCGGGGGAAAGAGTCGAGCCGGGTCCAGGGCCGGCACGCGTCGATGACGGCGCGGGTGTTGAACGGCGGCACGCCCTGCTCGCGCAGCGGGTCGACGCGGCTGCCCCACGTCTTGCGCATCGTCTCGATGTCCTCCGCCGGGTCCGTACGGGTGCACATCGCCCACACCACGTCGCTCAGGCTGCGCGGGTTGACGTCCGCGTCCACGACGACCACGAACTTGTTCATGTATGCGGCGGCCGGCAGCTGGGCCGCCAGGTAGCCGGCCTGCCGCGCGTGGCCCGCGTACCGCTGGTGGACCGCGACCGCGAGCAACTGGCGCCCGCCACCCGCCTCGTGCGCCCACACTCCCTCGACGCCCGGCAGCCCCGCCTGAATCAGCGCGTCCGTGATCATGGCGGACTTCATCACACTGCGCATGTACGAGTAGTCGTGCGGCGGCTTGCCGGGGGGCGCCCCCAGCTGGACGGGGTCGTCGCGGTGGTAGAGCCGCTCGATGTCCAGCGTCAGCACGGGCTCGGCGCCGCCGCTGTAGTAGCCCGTCCACTCGCCGAACGGGCCCTCCTGCTCACGGCGCTCGGGATACAGCCAGCCCTCCACGGCGATCTCCGCAGTCGCCGGGATCGGCAGCCCGGTGACCTCGCCCTTGATCACGTCGACGGGCCTGCCGAGGACCGCGCCCGCGTACTCCAGCTCGGAGACCCCTGCGGGGACCTCCGTACCGGCCACGACCAGCAGCAGGGGGTCGTGCCCGAAGGACGCCGTGACGGGCGCCCTCCCCTCGCGGGCGAACCACTCCCGTACGTGCGCGGCGCCGTGCTTGCCCGCCTCGATGTTGACGCTGGCGGCCCTGCCGTCGTTCTGCACCTGCATGCGGTAGGCGCCCGCGTTGAGCACCCCGGTCTCCGGGTCGGTGGTGAACACGGCGCACCCGGTGCCGATGTAGCGCCCGCCGTCCGCCTCGTGCCACTGCGGGACCGGGAAGTCCAGCAGGTTCGCCTCGCCCGCCGCCTTCACATTCTCCTTCACGGGCCCCGTCGCCACCTCCCGTACGGGATAGCGGTGGGCGCTCGCCGCCCACTCGCCCGGCTTGCTGCGCAGCGCTTCCACGAGGGCCCGGTCGTCCAGGTCCGTGCCGAGCCTGAGTGTCATCCCGAGGCGGCGCGCGTTGCTCATGGACGCGGTGAGCACGCGCTGCCCGGTGCGGTGGCCGACGATGTCGTCGAAGAGGAGCGCGGGCGGCGAGGGCCGCTTGTAGTTCGCCTCCGACGCGGCGCCGATCTCCTTGTCCCAGTGGGCTCCGGTGATCGTTGTGACCTCGCCGAGCTTCTCGGCCAGCGCGAGCCAGCTCCGCAGGTCGTCGATGTCGTCAAGTGACTCCATGCCACTTACCCTTCGTCTCGTCACCGGTGGTTCGTCACGGGAGCTGCTTGCCGGTGGTTCGTTCGTCACGGTCTGTCGGCCCCCGGGAGCCGGAAGCTGGAAGCCGGGATTCGGGGGCTCGCCCCGGGTCTGCCGGCCGCCGGTCGTTGGTCGCCGGTAGTCGGCCGCCGGTCGCCCGTCGCCGTCACTGACGGCTGGTCGTCGTGCGTTGCTCACCGGTAGAGGGAGCCTATGAATCCTGAAGCGTTCAGCTTGTCGACGTAGGAGTTGTCGACGAACTCGTCGGTGTTCTTCGGCATCGTGCCCACGCCCTTCGCGACGGTCGCGGCGAACGCGTCGTGGACGAGACGGGGGTCGACCCTCGGGTTCTTGGCCCACAGCCGGTCGAAGAAGTCGTACGAGTACTCGGCCAGTGCCTTGTTGTCGACGCCGCTGTGTTTCATGATGCTCGCCACCGCCGCGTCCCTGTCGTTGTGCAGCAGGGCCAGGCACTCCGCCTCCGACTTGGTGAAGGCGGCGACGGCCTTGCCATTGGCGGAGAGATAGTCGGTCTTCACCGTGTACGCGTTGGCCGCCGTCGGCAGGTCCGTGAAGTCCATGATCTTCTTGAACCCCTTCTCCCGCGTCTTGGTGCCCGTGGGCGGCTGGGTCACGATCGCGTCGACCGCGCCGTTCTCCAGGGCGGAGACCTCGGCGGGGGTGGACTTGAGGTAGATCTTCTGGATGTCCTTCTGGGACCAGCCGTTCTTCTTGACGAGCGCGTCGATCGCCGCGTCGCCCAGCGAACCCGGCGAACTCAAGCCGATCTTGTGCCCCTTGAGGCCGTCGCCCGGCCTGAGGGACTTCTTTCCCCACATCTCCATGTAGTAGCGGTTGATCGGCAGGGCGATGTACCGGAGGTCGACGCCCTTCAGATTCATCGCACCTGCGGCCGTCGCCGTGGTGGCACCGACACCGATCTGCACACTGTTGCTGACCAGCGCGGCCACCAGCTGGGAGGAGCTGTTGAGCAGTGTGATCTTGACGTCGAGCCCGTTCTTCTTGAAGATCCCCTTGTCCTCGCAGATGTACAGGTCCGAGTAGGCCGCGCCGATCGCGGTGTAGCCGATCGTCATCTTCATGCTGGCCGGCTGGACGGACGCGCTGCCGGACACCGCGCAGCCCGACGCGGTCAGCGCGAGAACCGCGATCAGCGGTACGCAGAACCTTCCGGCGGTGCGCGAGCGCCGCAGAGACGGTGACATACGGGCCTCCTTGCCCAGTCGGTCAGCAGAACCTCAGTACTCAGTCGTTCACGGAACCCGGTCTCCGTCGCCCCGAACCGGTCGGGCGCGGGAGCCCGGGCGGGGACGCGGGCCGTTGCGGGCGCCCGGGCGGGGACGCATGCAGTTGCAGGCGCCCAGGTGGGGACGCGGGGACGCCGCCCGTCGCGGGACCGCAGCCCGGTGCCTCAGTCCGCCGCGGACCAGAAGGTGAACCGGCGCTCCAGGTAGCCGACGCCCCGGGTGAGCACGATGGCGACCACCGCGATCACCGCGATCGACGCCATCGCGTCGTCCATCTCGAAGTTCGAGGTCTGCAACTGCACCTGGTAGCCGAGGCCCGAGGACCCCATGAACAGCTCGGCGACGATCGCGCCGATCAGCGCGCGGCCCACCGCCTGCCGCACACCGGCGAGGATGTACGGGAGGGTCGCGGGGAACTCGACCGCCCGCAGTGTGTACAGCCGGGACGCGCAGTAGACGCGGGACACCTGCCCGTACGCCGGGTCGAGATTGCGCGTGCCGGCGATGACGTTGATCAGCAGCGGGAACATCGCGCTCCACACCACGATGACCAGCCGCGACTCCATCCCTATGCCGAACCAGAAGATGAGCATCGGAAGGAAGACCACGTACGGGACCGAGTACATGATGCTGATCAGCGGATCGGTCAGCCCGTACAGGTACTTGTTGCGGCCGATGAGCAGGCCCACCGGTATCCCGACGACGACCGAGATCGCCATGCCCAGCGCGACGATGGACAGCGTCGAGCCGAGCGGTGACCAGATCGAGCCCGATCCGATCGAGTCGACCAGCGCGACGAAGGCCCCGGCGGGGGAGCTGCTGAAATTGGGGTCGACCAGCCCGGTGGAGGCGCAGACCTGCCAGGCCGCGAGCACCACGATCAGGCCCACCACGCCGAGCACCAGGTTGAGATGGCGGCCGGAGGTCCGCCGCCGCGCCGTCCCCGCCACGCGGGCCGGGGGCCGGACCCTATCCGAGGACAGGTGCGTTGCTGCCATGGTCACTCGCCTTCCGGCCTGGTTGGGTCTGGCTCATGACGAGCCGGAGAATGTAGTCGCTGATCTCCTGGAACTCGGGCGCGCGCTTCACGGCCGCGTCCCGCGGGCGGGGCAGGTCGACGTCCACGACCTCGACGAGATGCGCCGGCCCGCTGGAGAACACGACCACTCGGTCCGCGAGGAACACCGCCTCCGGCACGTCGTGCGTGACGAACACGGCCGTCTTGCCCTTGCCCGCGCCGTCGGCCTGCCAGATGCGCGTCAGCTCCTCCTGCATGACCTCCCTGGTCTGCGCGTCGAGCGCGGAGAACGGCTCGTCCAGCAGAAGGAGGTCGGGATCGGTGGCGAGCGCGCGCGCCAGATTCACCCGCTGGCTCATCCCGCCGGACAGCTCGCGCGGATACGCGTGCTCTTTCCCGGCGAGCCCCACGAGGTCCACCAGCTCGGAGACCCTGGCCCTGCCCTGCTCGTCGAGCCGCTGCTGCGCCTTCAGGCCGAACTCGATGTTGGTCGTCACCGTGCGCCACGGGAACAGCGACGCCTGCTGGAAGACGAGCGAGCGATCCGGCGAAGGCCCCTGTATCTGCGTGCCGTTGAGCTCCAGGCGTCCGGACGTCACCGGGACCAGACCCGCGAGCGCGGTCAGGAACGTGGTCTTGCCGCAGCCGCTCGGACCCACGATGGCCACGAACTCGTTCTCCGCGATCTCGAACGACAGCCTGTCGCAGGCGAGCGAGAACGCCTCGGTACGCGACGACCAGTGACCGAGTCTCACATCGTCGACGACCAGTTTCTGGGGTGGATGGTCCACGGATACCTCCTGCGGGGAGAGCCCATCACGCGGTCGACACCCGCCGTCCCGGGCGGGGTTGAGCGGGCGGGCGGACGACCGGGCGAGGACGGCGCACCCCCGCACAGCGAGGTCCGCCGATGCCGCTCCGTCGCAGCTCGTCGCAAAGTGTCGACACTCGAATTGAAGCAGCGCCCCTGATCGATGTCCAGAGTGTTGCGAACACCCGTTCAAGTTGATCCGCGTGCGCGCCGTTGACGCCCGGCCTCCAGGGTGCTCGACGGTAGGCATCGACGCGATCCTCCTCGATCACACCGACTCTCCTTGCCTCATAACTCCGCAAAACGATATATATCGAGCGGACTTCGCACCTGATTCCGCGCCCGCACGCCTCCCCCGTCGCGCACAGCGGGAGTCGGAGGCGTGGCGCAGCAGGCTCACGCCGCACCCTGACCGGCCACCCGGGAGCGCCATCGCCGGCCGGCGTGATCGGCGAACCTGTCTCTAAGTGTCGACACTTGAGGATCGAGGGCTGCCCTTCGGCCTTCACGGACTCCGCGTCGCGCGTGCCGGAAAAAGGCCGTGGCCGGAGATCGCGTGAACGGCAGACTGGCCCCATGAACGCACCGGACCCCAAGACCGATCTCCGCTTCTATCTGCAATCCGCACGCGACGCCTTGGTGTGGAAGCTGGAGGGGCTCTCGGAGTACGAGGCCCGCCGCCCGCTGATGCCGACCGGCACCAACCTTCTGGGGCTGGTGAAGCACGCGGCCGGCGTGGAGCTCGGCTATCTCGGCGACACCTTCGGGCGGCCGTCCGGCGAGCCACTGCCCTGGCTCGAAGACGGCGCCGAGTCCAACGCCGACATGTGGGCCACGGCAGACGAGTCGCGCGCGTACATCGTGGGGCTGTACCGCCGGGCCTGGGCCCACGCGGACGCCACGATCGACGCGCTGGCGCTGGACACGGTCGGCACGGTGCCGTGGTGGCCCAGCGGCGGGAACGAGGTGACGCTGCATCATGCCGTGACGCGCGTGATCGCCGATACGCACCGGCATGCCGGGCACGCCGACATCCTCAGGGAACTGACGGACGGTGCCGTCGGGATGAACCAGGGGAACCGCGGCATGGCGCCGGGCGATCCGGCGTGGTGGGAGAACCATCGGAGCCGGCTGGAACGCGCGGCCCGCGAAGCGGAGCGGAGCGCGGATCGGGGCGACGGCCGGAGCGCGGGCCAGACCGCGCCCTGAGGCCAGGCGCAGGGCCCGGCCCGCGAGGACGCCCCGCGCGCTCAGCGCTCTGACAGGTCCAGACGCTCCCCGACAGGCCCGCGCCGGCCCCGCGCTCAGCCCCCTGACCGGGAGGCCGGCCCGGCGACGCTCAGTCCAGGCCCTTCACGGCCTTTCGAAAGCCCTTCTGCGCCGTGAGGATGCCGCCGTCGACCGGGAGCGCGATCCCCGTGATCCACGCCGCGTCCCGCGACGCGAGGAAGGCCACCGCCGCCGCGATGTCCTCAGGCAGCCCCACCCGCCCCAGCGGGTAGAGCTTCGCGGCGCGTTCGAGGGCGTCCTCGCGTCCCGCCCACCCCTCGGTGTGCACCGTGCCGGGCTCGACCAGGTTGACCCGTACGCCCCGCGGCCCCGCGTGCCCCGACAGGGTCCTCGTGAGGCTCGCGAGTCCCGCCTTCGCCGCGCTGTAGGCGTGGTTGCCGAAGTCCTGCTCGCCGTTGACGGAGCCTATGGAGACGATCGCGCCGCGTCCTGAGGCGACCAGGTGCGGCAGCGCCGCCCGTGCGCACCGGAACGCGCCGGTGAGCGTGAGGTCGAGGTCACGAGCCCATTTGCCGTCGGGCTCGTCCTCGAACAGCGGCTCGTCGGCGCCGCACGAGAACGCGTTGTTGACCAGCACGTCGAGCCGGCCGAACCGTTCCACCGCGTACGCGACCGCCGCCTCGACCTCGGCCCGGTCGCCGACATCGCAACGGAACGCCTCGGCGCCCTGAATGCGCCCGGCCGTCGCGACCGCGCGCTCCTCGTCCACGTCCGTGACGAGGACCCGCGCGCCCTCGTCCGCCAGCCGTCGTGCGGTCGCGGCCCCGATGCCGCGTCCCGCTCCCGTGATCAGTACGCCGTATCCGTCGAATCGCTTCATCGGTCGATCAGACCATCGCAGGCGCACCCGCACCAGAGCGTCCGCGGCGAGGCGGTCGGGGCGGTCCGGGCAGGTCGTCCGTGGTCGCCCGGCCCGGGCCCCAACTCCAGCCGCGCGCGTGGTCGCTCCGCGCCGGGCCCCACCGCCCGCTCCACCCCCGCCGGCAGCGGCGTCACAGCGCCGACCGCACCGCCCGTACCAGCGCCTGCGCCCGCGGGTCCGCCGTAACGCCCTTGCGCATCCCGTTCGTCACGTAGCCGAACGCGATCCCCGACTCCGGGTCCGCGAACCCCAGCGACCCGCCGCGCCCCGGATGTCCGAACGACCCCTTCGCCAGCATCGGCGCCGCCGGGCCGTGCAGCATGTAGCCGAGCCCGAACCTGGTCGCCACGACCAGCACCCGGTCCGGCCCCGCCGACTCCTCCGTCCGCGCGAGCGTGAGCGTCGCGGGGGCGAACAGCCGGTGCCCGTCCACCGGACCGATCATCCCGGCGTAGACGCGCGCCAGGGCCCGCGCCGTGGAGATGCCGCCGGAGGCGGGCATCTCGGCCGTGTGGAACTCCGGCGCGTTCTCGTCCACCGCGGGACGGATCACGCCGAAGGCCCGCCGGGTCAGCGAGCCGGGGTCCTCGTACGCCTCGGACACGGACCGCTTGGGCCGCAGCCGCAGTTCACCCCCGGCGGCAGGGGGTTCCGCGATCTCGGCGATCCGGCCGACCCTGCGCGCCTCCTCCTCAGGGAGGCCGATCCAGAAGTCCAGGCCGAGCGGACGGGCGATCTCCTCCGCCACGACCCGGCCGATCGAGCGCCCCGTGGCCCGCCGCACGAGTTCGCCGATCAGCCAGCCGTACGTGTGCGCGTGGTAGCCGTGGTCCGTACCCGGCTCCCAGGCGGGCCGTTGCGCCGCCAGCGCCCGGGGCCCCGACTCGCCGTCCAGGGCCTCGGCCGGAGTCAGTGGAACGTCGAGCGCGGGGACGCCCGCGCGGTGCGAGAGCAGGTGCCGTACGAGGACGCGCTCCTTGCCCGCGGCCTTGAACTCCGGCCAGTACGTGCCGACCGGGGCGTCCAGGTCGATCTGGCCGCGCTGGTGCAGCAGCAGCGGCACGGCCGCCGCGACACCCTTCGTCGCGGACCGTACGACCTGGGCGGTGTCGAGGGCCCACGGCTCCCGGCCGGTCGCGTCGCGGGCTCCCGCCCACAGATCCACGACCTTGCGGCCCTCGCGGTAGACGGCGACCGCCGCGCCGCGTTCGCCGAGCCGTTCGAAATTCCGGACGAAGGCGTCCCTGACCGGCTCGAAACCGGCCGCCACCGTGCCCTGGACGTCCACGCCCCGCACCCCCGCTCGTCAGTCCGCTCGACGTACCGCATGCCGCACGGCACCGAAGTGGCGCCGCCCCTCTATGGTGCAACGTCTCCGAGGGCGTCAGGACCAGGGTCCGCTTCCCACCCTCACGCCCACCGGATCGTTCCGCCCCGCTCCGGCTCCGCCCCGGCCTCCACGATGCGAGATTTTCACATATTTGTACTATTAAGGGGTGATTTTCTCTTGCCGGGGTACAGGGCCCGGCATCCGTTCTGAGGAGTCGCCCATGCCACCCGTGGTCGAGCAGTCCGTCAAAGCGCGCCTGGTCAACGACGCCCCCCACCCCCGCATCGTCTCCGTCATGCTGCGCTACGACGGCTCCGACCCCCTCGCCCTGCGGATGGTCTTCCCCGCCGAGGTGTCACTCGACGACAGCGAGGTCGTCTGGGCCTTCGCCCGCGACCTCGCGGAGTCGGGGCTGACGGAGCCCGCGGGCGACGGCGACGTGCACGTGTGGCCGTGCGGACGCGCACAGACCGTCTTCGAGTTCCGGGCGCCCGAGGGGGTCGCGCTCGTCCAGTTCGACAACGCGTCGCTGCGCCGCTTCCTCAGGAGCACGTACTCCGTCGTACCGGCCGGCAAGGAGGCCGACCACCTCGACGTCGAGCAGCACATCGGCAGCCTCATCGTCTGAGCCGTCCGGAATCGCACCGGAAGGCCGGTCCCGGAAGGCGCGCCCCGGAAGGCTCCGGTCCGGGCAGATGATCTTGGGCAGGGGGCCTCGGGCAGGTGATCTCCGGCAGGTGATCTCGGACAGGCTGTCTCAAAGCCCACCCCTGGAAGTCGCCGGAAGTTCCCCGAAGTTCCCGATCTTCCCGGGATTGAGTTGCCCGCGGACCGCGGCGCGGAAAGCATGGGAAGGTGAGTGACGACGTCGCGTATCTCCGCTTCCCGCATCTGCACGAGGACTTGATCTGCTTCGCCGCAGAGGACGACATCTGGGTCGCTCCCCTCGCCCCGGCCGGTGAGCGGCCCGGCCGGGCCTGGCGGGTGACCGTCGACCGGTTGCGGGTGGGGCCTCCCCGGTTCTCGCCCGACGGCCGGCACATCGCCTACACGAACTGGCGCAGCCTCGATCCGGAGATCCATCTCGCTCCCGTGGAGGGCGGCCCGTCCCGCCGCCTCACGTACTGGGGCTCCACCGACACCCGCGTGTGCGGCTGGAGCGCGCCCGACCCGGGCGAGCCCGGCAGCAGCCCGCAGATCCTGGCCGTGTCGTCGCACGGCCAGCCGTTCTCGTACTACTCCTGGGCGTACAGCCTTCCCACCGACGGGGCGCAGGGCGGCAAGCTGCCCTGGGGCCCGGTCTCCGACCTCGCCGTCGGGGACGTCGGAGGCGAACGCCGGACGCTGCTGCTGACCGGGACCCCGCCGCACGAGCCCGCCGCGTGGAAGCGCTACCGGGGCGGCGCCACCGGCCGCCTCTGGCTGCACGGCGAACGGCTGCTCGCCGACCTCGGCGGCCACCTCGCGTGCCCGATGATCGTCGGCGACCGCGTCGCCTTCCTCTCCGACCACGAGGGCGTCGGCAACCTCTACTCCTGCCGCCCCGACGGCACCGGCCTGCTCCGCCACACCGACCACGACACCTTCTACGCGCGGCACGCCTCCTCGGACGGCCACCGGGTCGTCTACCAGTGCGCGGGGGAGATCTGGCTGGTCGACGGGCTGACGCCGGACTCCGTGCCGCGCAGGCTGGACGTACGCCTCGGCGGGCCGCGCGCCGGCCGCCGTACGTACCAGATCCCGGCCGCCGCCCACCTCGGCCCGATCTCCGTGGACACGACGGGCCGGGCGAGCGCCGTGTCCGTGCGGGGCAGCCTCTACTGGCTGACGCACCGCGACGGCCCGGCCCGCGCCATCGCCGACACCCCCGGCGTACGGGTGCGGCTGCCCGCGATGCTCGGCGGCAGCGGCCAGGTCGCGTACGTCACCGACGCGGAGGGGGACGACGCCGTCGAGATCGCGTACCTGCCGCGCGCGAGCGGCGACCGCGGGCCGCGCAGGCTGGCGGCGGGCCGGATCGGGCGCGTGCACGAGATGGAGCCGGACCCGGAAGGCGGACGCGTCGCGATAGCGACCCACGACGGCAGGCTGCTCCTCCTGGACGTCAGCGACACGGGCACAGGCCCGGACGCGGACGCGGACACGGACGCAAGCCCGGACACGGACACAGACGCGGACACGAGCCCGGACGCGGAGACGGACTCCGGTACGCCCCCGGCCTCGGCGGCCGCGCGCCCCGACCCGCTCACGGAGATCGTCCGCTCCGTCAACGGCCCCGTCACCGACCTGGCCTTCTCCCCCGACGGGAACTGGATCACCTGGTCCCATCCGGGCATCGGCCGCTCCCTGCGCCAGATCAGGATGGCCCGCATCAGCGGCCCGGGAGGGCCGGGCACCCCCGCCACAGCCCCCAGTGCAGCCCCCGCCGCAGCACCCACCGCCGCCGTCACCGTCGTGGACGTCACCGACGGCCGCTTCGAGGACGAGAACCCCGTCTTCACCAGCGACGGCCGCTATCTCGCCTTCCTCTCCTGGCGCGGCTTCGACCCGGTGTACGACGTGCACACCGGCGACCTCTCGTTCCCGCTCGGCTGCCGCCCCTACCTGGTGCCGCTGTCGTCCGCGACGCCCTCGCCGTTCGCGCTCTCCCCCGAGGGCAGGCCCGCCGCGGGCGGGCTCGACCCGCGCGACGACGAGGAGGGGGAGAGCGGCGCGGTCACCGTCGAGGTGGAGGGGCTGGCGAGCCGCGTGACGCCGTTCCCCGTTGCCGCCTCCAAGTACTCGTCCCTCTTTCCCGTCAGCGGCGGCGGCCTGGTCTGGCTGCGCTGGCCGATCTCCGGCGCGCTCGGCGAGACGTTCGCGAACCCCGCCGACACCTCGGGCCGCCCCACGCTCGAACACTTCGACCTCGCAAAGGCCCGCAAGAGCGAACTGGTCGACCACCTCGACTGGTTCGCGCCGAGCGGGGACGGCACCCGGCTGGTCGTCGTGGACGACGGCGAGCTGCGGGTCGTGTCCGCCACCGACTCCGGGGACGGCGACAGACCGGTCTACCTCGATCTGCGCCGCATCCTGCACGAGGTCGACCCTGAGGCGGAGTGGCGGCAGGGGTTCGACGAGGCGGGCCGCATCATCCGCGCGTACTTCTGGGACCCGGGGATGAGCGGCGTCGACTGGGACGCGGTGCTCGACCAGTACCGTCCGCTGGTCGAACGGGTCGCCTCGCCCGACGAGTTCGCGGACCTGCTGCGCGAAGTCCTCGGCGAACTGGGCACGTCGCACGCGTACGTGGCCCCCGCACGGCGCGACGAGGGCCCGCCGCACTACCAGCGCGCGATGGGCCTCCTCGGCGCGAACCTGGTCTGCCGGGACGGCGACTGGCTGGTGAAGCGCATCCTGCCGGGCGACTCGTCCGACTCCAGGGCCCGTTCACCGCTCGCCGGTACGGGCATCCGCGAGGGCGCCGTCCTCACGCACGTCGACGGCCGCCCGGTGGACCCGCTCGCGGGTCCGGGGCCGCTGCTGACCGCCGCGGGCGGTACGACGGTGGAGCTGACGTTCCGCCCCGCCGAAGCCACAGCCGAAGCGGCACCCGCAGACGCACCCGAAGCCACGGCCGCATCCGCATCCGCACCGCAAGCCGCACCCGAAGCCACGGCCGCATCCGCATCCGCACCGCAAGCCACACCCGAAGCCACAGCCACACCGGCATCCGAAGCGGCGCCCGGGGACTGTGGAACGCCCACCGCCGGCCCGCGCCCGCGCCCCCGCGCGCGGCGCGTCGCCGTCGTCCCGCTCATCGACGAGCGCCCGCTGCGCTACCAGGACTGGGTCACCAAGCGCCGCGAGGTGGTCAGGTCCCTGAGCGACGGCCGCTGCGGCTATCTCCACATCCCCGACATGCAGGGCTCCGGATGGGCGCAGTTCAACCGCGACCTGCGGATGGAGATGTCCCGGCCCGCGCTGATCGTGGACGTACGGGGCAACGCGGGCGGCAACATCAGCGAGCTGGTGGTGGAGAAGCTGAGCCGCCGCATCATCGGCTGGGACCTGACCCGGGACGCCGAGCCGGTCTCGTACGCGTCGAACGCGCCGCGCGGCCCGGTCGTCGCGATCGCCGACGAGGCGACGTCGTCCGACGGCGACATGATCACGGCGGCGTTCCGGCTGCTCGGCCTCGGCCCCGTGGTCGGGCAGCGCACCTGGGGCGGGGTGGTCGGCATCACCGGGCAGCACCAGCTCGTCGACGGCACGGTGATCACGGTCCCGATGAACGCGGCCTGGTTCGACGCGTACGGCTGGTCCGTGGAGAACCACGGCGTCGAGCCGGACATAGAGGCGCTCCGTACGCCGCTGGACTGGGCGGAGGGCCGGCACGCGCAGCTGGACGACGCGGTCTGGGTGGCCCTCGACCTGTTGGCCGCGCGTCCGGCGGCGGAGCCGCCCGGCTACCAGGCGGTGCCGGACCGCCCCCGTCCGCGGCTGCCGCCCCGCACGTCCTCGTAGCCGCCACGCCGGACCCTCCCGGCCACGTGTACGCGTAAGCGGGGGGGGGGGGGGGGGGGCCCCCGCGCCCGGGGGGGGGCGGGGCCCCGGCCGGGGGGGGGCGGGGGGGGGGCGCCCCCCGGGGGGGCCCCCCGTTTCGGTTTGGGCGGGGGTTGGGGGGGGGG
>NZ_JAIUKE010000105.1 GCF_020176795.1 Streptomyces sp. 8L
CCCGCGGCACCCCCCCGCCCTCGTGGGGGCTTGGGGGGGGGGGGGGGGGCCCCCCCCGCCCCCCCCGCCCCCGCCCCCGCCCCCCCTTCTCAGTGCTCCTGCGTGCGGCCCGCCTCGTCGGCCTGCCCGCCCGCGCCCACAAGTCCCCTGCGGATGCCGGTGAGCCGGGGTTCGAAGCGGCGCATCTCCCGCCTCCCGACCGTCGCCACCAGACCCGGCAGGTACGGGCGGACGCCCTGCATCGCGCGCAGCCACCACTGCCCGTACACATGCGGCGAGCGGTGCTCGATCCCGGCCACGATCCGGTCGACGGCCGGCCCCAGGGGGTACGTGAGGTTCGAGGGCCACGGCAGCCGCTGCCGGAGCTCGCGCATCACGTCGTCCTGATCGGCGCCGCGCACCATGTCGGTGTCGGTCCAGGACAGATAGCCGACGCCGACCCCGACACCCCGGTGCCCGACCTCGCAGCGCAGCCCGTGCGCGAACGCCTCGACGCCCGACTTCGACGCGCAGTACGCGGTCATCATCGGCGCGGGGGTCATCGCGGCGAGCGAGGCGATCTGGAGGAAGTAGCCCCGGCTCGCGAGCAGTTCCGGCAGGAAGGCGCGCGCGGTGTTGGCGCCGCCGATGAGGTTGACCTCGATGACGCGCCGCCAGGTGCCGGGGTCGGAGTCGGCGAACGGACCGCCGTTCGCGACGCCCGCGTTGGCGACGGCGATGTCGACGCGGCCGAACCGCTCGCGGATCTCGCCCGCGACCCGGCCGAGCGCGGTGTGGTCGGTGACGTCCGCGTACCAGTGGCCGCTCTCGCCGTGCAGCCGCTCCCCGACCTGCTTCAGCTGGTCCTCCTCCAGGCCGACCAGGGCGACGGTGGCGCCGCGCGCCGACAGCTTGCGGGCGAGCAGCTCGCCGACGCCGCGCGCGGCGCCGGTGACGACGGCCACCTTCCCCTCAAGGACGGGCCTCCTGCCCGCGCTTCGCCGGCCGTTTCGCACCGTGGGGCGGCTCATGCGACTCCCTCCGCGTGCTTGAGGTGGGCGGTGGCGAGTTCGCGGATCGCCGCGTTCACGGCCTCCGGGGCCTCGACCGGGGTCATGTGCCCTGTGCCGGGCAGGGTGGTGAAGCCGGCGCAGTCCGGCAGCCAGCCGGCCAGCCGGCGCGCGTGGACGGGCGGAGTGAGCCGGTCTGCCTCGCCCGCGAGCACTGCCGTGGGCACGGCCAACTCCCTGACTCCCAGCTCCAGATCGAGCGTGTCCAGGACTCCCGACCAGGCGACGCGGGCGGCGCGCGGGCAGGCGTGCACGATCTCGACGCACCGCCGTACCCGGTCCTTCGGGGCGGCCGGGCCCATCGTCCCGTAGTGCAGGGCCCGTATCGACAGCGGTGTGACGGGGCCGAGCGGGGCGCGGGCGCCGAGTATGCGGCGCGTGATGCCGGTACGCAGCCGGCCTGCCCGGATCGGCACCACGCGCGCGTCGGAGACCAGCCGCGACGCGCCCGTGCTGCACAGCAGGACGGCGGCGGCGTGCTCGCGGAACGCGGGCCGCGCGGAGGCGGCCATCATGGTCATGCCGCCCATGGAGTGCCCGGCGAGCACGGCCAGTTCGCCCGGGGCCAGGGTCGCGTCGAGCACGGCCTCCAGGTCGTCGGCGAGCGCCTCGGTGGAGTACCCGTCGGCCGCCGCGGCCGGGCTCGCGCCGTGGCCGCGCTGGTCGTAGGCGATGACCCGGTGGTCGGCGGCGAGGTCCGCGATCTGCGCGGACCAGAAGGCGATGTTGCAGGTCCAGCCGTGCGAGAGGACGACGGCTGGGGCGCCGTCGGCGCCGTAGGTCTCGATGTGTATCCGGGACCCGTCCGCGGAGACGGCCTCGACCGTACGGCTGGGCAGGGGGCGGGGGTTCGCCGTGCCGCTTGGCTGCGGGCGGGAGTCCACCGTACGGCTGGGCAGGGGGCGGAAGTTCACTGTGCGGCCTCCTTCTCTGCGGCGTCGCGGGCGGCTGCCGCACGCGCGGGCAACGGGGTGTCCGGCTGCCGGACGATGTCGTACTCGGAGGCCTCGACGCGCAGCGTGGCCCGTTTGAACTCGGCGGTGGTGCCCGGCCACACGGTGGTGTTGCGGCCCTCGGCGTCCAGGTACCAGCTGGTGCAGCCACCGGTGTTCCACACCGTGCGCGCCATCCGCTCCTGCACGTGCTCGTTCCAGGCGTGGACGGCACGGGGCCTGGCGTCGAGCGCCGCGCGGCGGCCCCGGCCCCCGCGGTCCAGGGAGCCCAGCTTGCGCAGATAGTCCGCGAGGTAGTTCAGCTGGGCCTCGATCATGAGGATCATCGAGGAGTTGCCGAGGCCCGTGTTGGGTCCGATGATCGTCATCCAGTTGGGGAACCCGTCGAGGGTGGCGCCGCGCAGGGAGCGCATGCCGCCCTCGCTCCAGGCCTCGGCGAGGGTCCGCCCGCCCGCGCCGGTGACGCGCTCGGCGATGGGCATGTCGGTGACGTGGAAGCCGGTGGCGAAGACGATCGCGTCGGCCTCGGCGGTGGAACCGTCCTGGCCCACGAGTTCGCTGCCGCGCACCTCGGCGAGCGCGGCCGTGACGACGTCGACGTTGGGCCGCGCGAGCGCCGGATAGTACGTGTTGGACAGCAGGATTCGCTTGCAGCCGATGCGGTACGACGGGGTCAGCCGGGCCCGCAGCGCGGGATCGGGCACCGCCTTCGCCAGGTGCCTGCGGGCGAGCGCCTCGACGAGGCCGAGTTCGCCGGGGTGTTTGGTGAACGCCTGGACCTGGAGCTCGCGCAGGCCCCACAGGGTCTGGCGGCGCAGGGCGGCCGTCGCGGGTACGGCCCGGTGCAGGGCGCGTTCGACGCCGGTGATGGCCCGGTCGCGGCGCGGCAGGACCCACGGGGGCGTGCGCTGGAAGAGGGTGAGCCGGGCCACGTCGGGCTGGATGGCCGGGACGACCTGGATCGCCGAGGCGCCCGTACCGACGACGGCGACGCGCTTGCCGCGCAGGTCGTAGCCGTGGTCCCAGCGCGCGCTGTGGAAGACGCGGCCGGGGAAGGACGAGAGCCCGGGGATGTCGGGGGTCCTGGGGTCGGAGAGCGGGCCGCCCGCGGAGACCACGACGTCCGCCGTGAACGTGGCGCCCGGCGCCGTCTCGACGACCCAGCGCAGTTCGTCCTCGTCCCACCGCGCCGAGGTGACCTCGTGGCCGAGCCTGAGGTGGGGGGCGAGGCCGAAGGTGTCGACGACGTCCTCCAGGTACGCCCGGATGTAGGGCTGCCCGGAGAAGGCGCGCGGCCAGTCGGGGTTGGGCGCGAACGAGAACGAGTACAGGTGCGACGGCACGTCGCAGGCGCACCCCGGATAGTCGTTGTCGCGCCAGGTCCCGCCCACGGAGTCGGCGCGCTCCAGCACCACGAAGTCGGTGATGCCCTCACGGCGCAGTCGTACGGCGGCGCCGATCCCGGCGAACCCGGACCCGATCACGGCCACGCGCACATGCCTGTGCTGTCCCATACTCGCCTCCAACCATGCCAGCATTCACTGGCACGATGGGAGCGTAGAGCACCCGCGTACTGATGGGTAGGGGGTGCGCGCCCATGAGTTACCGGCAGTACGTCCGCGGCGCGGCGGGTCCGGTCATAGGCTGGCGGGATGCCGGACGATCACCGAGACCCCCGCGGCGGCGCGGGCCGCGAGTACCGCATGGAGGAGCTGGCCGAGGCGGCCGGCCTGCCCGCCCGTACGGTGCGCTACTACCGCGAGCGCGGCCTGCTCCCGCCGCCGCGCCGCGACGGCCGTATCGCCTGGTACGACGACCACCACCTGGCCCGGCTGCGCACGATCGCGGGGCTGCTTGAGCGCGGCCACAACCTCAACGGCATCGCGGACCTCGCGACCGCCCTGGAGAACGGCCGCGGCATCCACGACGTCCTCGGGATGAACGCGCCGACCGAGGAGACGCCGGTCAGCCTCTCCCCCGAGGAGATGGCCGACTACTTCGAGGCCGAGGTGACGCCGGAGAACCTGGCCGAGGCCCTGGAACTCGGCTACCTCGCCACCGACGGCGACCACCTCGTCCACATGAGCCGCCGCCTCCTCGACGTCTCCTCGTCCCTGGTCCGCTCGGGCGTGCCGCTCTCCGCCGTACTGGCGGCGGGCCGCGAGGTACGCGCCCACGCGGACGCCCTCGCCGCCCTGTTCACCGGGCTGCTCAACGCGCACGCCCCGGACGCCGACCCGAACACGCTGCGCCCGCTGGCCCGGAGCGTGGTGGAGGCGGAGCTCTCCCTCGCCCTCGACCACCGCCTCGCCACGGCCGCGGAGGGCCGTGCGCCGGACAGTACGAAGGCGGCGGACCGTGCGCCGGACACCACGAAGAGGGAAAGCGCCCGCCCGAAACGCCGCGAGGCGCGGGACACGCGGGGACCGCTGGGCCGGTAGGAGCCAGGGGGCCCGGTCCTCAGGGACCGCTGGGGCGGTAGGAGCCGCGCGGTCCGGTCCTCAGGGGCCGTACGTGACGGTGACCGGCGCGTGGTCGGACCAGCGCTCGTCGTGGCTCGCGGCGCGCTCCACGACGGCCTTGAGCGCGCGGGCCGCGAGGCCTCCGGTCGCGGCGTGGTAGTCGATCCGCCAGCCCGTGTCGTTGTCGAAGGCCCGCCCACGGTAGGACCACCAGGAGTACGGGCCCTCCTGGTCCGGGTGCAGCGCGCGCACGACGTCGACGTAGCCCGTCTCCTCGTACACCCGCGAGAGCCAGGCGCGCTCCTCGGGCAGGAAGCCGGAGTTCTTGCGGTTGCCGCGCCAGTTCCTCAGGTCGGCCTCCTGGTGCGCGATGTTCCAGTCGCCGCACACGAGCACCTCCCGGCCGTCGGCCGCCGCCCGCTCGCGCAGCTCACCCAGGTAGACCAGGAACTCCGCCATGAAGCGGTACTTCTCGTCCTGGCGCGGGGTCGCCACCTCGCCGGACGGCAGATAGAGGCTGGCGACCGTCACCCCCGGCAGGTCGATCTCCGCGTACCGGCCGCTGGCGTCGAACTCGGTGCTGCCGAAGCCGATCCGCACCCGGTCCGGCTCGCGCCGCGAGTAGAGGGAGACGCCCGCCCGGCCCTTCGCCTCGGCGGGCGCGTGCACGGTGTGCCAGCCCTCCGGCTCCCGTACCTCCGCGGGCAGCTGGCCGGGCTCGGCCCGTACCTCCTGGAGGCACAGGACGTCGGCCGCGGTCCGCGCCAGCCAGGGGACGAAGCCCTTCTTCGCGGCGGCGCGCAGCCCGTTCACATTCACGGAGGTCACGGTGAGCACCCGTGCACACTACACACCAATGCCGGAGGCCCGGCCCCGCGCGGTGTGCGCGGGACCGGGCCCCCGGTACGTGGGGTGTGTCAGTGGTTGCCGACACCGTTGCCCGACAGGACCGGGATCTGGTCCAGGATGTGCGACAGCGGCTCGTCGCCCTTGGCCTGGGTGGAGTTCTCGGTGCACTGCTGGTTCTGCGGGTTGGCCAGAACGTTGACGTCCTGGACCGTGACCGGCACAAGGCCGACGAGCGAACCGGCGTTGACCTTGGCCGGCAGGCCGATGCAGGGCTTGTTCAGCGTGCCCTCGATCAGGCTCAGCTGGGGGCTCATGTCGCCCTTGGTCGCGGAGTTGCCGAAGCTCTGCTCCGCACCGTTGCCGCTGGCCGACACCGTGCCCGAGTCGTCGCCCACGGCCATGGCCGGAGCGGCCGCGGCGGCCACGCCGCCGGCGATCGTTGCGGCGACGGCGGCGGTTGCCCACAGCTTCTTCATGTGAATACCTTTCCGGAGTGTCGGACTCCACCGGTGGAGTCCGGGTCATTCAACTTGGCCGTCGGGGTTCGGTTTCGTACCGTCCCCCGGATGGCCCACCGCGGTGCGTCACCGCGCTTAGACAAGGCCGGCCGGGCACGCCGCCGAGAGCGGGGGCGCCGACGCCCGGCCGTGGCAGCGGACGGTCAGTGGTTCGCCGTACCGTTGCCGGACAGCAGCGGGACGTTGTCGAGGATGTGCGACAGCGCCTCGTCACCCTTGCTCTGCGTCGAGTTCTCGGTGCACTGCTGGTTCTGCGGGCTCGACAGGACATTGATGTCCTGGACGGAGATCGGCACCAGGCCGACGAGCGAACCGAGGTTGGCCTTGGCCGGCAGAGCGATGCAGGGCTTGTTCAGCGACCCCTGGATGAGCGCCATCTGCGGGCTCATGTTGCCGTAGGTCGCGGAGTTGCCGTAGTACTGCGCGGCGCCGTTGCCGCTCAGCGCGGTGGTGCCGTTGCTGTCGCCGACGGCCATCGCCTGCGGGGCGAGTGCGGCCGAGGCGCCCACGACGGAGGCGGCGACGGCCGCTCCCGCCATAACCTTCTTGATCACGATGAGTCCCCTTCTGAAGGATCGCCCCATCTGGCCGGGGCGCACTGAGCAACTGCGCACCGATGGTTTAGTTCTGTGCATTCACTCCAACGGCCCAGCGGTCAGTCCGGGTACTCCGTCAAGCCGATCGAGTGAAGAAGCGGAACCAAAGCGGGACGTCACGGTTGGTACAGGGCGCACCACTTCGCACCGCCGAGAAAAGGAAAACCCAACCGTGATCAAGAAGATTATGGCGGGAGCCGCAGTCGCCGCTTCCGTAGTCGGCGCCTCCGCCATGGTGGCGCCCCAGGCGATGGCCGTCGGCAACAGCCACGGCACCACCTCGGCCAGCGGCAACGGCGCGAAGGACTCGTTCGCCAACGCCACGACCAAGGGTGACGAGTCCCTCCAGGGCACTCTGGTGGGCGGCTCGCTCAACAAGCTCTGCCTCGGCGTCCCCGCGAAGGTCAACGTCGGTTCGCTCGTCGGCCTGGTGCCGGTGACGGTCCAGGACGTCAACGCCCTGTCCAACCCGCAGAACCAGCAGTGCGCCGACGGCTCGACGCAGGCCAAGGGCGACGAGGACCTGTCGCACCTCGCGGACCAGATCCCGGTGCTCTCGGGCAACGGCACGGCCAACGGCTGACCCTCGCCCCGACCCTCGCAGGGATGGCGCGCGGCCGGCCCGGGCACACCGCCCGGGCCGGCTGTTTTTCTTTTTTTCGTGTTTTACGGTTCGCCTGAGCCGACCGGACGCGCACGCCCCGCGTCCGCCGCGTGAAATAGGCGCAGAAACGAAAATGCACAACGCGGCAATCGAGTGAACGGGCGGAAGCGGTAATGCGGAACAGTTTCCTTGCCACTTTCCGATCGTTGGAGTTCCCGCAGCGGCTGTACGGGCCGGAATGTCCGAGGCCCGCGGACCACGAGAGTCGTGCGGACGCGCGTTCTCCGCTGCAGAAAGGACTCAACATGAAGGGCATGAAGGCAGCTTCCGTCGCCGCCGGGCTGCTCATGGCGGCCGGCGCAGCGGCCCCCGCGATGGCCGACGCCGGTGCCGGCGCCGTCGCCGCCAAGTCGCCGGGCGTGCTGTCCGGCAACGTGATCCAGGTCCCGGTCCACATCCCGGTGAACGCCTGCGGTCTGAGCGTCGACATCGTCGCGCTGCTGAACCCGGCGTTCGGCAACACCTGCGTCAACACCGACTGACGTCGGCTCTCTCGCGGCTCCCCCGCGCACGGCCGACCCGGTCCGCGCGTGGGGCCCGCGCATCCGGCCGCCCGCTGCGGCGGCCCGGCCACCCCGCAACGGTGCCGACCCCCTGTCAGCAGGAGAGAAAAGACCAGATGCGAGACCTCATCAGCAAAGGGCTGCTCACGGCCGCCGCGGCGACAAGTGTGCTGTCCCTCGGCGGCGGACACGCCTTCGCGTCGGACGCGCAGGGCACGGCGGCCGGCTCCCCCGGAGTGCTGTCCGGCAACAACGTGCAGGTGCCGGTGGACATCCCGGTGAACGCTTGCGGCAACAGCGTCGACGTCGTCGCGCTGCTGAACCCGGCGTTCGGCAACACCTGCGCCAATGTGACGGCGCCGCACGGGCAGTACGAGCGGGCGCACCGGGACGCGACGGCGCAGTCCCCCGCCCGCCGGGACGCGGCCGGCAACCGGGCCGCGCCGAGCTCGGGCCGGCACGCCGCCCCCGCGCCGCTGCCCGCACCGGCGCACAAGCCGATGCCCCGGCCCGGCCAGACGGTCCCGTCCCAGGGCGCGCCGATGGGCACGCCCCAGTCGGCCACTCCCGCGGCACCGGCTCACACGGCCGCGGCCCAGCACCGTCCCGCGGGCGCCACGGCGGGCGGCCAGTCCGTTCAGGCGGGCTCCGGCTCCGAGGCGTCCGGGACCGCCCAGAACTCCCCCGGCCTGCTCTCCGGAAACCTGGCCCAGGTCCCCCTGGACATCCCGGTCAACGCGTGCGGCGACACCATCGACGTCATCGGGCTGCTGAACCCCGCGTTCGGCAACACCTGCGAGTCGCAGTCCGTCCCGGCCCCGCCGTACCACCACCCGCCGCACCGCACCCAGCCCCCGGCGCCGCAGCACCACACCCCGCCCGCCCCGGGCAGGCACCGCGGGCCGCCGGACGTCCCCGGGCGGACCAGCTCGTACGTCCC
>NZ_JAIUKE010000106.1 GCF_020176795.1 Streptomyces sp. 8L
GGCGCCCGCCCCGCCCTGCCGATCCGCCCGCCGAGCAGCGAACCCGTGGCGAACATCGCCATCGCCACCAGCGGCCCGGCGACCGAAAGACCGGAGCGGGGCGCCGCCGAGAACCCCAGCAGCAGCACATTGCCCGTCATGTTGCCCACGAAGGACCGGCCGAGGCGCAGGTAGCAGAAGGCGTCCACCAGACCCGTGGCGAAGGTGAGGAGCAGCAGCCCGGGGACGGCCCACCGCTGTGTGACGGGCGCCTGGTCGGGCATGGACCCACCTGCCTTCCGACGGTCTTGACCCGGCATGTCAGAGTTCTCGGAGTTCCCGCGTATTCGATCACGTTCGACCGCCGGCGCGGTGCCGGCGGCGGGCCGTCATTCCAGCGAAGCCAGCCGAAGGAGACAGCCGTGCGCCGCACGACCGGATCGACACCCGACCGGATTTCCGCCAACTGGGCCGGCAACATCGTCTTCCACGCCGCACGCGTGTGCACTCCCACGACCGTCGACGAACTGCGCGAGACCGTGGCCGCGAGCGGCTCCGTACGGGCGCTCGGCAGCGGCCATTCGTTCAACGCCCTGGCCGACACCACGGGGGATCTCATCTCCGTCGCGGGGCTGCCCGCGAGCGTCGACATCGACCGGGCGGCCCGCACGGCCACCGTCTCGGGCGGCCTGCGGTTCGCAGGCTTCACCGACGCGCTGCACCGCGCGGGACTCGCGCTGCACAACCTGGGATCACTGCCGCACATCTCGCTCGCGGGCGCCTGCGCCACCGGCACCCACGGCTCCGGCACGGGCAACGGCTCGCTCGCCACGGCCGTCCGCGCGCTCGAACTGGTCACCGCCGACGGCTCACTGCGCACCCTGGAACGCGGCGACGCGGACTTCGACGGCGCGGTGGTCGCCCTGGGTTCCCTCGGCATCGTGACGCGGGCGACCCTCGACCTGGTGCCCGCCTTCGAGGTGCGGCAGTGGGTGTACGAGGGGCTGCCGGGCAGCGTGCTGCGCGAGCGGCTCGACGAGGTGCTCTCGGCGGCGTACAGCGTCAGCCTGTTCACGCGGTGGCGTGCCGACGAGATCGACCAGGTGTGGCTCAAGCAGCGGGTCGGGGACCCGGTGCCCGGTACGGACAGTGGCTCGGCCGCCGCGCCGGGGCGCTGGCTCGGGGCGCGCCTCGCCGACGGCGCGCGGCACCCGGTGCCCGGCATGGACCCGGTGCACTGCACGGTCCAGGGCGGCGAGCCGGGGCCCTGGCACGAGCGGCTGCCGCACTTCAGGGCCCAGTTCACCCCGAGCAACGGCGACGAGCTCCAGAGCGAGTACTTCGTGGCCCGGAAGGACGCCCTCGCGGCCTACGAGGCGCTGCGCACCGTCGCCGACCGGATGGCGCCCGTCCTCCAGATCGGCGAGATCCGCACGGTGGCGGCCACCGGTCTGTGGCTCGACCCGGCGCACGGCCGCGATTCGGTCGCGTTCCACTTCACCTGGGTGCCGGACCTCGGCGCGGTGACACCGGTGCTCGCCGCGATGGAGGAGGCGCTCGCGCCGTTCGCCGCGCGCCCGCACTGGGGCAAGGTGTTCGTCATGGGCGGCGACCGGTTGCGGGAGCTGTATCCCCGCTTCGGGGACTTCCGGTCGCTGGCGGCGCGCATGGACCCGTCCGGTACCTTCCGCAACGAGCTGACCAGCCAGTTCTTCGGCTGGGACCGGCCGGAGTGAGCGGGCTCAGAGCCTCGCAGGAGAGGCCGGGGTGCCTGCGTGCGCGGAGCGCGGGACGTGCTCCCTGAGTTCAGCGGGACGCGTTCCTTGAGTTCAAACGTGTGATCTATCGTTCATACGCAGGGGTAGTTTTTCCGCGACCAGGGTTCCTACGCTCACCCCTATGGTCCGGTCAGCCCCGCCCGCGCACGCCGCTGCCGCGCAGCGCCGTCGCCCGCTCCTGTACACCTCCGCCGCCGTCGCGCTCCTCGTGGCGGGCTGGGCGGTGACCGACAGCGCCGACGCGGCCGGAGGCTCCGGGCCCACCCGTGCGGCGGCCCGTACCGCGCCCGCGCCGAAGATCCCCCGGCAGTCCGGCGCCCCCCGGCCGGTGGCGTCGGCGGAGTCCGGGGGCGGCACCCGTCTGCTGCCCTCGCCCGTGGTGTCGGCCGACGCGCTCGGCCCGACCGCGGCGCCCTGGCCGTCGTCCGGCGCGGCCCTGCGCGCCTCGCTGTCCACCGCCACCGCGACCGCCGGGGACGGCGCCGCCGAGAAGGCCGGAGCGGCCGTGCACGAGCTGCCCATCACTCTCGACAAGGGCTCACGGGCCGCGCTCTCCATCGCCGCTCTCGATCTCACCGACGGCCGCCGGGCCGGTTACGGCACATCGGGAGAGGCCGCGTTCGACACCGCGAGCATCGTGAAGGTCGACGTGCTCGCCGCCCTGCTGCTCCAGGCCCAGGACGCTGGGCACGGCCTCACCGACTCCCAGCGCTCCCTCGCCTCGGACATGATCAGGGCCAGCGACAACAAGGCGACCGACCACCTCTGGAACACCATCGGCGGCACCGCGGGCCTGACCCGCGCCAACCACCGCCTCGGCCTCACCCACACCACGGCGGGCGCGGGCGGACTGTGGGGGCTCACCCAGACCACGGCGCACGACCAGCTCACCCTGCTGTCCGCGATCTACGGAACGGGCCACTCCGTGCTGAGCGCGGCGTCCCGTTCGTACGCGAGCTCCCTGATGGCGCGCGTCGAGAAGGACCAGCGGTGGGGCGTGTCCGCGGGCGGCACCCCCACGGGGCTCAAGAACGGCTGGCTGCCCCGCAGCGCCACCGGCAAGTGGGACATCAACAGCATCGGCCTGGTCACCGCGGGGGGCCACCGCGTCCTGCTGGCCACCCTCTCGTCCGGCAACACCGGCATGGACGCCGGGATATCGCTCGTCGAGAAGGGCGCACGGGCCGCCGTCGCCACGCTCGGCCTGCGGGACACCGCCTGAGGGGACGAAGAGCGGACCCCGCGCGGGATCAGTGCTCCATGCGGTCGATCTGCCGGATCTTGTTGGTCACATCCAGGGCGGCCACCTTGTACGACTCCGCGAGCGTCGGGTAGTTGAAGACCGCGTCCACGAGATAGTCGACGGTGCCCCCGCAGCCCATCACGGACTGGCCGATGTGCACCAGCTCCGTCGCGCCCGTGCCGAAGCAGTGGACCCCCAGCAGCGAACGGTCCTCGGGGGACACCAGCAGCTTCAGCATCCCGTGCCCGTCGCCGATGATCTGGCCGCGCGCCAGCTCCCGGTAGCGGGACACTCCGACCTCGAACGGCACGCAGGCATCCGTGAGCTGGTCCTCGGTACGGCCGATGAAACTGATCTCGGGGATCGTGTAGATACCGATCGGCTGAAGCTCGTCCATCTCGTCGACCGGTTCGCCGAACGCGTGGTAGGCGGCCACCCGGCCCTGCTCCATCGACGTCGCGGCGAGGGCCGGGAAGCCGATGACGTCGCCGACGGCGAAGATGTGCGGCACGCTCGTGCGGTACTGCTTGTCGACGGTGATCCGCCCGCGCTTGTCGGCCGTGAGCCCCGCCCGGTCCAGCCCGAGCTCGTCGGTGAGGCCCTGCCGGCCGGCGGAGTACATCACCGCGTCGGCCGCTATCTTCTTGCCGCTCGCGAGGACGGTCAGCGCGCCGCGTTCGTGCCGCTCCACGGCCGCCACGGTCTCGCCGAACCGGAAGGTGACCCCCAGGTCGCGCAGCTCGTACTTGAGCGCCTCGACGACCTCTCCGTCGCAGAAGCCGAGCATCGTCGCCCGCTGCTCGACCACGGTGATCTTGGTGCCGAGCGCCGCGAACACCGAGGCGTACTCCATGCCGATGACACCGGCCCCGACGACGACCATGGACCGGGGCACCCGGTCCATGTTGAGGATGCCGTCCGAGTCGATGATCGTACGGTCGTCGAACTCGACACTGGCCGGGCGCGCGGGCTTCGTGCCGGTGGCCACGACGATGTTGTCGGCGGTGAAGAGCTTCTCCCTGCCCTCCGGGTCCTTGACGGCGACGGTGTGGGCGTCCTCGAACCGGCCCGTCCCGGTGATCAGGGTGACCTGGTTGCGGGAGAGCTGGCTGCGTACGACGTCGACCTCGCGCCGCATCACATGGTCCGTGCGGGCGGTCAGGTCGGCCACCGTGATGTCGTCCTTGACCCGGTAGCTCTGGCCGTACAGGTCGCGCTGGGAGAGCCCGGTGAGATAGAGCACCGCCTCGCGCAACGTCTTGGAGGGGACGGTTCCGGTGTGGATGGACACACCGCCGACCATCTGCGGGCGGTCCACCACCGCGACGCGGTGGCCGAGCTTCGCGGCGGCGATGGCGGCCTTCTGACCGCCGGGGCCCGATCCGATGACGAGCAATTCGAAGTCACGCACGACCCGAAGTCTCGCATTTCCCGCCGTCCGCCGGTAACCCCGGGGCCCGCCGCCGCAAGGCCGCGGTCCGGGACCGGCTCCTGCCTCAGGTGGCGCGTCGGGCCTCAGCGCTCGGGCCGCTCGCCCGCGGCGAAGTACGCGCCAGGCGTACGGCCCGTCTCCTTCCGGAACGCGGCCACGAACGAACTGGGCGTCGTGTACCCCACATGCCGGGCGACGGCGCTGAGCGGCCGGTTCGCCGCCATGTGTTCGAGCCCCGCCCGCAGCCGCACCCGGGTCCGCCACCGGCCGAACGACAGCCCCGTCTCCGCGCTGAAGAGACGGGCGAGCGTCCGCGCGCTCGCACCCACGTCCCGGCCCCAGTCCGCGAGCGCCCGCGGGTCGGCGGGCGTGGCGATCAGCGCACGCGCCACCCGCCGCGCCCGCTCGTCGGCCGGCATCGGGACCTCGATCGTCGTCACCCCGACCGGCCGCAGCAGGTCGAACAGCACGGCCTCCGCCCTGCGGCGCGGCTCCCGGCCGAGACCGGGACCGGGATCGGCGAGATGCGCTATCAGCTCCCGCAGCAGCGGGCCGACCGCGACGACCGTCGGCTGTGTCCACCGCACGGGGCACCGCCCGGGCAGCAGGTACACGCTGCGCATCAGCGCCGGGCGGGTGGCCGTCGTGGCGTGCGGGACGCCCGCCGGAATCCACAGCGCAAGCGTCGGCGGCAGTACCCACTCGTGCTCCGCGACGTCCACGCCCAGGACCCCGGCGGGCGCCCACACCAACTGGTGGACGTCGTGCTCGTGCCGGCCGAAACGCCGGCCGCGCGGCATGTCGAAGCTGACGACACGAAGGGCCTCGCCGGCGGGGGGGGCCCCCCCCGGCCGGGCCCGCCCCCCCCCCCCGCCGGGGCCGGGGCCCCCGCGGGGGGGGCCCCCAGCCCCCCCCCCGGCCCCGCGGGGGGGGGGGGGGGGGGGGGGGGGGGGGCCCCCCCCCCGCGCCGGGCGGGGGCCCCCCCCCGGCCGGCCCCCCCCCCCCCCCCCCCCCCGGCTCCGTCCTGCCGCGTGCCTCCCTGGGCACACTGGTGTCCGCTCGGCCGGGCGTCCCGCCGGGAGCGCGTCCGGCTCGCGTGTCCGTTCGGCGACATGAAACGGCACTGTATCGCCTGTACGCCAACGCGCCGCACGGATAGCCTCGGCTCCGGGGTCCGCCCGCCCGGCCGCCATGACGGGGACCGCGCCGAGGCCGCCCCGCCACCGGGCCGGCCACGCCAGGACCCGTCCGTCCTCCGAGAGGTGACTCCTTCGCATGCCCGACGCCACGGATGGCCCCGACCGCGCCCCGCGCTCCGCGACGGGCCGCCGAGCCACCGGCTCCGACGCCCTGCTCGTGGCGACGGCCCGCTCGCTCGGCGGGAAACTGTCCTTCGCCGCCGCGCTCGCCTGCGTCCACCAGGCGGGCGAGGCGCTGGTGCCGGTACTCGTCGGGGTCGTCGTGGACCGGGCCGTGGACGGCGGTTCCCTCCACGCGCTCCTGCTCTGGCTCGGCGTGCTGGCCCTCGACTTCCTCGGGCTCTCCCTGTCCTTCCGGTTCGGCTCCCGTTCCGCGATCCTCTCGTCCGAACGGGCCGCGCACGACCTGCGGGTACGGGCCGCGGGGCGGCTGCTGGCGGCCGACGGCGCGCGGACGCCCGGCATACGCGGCAGGACCCCCGGCGAGCTGCTGTCCGTCGCCACCTCGGACGCGCAGCGCGTGGGCCAGTTCAACGCGAGCCTCGTCGTCACCGCCGGGGCCGTCGTCGCCCTGGTGCTCGCCGCGGTCCTGCTGCTGCGGATGTCCCTTCCGCTCGGCCTGCTGATCGTCGTCGGCACCCCGGCCGTTCTCGTCGGCATGAACCGGCTCGGCCGTCCGCTGGAACGCAAGGGCGCCGAGGAGCAGGCCGCTGCCGCGCGCGCCGCGGGGACGGCCGTCGACTTCGTCGCAGGGCTGCGCGTCCTGAAGGGACTGCGCGCCGAGCGCCCCGCGTACGCCCGGTACGCGCAGGCCAACAGCACCAGCCTCCGCGCCACCCTCGTCGCCGCGCGCTCCGAGGCGCTGCTCGACGGCACCGCACTGCTGCTCGCTGGGGTCCTCGTCGCGGCCGTCGCGCTGGTCGCGGGACGCCTCGCGCTCACCGGGGACATCAGCCTCGGCGACCTGATCGCCTGCGTCGGACTCTGCCAGTTCCTGATCGGCCCCACCCAGGTGCTGATGTCCTTCGGGCCCGCGCTCGCCCGTGCCCGCGCCTCCGCCGGGCGGATCGCCGTCCTGCTGCCCGAGGACGGGGGAGGCGCCGCGGCGCTGGCGGACGCGGCGACCGGACGCGGCCGGGACCACGAGACCCACAAGACCCATGGGGACCGGGCGGGGGACGGGGGAGGAGGACCGTCGCTGCCGAGCGACACGCCGGGCGCACTGTCGCTGCGCGCGCTGCACGCAGGACGCCTGCGCGGGGTGTCGCTCGACGTCGGGCCCGGCGAGCACCTCGGCATCGTCGTGCCCGACCCGGCCACCGCGGCCGAGCTGGTGGGCTGCCTCAACGGCGAGGGCGCCGCCGAGTCCGGCACCGTCATCCTGGACGGCACCCCTCTCGACGCGCTCCCGCTGGAATCGGCGCGCGCCGCGCTCCTGGTCGCGCCGCACCACCCGTACCTCTTCGACGGCAGCGTCGCCGACAACCTCCGCATCCGCGACGGCGGGGAGCACGACACGGCCGGTGACGCCGCGGACCAGCGCGCACTGGCCGCCGCGGCGGCCGACGAGGTCGTCGCGGCCCTGCCGGACGGCATCCGCACCCGCATCGGCGAACAGGGAGCGTTCCTCTCCGGCGGGCAGCGCCAGCGCGTCGCGCTCGCCCGCGCCCTGCGGGCCGATCCGCCGGTCCTCGTCCTGCACGAACCCACCACGGCGGTCGACTCGGTCACCGAGGCGCGGATCGCCGACGGTGTCAGGGCGCTGCGCCCCGGGCGCACCACCGTCCTCATCACCTCCTCCCCGAACCTGCTCGCGTCCTGCGACCGCGTCGTACTCCTGGACGGCGGCACGGTCGCCGCCGTCGCGTCGCACGCGGGCCTCGCCGCGACCCACCCCGGCTACCGCGCGGCGGTGTTCGCGTGAGCGGCACCGTCAGGGAACTGCTTCCCACCGCGACCGGCGCGCGGACCCGGCGCGCCGCCCTGGAACTGGTCGCCCGCCACCGGTGGCTCACCGTCGTCACCGCCGCCGTCTTCGTCTGCGGCTCGGCCGCCGCACTCGTCGCCCCGCTCGCGCTCGGCGGCATCGTCGACGCCGTGACCCGGAAAGAGGGATACGGGGCCGTCACCACGGCCACCGCGATCCTGCTGGCCGGCGCCCTCGCCCAGGCGGTCTTGACCGCCGCGGGCAACGCACTGAGCGCGCAGGTCGGCGAGAGCGCGCTCGCACGGCTGCGGGAACGCGTCATCGCCCGCGCCTTCGCGCTGCCCGCACAGCGTGTCGAGGAGGCCGGCGCGGGCGACCTCGCCGCCCGCATCGGGGACGACTCCGCGCTCGTCGCCGCCGCGCTGCGCGAGGTCCTGCCCAAGATCGCCTCCTCCGCGCTCACCATCGGGTTCACCCTCGTCGGACTCGCCGCGCTGGACTGGCGCTTCGCCCTCGCGGGACTGTGCGCCGTGCCCGTACAGGCGGCGACGCTGCGCTGGTACCTCAGGATGTCCACCCCGCTGTACGCGGCGCAGCGGGTGGCGGGCGGTGAACGGTCCCGGCAGATCCTGGAGTCGGTCTCCGGCGCACCGGCCGTACGGGCCTTCCGGCTGAGCCGGGACCACACGCGCAGGGTCGCCGAGCGCTCGTCGGAGGCCGTGGACTACGCGGTACGGGCGGCCGTGCTGCGGTCCCGGTTCTTCGGGCGCCTGAACATCGCGGAGTTCATCGGCCTCGGCCTGATCCTCGTCACGGGGTACTTCCTCGTCCACGCGGGCGAGGTACGGGTCGGTGAGGCCACCGCGGCCGCGCTGATGTTCACCCGTCTCTTCGACCCGGTCAACACCCTGCTCGCGCTCGCCGGCACCGCGCAGGAGGCGGCGGCGGGTCTCGCCCGCCTGGTCGGCGCGGCCGACCTCGCGCCCGGGCCCGGCGGCGACCTCACCGACCCGGACGCCGCGAACCCCGCGGGCGCGGGCGAGCGCGCCATGGCGGGGCCGCCCGCCGTGCGGGCCCTCGGGATCACCCACGACTACCGGCCCGGACACCCGGTCCTGCACGGCGTGGACCTGGTGATCGCGCCCGGCGAGCAGGTCACGCTCGTCGGGCCGAGCGGCGCGGGCAAGTCCACGCTCGCCAGGATCATCGCCGGGGTGCACCCGCCGACCGGGGGAGCGGTACACATCGGGGACAGCGAGGCCACCGGCAGCACCGGCAGTACCGGCAGTACCGGCAGTACCGGCAGCACCGGCGGGAACGGGGGCACTGGCGGCACCGGCAGCACCGGCGGGAAGGAGAGCACTGGCGAGAACGGCAGCACCGGCAGTACTGCCAGTACCGCCAGTACGGGCAGCGGCGGCGGTGCCGGGAGCACCGGCAGTACGGGCAGCGCCAGCGGGAACGGCAGCACCGGCGGTGCGCCGGCGCTCGCGGCCCGGCCGGCCGTCCTCCTGCTCGACCAGGACACCCACGTCTTCTCCGGCACGCTCGCCGAGAACCTCCGCCTCGCCCGCCCAGGGGCACCCGATGACGCGCTCCTGGCCGCCCTGGACCGGGCGGGCGCGCTGCCCTGGGCCGAGGCCCTCCCGGCCGGGCTCGGCACCGTCCTCGGCTCCGGCGGCACCGGCATCACGCCCGTACAGGCGCAGCAACTGGCGCTCGCGCGGCTCGTCCTCGCGGACCCGCCCGTGGCGGTGCTCGACGAGGCGGCGGCCGAGGCGGGCAGCGAGGGGGCGCGGAGGCTGGAGGCGGCCTCGCGCGAGGTGCTGCGCGGCCGTACGGCACTGGTGGTGGCGCACCGGCTCGACCAGGCCGTCACCGCGGACCGGGTGGTGGTTCTGGACGGCGGACGCGTCGCCGAGCAGGGCACGCACCGCGAACTCGTCGCGGCGGGCGGGGGCTACGCGGCCCTGTGGGCGGCCTGGTCCAGCCGTTCGGGGCCGGAGGCGGGGGTAGTGCCGGGGCCGGCCTCGGACACCGAGCCCGTACCCTCTCTGCCCGGCCAGCGTCCATCGACGGCGGGCGGGGCCGGGAACGCGGTAGCGCCGTCGGACGGCTGACTGGCGGCGGCGCAGGCGCGCCGCCGCCCCCCCCCCCCCCCGGGGGGGCGGGGGGGGGGGGGCCCGGGGGGTGGGGGGGGGGGGGGGGGCCGGGGGGGGGGGGGAAGTGGCGGCCCCAGGCCCCCACGGCCCGCCCCGCTGTGGGCCGTGCGAGTGGCGACCGGTGGGTACGCGTTTCCGATCGCGGCAGTGGGGGACTCGAAGGTGACGACCGATGCCCCCACGACGGAGGAACAAACGTGACCGAGGTACCGACCATCACCCTCAACAACGGTGTCGGCATCCCTCAGCTGGGCTTCGGGGTGTTCCAGATCCCCCCGAAGGACACGCGCGCGGCGGTTCTGACCGCTCTGGAGACCGGCTACCGCCACATCGACACCGCCGAGATGTACGGCAACGAGAAGGAGGTCGGGCAGGCGGTCAGGGACTCCGGGATCGACCGCACCGAGATCTTCGTGACCAGCAAGCTGAACAACGGCTTCCATGAGCCCGAGGCGGCGGCGCGGGCGTTCCGCAAGACGCTGGAGACGCTCGACATCGGGCACCTGGACGCCTTCCTGATCCACTGGCCGCTGCCGAAGGTCGGCGACTTCACCGAGACCTGGCACGCCATGGAGGAGATGTACCGCACGGGCGACGTCAACGTGATCGGTGTGTCGAACTTCCAGCCGCACCACCTGCGCCGCCTGCTGGACTCCTCCACGATCGTGCCGGCCCTCAACCAGATCGAGATCCACCCCTACCTCGCGCAGGACGACGTCCGCGCGTTCAACACCGAGCACGAGATCGCGACCGAGGCGTGGTCGCCGATCGCGCAGGGGCTGGTCCTCGACGACCCGGTGATCAACGCGATCGCCGAGCGGCTCGGGAAGACGGCCGCGCAGGTCACGCTGCGCTGGCACATCGACAGGGGCGACATCGTCTTCCCCAAGTCGACGACGCCGTCCCGGATCAAGGAGAACTTCGACCTGTTCGACTTCGCGCTGAGCGAGGAGGACATGGCCCAGATCACGGCGCTGAACAGGAACGAGCGGACGGGCTTCGACCCGGACCAGTTCAACGCGACGTCCACCTGACACCACCGGCGGACGGCGCCCGGCAGCGCGTCGCACCGCCACCCGACAGGCCCCGGCAGCGCGTGCGCCGGGGTTTGCCTCTGCCAAGACCGCCCGTACCGCCCGTACCGCCCGTACGGCATGGCGGTGCCGGCCACGGTCCGGCAGCGCCCAGCTCCGAGCGGACTGTGATCCGTAGGCGGTGGAGGTCCGACCAATCGGTCGGTTCCTTCACCGCCTTTCTGTGTGAAAACCCGCTGTGTTCCCACTGGTTGGCGGCCAGAGTTACTCTCGCGTACTCCCTTGACGGGTACAAACCTCCGATGTTCACTGCCTGTTGTGAACCTGTCACTCTTGCGTGCCCCCTGCCATGGCCCCGGCCGGGCGCGCCGCGCGGCAGGCACGACGTACTCCGTCCCCCGCCCGCTGTCGTACGTGGGAGTGCCACACGATGAGATCCCCCCGCCTGCTGGCCGCACTGCTGGCCGCCCTCTGCGTGTCGGGCGGCCTCGCCGCCCTCTCGCCCGCCACGGCCGCGCCCGCCGCGGCCACCGACGCCGCGTTCAACTCCGCCACCGGAGCGCTGAACGTGGACTACGCGAACTACCTCGCCAAGCACGACATCGTCTACAACCGGCCCAACACGGACCCGGACGACGGCCTGACGGTGGGCAACGGCCGGGTCGGCGCGATGGCCTGGCAGCAGAACGGCCTGACCATGCAGGTCTCCGGCGTCGACTCGTCGGAGCAGACCGCCTTCGGCGCCGGTGACGTCAACCTCGCCACCACGCCCGCCATGGACAGCGGCTACAGCACGTACCAGCAGCGGCTGTCGCTGTACAACGGCACGCTCACCACGAAGTACGACACCGACCGGACCGTCACCGTCATGGGCAAGCCCGACTCGGAGGTCATGGGCATCCATGTGGACGACAAGCGGTCGGGAGTCTCCGCGATCACACTGAACCTCAGCCTCTGGGACCTCGGCAACCTGTCCAACAGCGGGGACGTTCCGAACCTGGACACGTGGAAGACGGTGTCCACGTACGCGGACGCGAGCGGCGCCGGCATCAGCCGTGGCCAGGCCGACCCGGACAAGTTCGGCTCCACACTGGCCGCGACCGTCGAGGGCGCCCCGTACACGGCGAAGGTCGTCGACGGCCGTACGGTGCGGCTGACGATCACCCCGTCCAGCAGCTACACGATCTGGTTCACGTCGAGCAGCAGGCTGAACGCCGCGGGCCACGACTCCGTGGCCCAGGCGAAGAACGCGCTGAACGCCGTGAAGTCCACCGGGTACACGAAGACCCTCAGCGACTACCAGAACTGGTGGCACTCCTTCTGGCAGAAGTCGTTCGTCCAGTACTCCAACTCCTCCGGCGACGCGGACTACCTGGAGAACGCCTACTACCTCGGCACTTACATGATCGCGGCCGGCGGCTACGCCAACTACCCCTTCCACTTCATCAACGGGGACTTCCGGGCCACGGACGACAACACCAAGTGGTCGAACGCGTACTGGTACTGGAACCAGCGGGACGTGTACAACTCGTTCCTTGCGTCCAACCACGCCGACATGATGGCGACCTTCAACAACCTCTACAGCAGGAACTCCGCCGCCCTGAAGGCGTATACGAAGACCCGCTACAACGTCGACGGACTCTGGGTGCCCGAGACCATGGGCTGGGACGGCAACGCGCGGGGAACGGTGAACAGCGACTACACCAAGAACATCCTCTCCACCGGCACCGAGGCCGCGGAGAACATGTACGCGCAGTACCAGTACACCAACGACACGGCCTATCTGAGGAACACGGCCTACCCGTTCATGCGCGATGTCGCCACGTTCTACGCGAACATGCTCTCCAAGGACGCCTCCGGCACGTACTACATGGCCAACTCCAACGCCCACGAGACGTATTGGAACGTGCCGAACGCCATCACCGACCTCGCCGCCGTGCGCAGCCTGTTCCCGGCCGCCATCAGGACGGCGAAGCAGCTCGGCCAGGACAGCGACCTCGCGGCACGGTGGCAGGACATCCTCGACCACCTCATCGCCTACCCGTCGGACGCCTCCAAGAACACCTATCTGCCGCACACCCCGCCGATAGCGCAGACCCGCAACGACGAGAACGTCGCCTCCGAACTCGTCTGGCCCTACAGCGTCACCGGCATCGGCTACCCCGACCAGCAGAAGGCCGTCAACACCTGGAACACACGCCCGTTCCCGTACGACAACGTGTGGGCCAACGACGCGGTCCAGGCGGCCAGGCTCGGCCTCGGCGACCAGGCGTACGACGGCATGAAGAAGATGCTCCAGAAGTACCAGAACTACCCCAACGGGCTGACGGCCAACACGAACGGCGTCTTCGAATACCTCGGCGTCAACCTCTCGGCCATGAACGAGTCCCTGCTCCAGTCGTACAACGGCAAGATCCGTGTCTTCCCCGCGATCCCGTCCGACCCGTCCTTCACGGGCAAGTTCACGCTGCAGGCCAGCGGCGGCTTCACCGTCAGCTCGGAGCGCGAGGCCGGTGAGACGAAGTACGTCGGCATCCGCAGCCTGTACGGCAACACCACCACCGTCGTGAACCCGTGGGGCACCCAGCAGGTCCAGGTCCGCAGGCTCTCCGACAACGCGATCGTGCAGACCACCAGCGCCTCCGAGTTCACCCTGAGCACCGCGGCGGGCACCGGGTACGTGGTCGAGCGCACCGCCAAACCGCTCAGCGGCTACTCGGCCACCACCCTCACCGGCACCGCCAATCAGGGCGTGAAGACGCTGAGCGGCACGGACTCGACCTTGGGCCTGGGCGCCACAGCCGCCCCGATGGTCAACGACACGGCGCTGACGTACGACAGCGACTGGTACGCGACCACCGGCCGCGGCTACGGGGACTACAACGACGACGCCCACCACAGCACCACGGTCGGCTCGGCCGCCCAGTACACCTTCACCGGGACCGGCGTCGACCTCCTCACCGAACGCAACGGCGACATGGGGACGATGGACATCTACCTCGACAACGCCAAACAGGCCACCGTCGACCTGAATGTCTCGGGCGCGCGTCAGGTCCAGCAGACGGTGTGGAGCAAACAGGGCCTCTCCAGGGGCAGTCACACCATCAGGATCGTCAACCAGAGCACGCGCGTCGGCATGGTGGACGCCCTGAAGGTGACGCCGTAGCGGCACGCGCCGCCGTGCGGGCCGGGTCGCACGGGCCCCGGCGGTGCCCTACCGGATCGTCCGGCCGGGCACCGCCCCTCCGCCGTCCGGTCCCGCGCGTCGGACCGACCGGCGCGGGCCGTCCGGACCCGCGCCGTGCGCCCGGGGCAGGCCGGGGCAGCCCGGGCAGGCCCGGGTACGGGGCCAACTGCCGCACGCCTCTTGACGAGTGCGGGTCAACGCTCGAAGAATGGGCGCGCCATGCTCTGACAACGTTGTCTAGCGGAGGTGGGCATCCGCGTGCGGCAGCGGGGGCCGCCTCCATGGAGGAATCCCGATGAGATGGACCCGACATCCGCGCCCGCGGACGCGCCCGTGTCTGCGCGCGCTGGGGGTGGTGGCGGCGGCGCTCCTGACCGGTGGGGCGCTGGCCGCGCCCGCCGCGCAGGCCGTCCCGGGGGGCGCCGCCGGGCACGGCGCGCTCACCAGCCTGGTGAACCCGTTCATCGGCAGCCAGGACGAGGGCAACACCTATCCCGGAGCGACCGTCCCCTTCGGCATGGTGCAGTTGTCGCCGGACACCGGCCACAACACCGGCTACGACTACACGCAGAACCAGATCAGGGGCTTCTCGCTCGTCCACCTCTCCGGGGTGGGCTGCGGCCTCGGCGGCGACCTGCCGGTGCTGCCCACCACCGGCGACGTCAGTGAGACGGACTACGCGAAGTACGCGGCCACCTTCAGCCACGACGACGAGAAGGCGAGCCCCGGCTACTACAAGGTGGGCCTCGACTCCGGTATCACGGCAGAGCTGACGGCCACCGAGCGTACCGGTGTGCAGCGCTACACCTTCCCCGCGACGGACAAGGCGAACGTCCTGCTCAACGCCGGCCAGGCGCTGCACAAAACGCTCTCCACCAAGGTCGAGGTCCTCAACGACACCACGGTGCGTACGGCGATCACCGGCAGCGGCTTCTGCCAGGACACCAAGCCCTACACCGTCTACACGGTCACTCACTTCAACCGGGCGTTCACCACCTCCGGCACCTGGAACGGCGAGACGGTCACCGCGGGCTCCCGGCAGTCCTCCGCGACCTCCGGCCTCAACGGCGCCTACGTCCGCTTCGACACGAGCAAGAACCGCACCGTGGAGGCGACCACCGCCGTCTCCTACGTGGACGCCCGGGGCGCCGCGCTCAACCTCCGCGCCGAGGGCGGCCGTTCCTTCAGCGCCGTCGAGCGGGCCGCGCGGTCGGCCTGGGAGAAGCGCCTGGAGAGCGTCCGGACGCAGGGCGGCTCCGACACCCAGCAGAAGACGTTCTACTCCTCGCTGTACCGGTCCTTCCTCGCGCCGAACACGGGCAGCGACGTGGACGGCCGGTACACCGGATGGGACCAGAAGACCCACCGGGCCAAGGGGTTCACGTACTACCAGAACTTCTCGCTGTGGGACACCTACAGGACCCAGAGCCAACTGCTGTCGCTGCTCGCGCCGCGGCAGGCGCGGGACATGGCGATCTCGGTGCTCCAGATCGACAAAGACAGCGGCTGGCTGCCCAAGTGGGGCTACGGCACCGTCGAGACCAACATCATGACTGGCGACCCGGTCACCCCCTACCTCACCAACGCCTTTCAGCAGGGGCTCCTCAAGGGGTACGAGGAACAGGCCTACCGGGCGCTGAAGAAGAACGCCGACGGGGTGCCGCCCGCCGACTCCGCCCCCGTCGGACGCGAGGGCAACAAGGAGTACCTGGCCGACGGCTACGTGCCGTACATCGCGAACCACACGCACGCCAAGCCCGGTGACTCCGACTACGACTACGGCGGCTCCGCGACCCTGGAGTACGCGCTGGCCGACGGCATGCTCGCGCAGATGGCGGGCGACCTCGGGCACAAGGCCGACGCGGCGCGCTACGCGAAGCGCGCCGAGAACTACCGGAGCGTCTTCGACCCGTCCACCGGCTTCTTCCGCGCCCGTGACACCGGCGGCGCGTTCGCCGGGCCCGACGACCCGGCGCAGAGCGTGGGCTTCCACGAGGGCACGTCCTGGCAGTACCAGTGGCTGGTGCCGCAGGACATCCCCGGCATGGTCGGCCTGATCGGCGGCGAGCAGGCCACGAACGCCCGGCTCGACTCCTTCTTCGCCTACGACCAGTTGGTGCGGGACCCGGCGAAGACCGCCAGTGAGGTGTGGGTCAACGGGCCGTACTCGTACTACAACGCGAACAAGTACAACCCCTCGAACGAGCCCGACCTCATCGCGCCGTACACGTACCTGTCCACCGGCCAGCCCTGGAAGACCACGGACGTGGTGCACGCCGCGCTGACCCTCTTCACCGACGCACCGACCGGCATGACCGGCAACGACGACCTGGGCACCATGTCCGCCTGGGACGTGCTGTCGTCCATCGGGATCTTCCCCGTACAGCCCGGCACCAGCACCTGGGGTCTTTCGACCCCCGTCTTCGACCGCGTGGACCTCGCGCTGGACCGGCACTACTACCCGCTGGGCCGGCTGACGATCAAGGCGTCCGGCACGTCGGACACCGACCGCTACACGCAGTCCGTGTCCACGAACGGCTCGCCCTACGGAAAGACGTATCTGACGACGGACACCCTGCGCCGCACCCGTGACCTGACGTTCACGGTCGGAGCGGAGCCCTCGCAGTGGGGCACGTCCGCCGACGCGGCACCGCCCGCTGTCGTCGGTTCCGCGGCGCAGGCCGACTCCGCCGGCTGACCCACGGCGACGCGCCGGACCGGCCGCCCCAGGGTGCCGGTCCGGCACACGCCGCGCTGGCGCGGGGCTCGGGCCCGGCGGCGCTGTACCCGTGCCCGGCAGGAGAAGGCCTTCTGTCCGACGACGGGTTCCCGGTGGTCAGGCCGTCAGCAGTACGGCCTGCCAGGGCAGCCCACCGCGGCCGTCGGCCGGGAGGCCGGACAGGGCGCTCAGCGCGAGCGCGGCACCGGCGGCGCCGTCGAGAAGACCGGGACGGTCGAGCGGGACGTCGGGCTCGTGGTGCGTGGACGGGGGCAGGGCGGAGAAGAGGAAGGGCCGCTCCGGGTCGGCGCGGTCCAGCAGGTCCCCGACCAATTCCGGTATGTGGCGGCGGAGTTGCTCCCCCTCGGCTTCCGCGCACATCGCGGCGACCAGGCACAGCAGGCCCGCGGCACCGTGGCACAGCGAGGCGTCCCGGATCTGGCGCGGCCGGCTCAGAGCGGCCGCCATCGCGTGCGCGGCCGTCGCGCGCCACCGGGCGACGGACAGGGCCCGGCCCGCCAGATGCAGCGCCGTACCGGCTCCGGGGGCCCCGTAACACCACGCCGCCCGGGCGGGCGGCGGCCGGCCGGCCGGTCCGTCCAGCGCCACGGCCTGCGGCCAGTAGAGACCGTGTGTGTCGTGCTCGCACACGGACACCAGCCACTCGGCGATCGACTCGATGGCCTCGCGCTGCCCCGCGACCCGCACACCCTGGAGCCAGGCCGTCGACAGCAGCGCGAGCGGTCCCGGAATCCCGTGCGCCATACCGAGGTTGACGCCCCGCCCGCGGCGGGAGCCGGCATCCTGGACGCGGAGCGGATCGCCGGTGACGAACCCCGGAACGGTACGGCCCGAGACCACCGTGGGCGAGGCGAGCCCCACCAGTGCCTCAAGTACCCGACGGGTCAACGGCTCGTGGTGCCCGGCTCCCAGCAGGTGGCGGCCCAGGCCGGAGAGCCCCGACGCCGCGTCGTACACCGCCATCGGCACCCCCGCCGCGCTCCCGCGCGCGTCGGCGGCGCGGGCCAGGAGCCTTTCCGTGAGCGCGGTCAGGGAACGGTCGGCGGACGACAGCAACGCGGCGTAGGCGCCGCCGCGCCCCGCCGCCACGCGTGCCGCGAAAGCCAGGGCGGGAAGCCCCGTCATGGCTCCCGCCGGCAGCGGTGGACGCGTTCTGAGGCCCGAGGCCGCGGCCGTGAGATGGCGGTGCGCTCCCTCACGGTCCCCCAGCGCGGCGAACAGCAGGGCGATCCCGGGGTGTCCCGAAGCGCCGGAGACCGGATGCCAGGCCGCGTAGCCGGTCTCAGGGCCGCCTCCCGCCCTCTCGGCGATCCCGGCCACGCGTGCCGGATCGGACAGCCGCTCGGCGACGAGCGCGGTGACCCGGTCTACGCGCGCCAGCTCCCGCGGTTCCAGGAGCGAGCGGGGAGCCGCCGCGCCGGCCGGGCGCGCGCCCGGTGCGGAGCGGCGCGCCGCGTCCTCATGGGCCCGCGCACCGCCTGCCGCCGCGTACGTGTTGCGATCGGGCCCGGTCCGCCCCGCCTGCCGGCCGTCACCCTTCTCCGTCGTCATCGCCGCGCTCCAGCCGACACGTCCCGGCACCGCCGGCCGGGTGCGCGGCGGCGCTGTGTACGCGAACACCTCATGACCGCCCCCGTGTTGCACGCAGGCGGTCCTGGTGTGCGGCCACGGCCCCACGGGCGATCGCGTGTGCGCGCGCCTCCGCGCCCGGGTCGATGCCCAGGCGCCGGTTGCAGTGCAGGTGCAGCAGAGCGGGCAGCACCTCGGCCGGGCGGACCCATGGCTGACGGGCGGACAGCGCGCGCAGGACGTCGCCGTACCGGGCGGCCTCCTCGTACAGCCGGCGTGCGGGCCCGGAGGGCGGCGGGGCACCGGCCTCGGGCCGGATCGCCCCGAGGGCCGCGGTCCTGCGGCCGGCGAACGCGTCGTGGTACTCCTCGCGCTTCGGGTACGTCTCCAGCAGCCAGGCGGCCCAGCCGTCCTCCTTCCCGCCCTTCTCGCCGTGGAACGCGCGTGCCAGCAGGACCAGGTCGGTTGCGGTTTCCAGCAGGACGTCCGAGTGGCCGTCCGCGAGCCGCCGCAGAACCAGGGCGCTGTCCGCGGCGAAGACGCTCTCGGCGGCGGGCAGCGCCTCCGCCCCGCCGTAGCGTTCGGTCTCCGGCCGATACGTGTCGAGGGCCAGCCCGCGGACGAGCCCCTCGGCGCGCAGCGCGGCGGTGAGCTCGTGCACGCGGGGCAGCAGGACGTCCCGCAGTGCGCCGGGATCGCCGTGGAAGCGCAGCCGCAGATGCGGGTCCGGGTCGCGGTAGCGCAGGAAGTGGGTCTGGTCCACGCCCTCGGGCGGGTCGGTGAGCAGAGCCGCGAGACGGCGGGTGAGCAGTTCGTTCTGCCGTGCCGCGGCCGTGTACAGCTTCGCGTAGAGCCACTCGCCTCCCGGCAGGTGTTCGTCGGAGAAGTGCCGGACGGGAGGCAGCGGGCGCGGTGCGGAGGCGGGCGCGGAGCCGGCTCGGGTGAGGGCGGCGACGATCTCCACCGAGTGGGCGCCGCCCTCCGGGTCGCGCAGCCAGCCCGCGGTCAGGTCCTCGCCCTCAGTGGCGCTCTGGAGCGTCACCGTCCCGTTCCCGGCCTCCCGCCGCAGCAGGTCGCGGTGGGCGGGAACGCTCAGATCCAGCGGCAGCCTCTGGTCCTCCTGGACCAGTTCCACCGCGCAGGGCACGCGCCAGCGGGCGCGCCAGGCATCGAGCGCCGCCTCCCACGAGCCCGCCGCGGTGTCCTGTGCCCGTACGGTGTCGCTCTCCAGGCGCCAGCGCGCCGGGCAGAGCACGACGCGGCCCACCCGGATCGCGGGCAGGAAGGGCGCCGAGGCGAGGGAGCCCCAGTCCCAGGGCCGCAGGCGGTGCTGCCCGAGGGTGACCGCCTCCTCCAGGAACCTCACCACGTTCGGCGCGGACAGGTCCCGGCGCAGGGCGTGGAAGATCTGCGGCGAGACCTCCCGCCCCAGCCGCTTCGAGAAGATCCGGAACTCCCGCGGGCCGGCCCCGACGAGCAGGTCGTCGAGTCCGAGCGTGCCGGGGCCGGGCTCGACATGGGTACCGACCGTGACGCGGTGGTCGAGCCAGTCGGGTGCCTGGCCGACGTTGCCGTGCCGGTCCGCGGCGGGGCGGTAGTGCACCTGCACCGGCAGCGCGCCGGGCCGTCTCGGCGCCGCGGCCCGAACGGTCTTGCGCAGCCGGCCGTCCTGTTCCAGCAGATGGGCGAAGCGGCCGAAGGCGATGCCGGCCAGCGGGGTCGCGGCGTAGGGCGACAGCACCAGGGTGAAGTCGCCCGCGTCCAGGGCCTCCAGGCCGTCGGCGACCACCTGGGCGTACAGCTCCAGAGAACCCGGTGCCTCCCGGTCGCCCGGGCCGTCGGCGGCCAGCTTCTCGACGAGTACTCCGTCGAGCCGGACCTCGGTCTCGCCCCCTGCCATCGCCTCCTGGACGATGCGCAGGAGCAGCGTCTCGCGCCGAGGGCAGCGGGGGCCGCCGTCCCGGGGCTCCGTTGCCCTGTCTCCCGCGGGCATCCGATAGCCGGCGGGCGCACCGAGACCGGCGTCCTCGTCGAGCAGTTCACTCACTGGAACAAGCCGCTCAAGCCCGTACCGTTCGAGGAACTCCGCGTGATACCCCGTCAGGGGGTGGGGCTGGGGAGCGGAGATCCGCCACAGAACCCCGGCGGCCCGTTCCAGTTCGCCGGCCACGGACTCGGGGAGCGTGACCCGGGCGTCCAGCAGCAGGTCGACCTGAGCCGCCTCGCCGCCCGGCAGCGCCGCACGCATCGCCCGCCACTGCCTGGTGCCCGCCCCGACCGGGGTCGCTGCGTACTCCCGCAGCGCCTCCTGCCAGCGGCACACCTCGGCGCGGGCCGCGCCGCCGCTTCGGGCCGGCAGGACGTCGAGGAGATGGGCGAGCGCGTCGCTCCGGCCGGGCGGCGCCTGGAGGTTGGTCAACAGGACACCCGCTCGGACGAGTTGGAGCAGCAGTGTGCTGACGGCACCCTCCTTGGCACCCGTGAACTCCGCTTCGAGCCGTGCGCGCAGGTCCGGCCACGCGACGGGCTTCGAAGCGTGGCGCAGTACGGCCGCCACCACCGGGGTCAGGCGCAGAGTGCGGGCCGAGGCGCCGGAGGCCGCCGACGTCCCGCCGTCCTCTCCGCCGCTGTTCGAGGCGAAGGGCAGCACCAGCCGGTCACCCCGCTCGCGGCAGAGGCTGTTGACGCTCACCCGCAGCGACCCGACGAGCCCGGGGTCGGACTGCCGGCCGGAGACGAGCTGGTTGAGGCGCGCCCGGTCGGGTCGGACGTGCTTGCTGTGCGCGTCCCCCCACGCGGCCGAGACCGACGGGCCGAATCCCGCTGCCGCGACCCCGGCCATCAGCCCGAAGGGCGTGGGCCGGGAGGCGGCCCTGAGCCAGTACCGGGTGAGGGATCGCGCCGCCCGGACGAGGTCCCGCGTCCTGGGCTTCTCGCCCCGCTCCAGCGCCGCCACCTGACCGGCCAGGGAAGGGCTGGAGACCTCCAGCGCCTCACGGAACCGCTCGTCGCCCCCGAGGTCCGTGATGTATCCGATCAGGGCCTCGCGGTCTTCGGCCTCCGGCCCTCCGGGCGCCCGCCACGTCCTGCGCAGTTCCCCGCGAGCCAGGAGTGGTGCCCGGAGCATGACGTCACCGGTGCACCGGAAAAGCGGCTCCTTTCCCATATGCGCTCCTCCCCGAGTGCCTTCAAAGCTCTCCCCGCGTCGCTTTATAACACGGGAAGTCTTCTCGCGGGAGATTGCACCGGAGCGCGATCCTCTTGTCGCCAGGGCTGGTTGACGTGAGATCTGGGCAGACCTAACGTTCTCCGCAGGCGCCGATCGACGCCCTTCGCAGCAATTCCGAAATGGGGTAGCCGCATGACCGAGCAGGATGATTTCGACATCGAACTCGAAGAAATTCCGTTCAGCGAGGAAAACGCCGACGCCGAATCCGTCATCTCGCACACCGTGACCACCTGTGCCCTCTGCTGACTGATCCCGGGCCGGCCGCGGGGGGGGGGGGGGGGGGGGGGGGGCCCCCCCCCCCCCCCCCCGGGGCCCGGGGCCCCCGGAGCAGAACCCACCGCGGGGCTCCAGGGGTCGCGCGAGGCAGAACGCGTCGTGC
>NZ_JAIUKE010000107.1 GCF_020176795.1 Streptomyces sp. 8L
CCTCCGCACTAGCTACCGCGTCTGTCCTACCGTTCAGCTCGGGGCCTTCCCGGGGCGGCGGCGCGGCGCCCGGCCCCCGGGGGCCCGGGGGCGGGGGCCCCCCCCCCAGCGCCGTGGTCGGCCGCCGTGCCGAGAAACCCGGGCCCCGGCGTGTTCACGGAAGAACCGCGCTGAAGGCATGACCGGCCCCCGCTCCGGCCACCGCGGTGGTCCTGCTTTATTCGCTTCTCCGGGCAGTCGGAACGGCCCGGCACGGGGCCGCCCGTAAGCCGTGTCGGAGTGAGAACCGGCCTCCCGCGCATCGGTGCGAAGTCTCTTGCGCGATGGTGTCCGCCGTCTCGCGCCTGTCCGTCAGGGAGCGCGTCGTACGGGGAATTGACGGTGAAATGGCATGCCCCACGACGTGTCTTGACGTGTGCTTTGCCTGCGCTTTGACGGGACGCCGGACACGGCCTCAGACGACCATCCAGTCCAGCACCGGCGTCGACTGCAAAAACACCAGCACGCACATGAACAGCAGGAACACCAGCGACCACAGGATGACACGGCGGAAGATGATGCCTTCCTTGCCCTGCATCCCCACCGCGGACGCCGCGATCGCCAGGTTCTGCGGCGAGATCATCTTCCCCAGCACACCGCCCGACGAGTTGGCCGCCGCCATCAGCGTCGGAGACAGCCCCGCCTGGTGCGCCGCGGTCACCTGGAGTGCGCCGAACAGCGAGTTGGACGAGGTGTCCGAGCCCGTCACCGCTACGCCGAGCCACCCGAGGATCGGCGAGAGGAAGGCGAAGAGGCCGCCGGCGCCGGCCACCCACAGGCCGAGCGTGGTGGTCTGCCCCGACTCGTTCATGATGAAGCCGAGTCCCAGCACGAGCATCACCGTGAGGATCGCGAACTTCAGCTGGTTCAGGGTCCGTCCGTACGCCTTGACGGCCCGGCCAGGGCCGACTCCGAGTATCAGCAGGGTGATCAGCCCCGAGATCAGCAGCAGACTGCCCGCCGCCGAGAGGAAGTTGAGTTTGAACGTCGTCGAGACGGGATCGCCCGACGCGTTGGTGATGTGCAGGCCGGGCCAGTTGATGACGCGGGTGACGGATTCCAGCCCCGTCCCCGAGGCGCCGACACCGGCGGGGGGCTTCCCCGTGATCGCGGGCACCCGCGTGGCCAGCACGAACACCACGATGATCACCAGGTAGGGCGCGTACGCGCGAAAGACCTCCAGCGGCGTGTCGCGCGGCCCCCGGCCGCCGTCCGCGCCCGCCGGGGACCTGCCGGCCTCCCCGCCGTCCCGGCCGAGCCGCCGGCTCCCGTCGTCCGCGCCGTCGCCCTCCGCGTCCTCGTGGTACGCGGTCTTCGGCTGCCACACCCGGGTCAGCAGGACCACCGCCAGTGCTGACACCAACGAGGCCACGATGTCAGCGAGTTGAACGGACCAGAAGTTCGACGACAGGTACTGGAACACACCGAAGACCACACCGGCCACCACCGCGGGCAGCCAGGTCTCCCTGAGCCCCCGCCTGCGGTCCACGATGAACACCAGTGCCAGCGGGACGAACACCGACAGGACGGGCGTCTGCCGCCCCACCATGGCACCCAGGTGGTCCAGCGGCAGGCCCGTCACACCGGCGAGGGTCGTGATGGGTACGGCGATCGCGCCGTAGGCCACCGGCGCGGTGTTGGCGACCAGTGTCACCGTCGCCGCCTTCAGCGGCCTGAAGCCCAGCGCCATCAGCATCACGGAGCTGATGGCGACCGGTGTGCCGAACCCGGCGAGAGCCTCCATCAGCGCTCCGAAACAGAACGCGATGATGATCGCCTGGACCCGCTGGTCCTCGCTGACGGACGCGAACGACCGGCGCAGCACGTCGAAGTGCCCTGTCTCGACCGTGAGGTTGTAGACGAAGATCGCGTTGATGACGATCCACATGATCGGGAAGAATCCGTTCGCGGCGCCGAGCGCACCGCTGTTCAGCGCGTCCCAGGCCGGCATCGCGTAGGCGGTGATGGCGAGGACCACCGAGACGGCCGCCGATATCAGCGACGCGAGCCAGGCCCGCATCCGCAGGACGCCCAGGAGCAGGAACAGGACCAGCAGCGGAAGGATCGCGATCAGTGAGGACCAGCCGATCGAGTCGGCTATCGGGCGGTAGTTCTGTTGGTACGCGGCGAGCAGCACGGTGCACCCCTTCTGGGACGGCGGGGAAGAACCTGCGGCCCCGGCGTCGGGACGCTCCGCCGGGGAGATCCTGGGGAGTTGGCGCCGGGTCCTACCC
>NZ_JAIUKE010000108.1 GCF_020176795.1 Streptomyces sp. 8L
TAGGGCCGCGGCCGCCCCGCCGGGCCCCCCCCCCCGGGCCGGGCGGGGCCCCCCGGGCGCCCGGGGGGGGGGGCCGCCCCGGGGGGTATATCGGGGGTTGTCGCCCCGGGGCCCCCCCCGGCCCCCCGGGTGGACCGCGCGGTGCCGGGAGAGGACCCGGGGCGCGGGGGAGTGGCAGGGGGCAGCGCCGTCCCGGGACCGTCCAGCGCCCGCGCGAGGAGCCGTTCCACCGGCACGTGCCGGATCGACGCGTCCAGCACCTGCACGGTGTGCGCCACCGGCAGCCGCTCGCCCAGCCGCGCGAGCGTCGTCGCCACCTGCATCCAGCAGCCGGGATTGGCGGTCACCATGATGTCGGCGCCCGTCGCGAGGACGGCCTTCGCCTTGCGCTCGCCCAGTTCGCGGGCGGGCTCCGGATGCAGCAGGTTGTACGTGCCCGCGCTGCCGCAGCAGATCTCCGCCTCCGCCGGCTCCCGCAGATCCACGCCCGGCACCCCGCGCAGGAGCCGTCGCGGCTGCTCCCGCACGCCCTGGGCGTGCGCCAGGTGGCAGGCGTCCTGGTAGGCGACGGTCATCGGCAGCGGATGGCGCTCGGCGACCGGCCCCAGTTCGTCCAGCAACTCGGTGATGTCCTGGACCTTCGCCGCGAGTTCGGCGGCCCGCGCGGCCCAGCCGGGTTCGTCGCGCAGCAGGTGCGCGTACTCCTTCAGCTGGGAGCCGCAGCCCGCCGCGTTGACGACGACGCTCTCCACGCGCGCCGCCTCGAACGTCTCGATCGCGCGCTTCGCGAAGTCCAGGGCCTCCGGCTCGCGCCCCGCGTGCGCGGACAGCGCGCCACAGCATCCCTGGCGCTCCGGCACCACCACGTCGCAGCCCTCCGCCGCGAGGACCCGTACCGTCGCAGCGTTCACGTCAGGGAAGAAGGCACCCTGCACGCAGCCCGTCAGGAGGCCCACCGTGCGCCGCCGCGTGCCGCGCGCGGGGGTGACCGGCGGAAGGGGAGCCGTACGGCCCAGCTTCGGCGCGAGCGACTCCATCGCGCGCAGCGGCTCGGGCAGCCGGGCCAGCACCCCCGACCTGGCCAGCATCCGCCCGAGACCGGTCGCCTGGTAGGCGCGCAGCGGTCCGCGCAGCGCGCGCAGCCTGCGCGGATACGGGAACACCGCGTAGACCGCCTCGCGCAGCAGCCGCTCCGCGCGCGGCCGTTCGACCCGACGCTCCAGCTGGGCCCGCGTCGCCTCGATCAGCTTGTCGTACTGCACGCCGGACGGGCAGGCCGTCACGCACGCCATGCAGCCGAGGCACTGGTCGAGATGGCGGACGCTGCTCGCGTCGAACGCGTCGCCCTCCAGCGCGCCCTTCATGATGTCGATCCGGCCGCGCGGGCTGTCCATCTCCTCGCCCCACAGCACATACGTCGGGCAGGTCGGCAGGCAGAAGCCGCAGTGCACGCAGTCGCCGATGAGAGCCGCGTCGGGCGGATGGTGCGCGTCGAAGGCCCCGTCGGGCGGCGGCCCGCTGCCCGGCATGCCGAGTCCCACCGTGGCCGCCGCCGCGGTCGCCGCGATCGGACCGCCCTGCCCGATGGAGAGCGGGTCGCGCGCGCCCACCACCTCGGCGGCCGCCCGGTCGGCGGCGCGGGCCGCGCCGTCCCCGCCGACGGCCGGGTCCTCGGGAGTGCCGTCCGTGCCACCGTCCGCGTCGTGTGCCATCGCCATTCAGAGCCCTCCGAGCAACCGGCCGGGCGACAGCCGTCGCGCCGGGTCGAACTGGTCCTTCACCCGTGTCATCAGACCGAACGAGTCCGCCACAGGGCCCCAGTGCTCCGCCGCGTCCAGCGGCTCGGGCGCGGCGAGCACCACCGCGGAGCCGTCGTACGGGGCGATCGCCGCGCGCACCGCACCCAGGTCCGTGTCCCGCGGCACCGCGGCGTACGCCACCCCGGTGCACGCGGACGCCGTGCCGGACGCGCCGTCCGGCAGGGCCGCCAGCACGTGCGGCAGCGCGGCCGGCGCGTACGCCAGGCGCAGGACCAGCGGTCCTGCGGGCCGGCGGCCGAACCAGGCGGGCGGCGAGGCGGCCTCAGCGCCGCCGAGCAGCGCGACCGCCGTGGCCGACTGCGCCCGTACCGACGCCTCGATCGACTCGAAAAGGAGCACCAGTTCGCCGCCGCCGTCACCGAAGCGCAGCTCGACGGCGGCCGGCGTGAGCGTGGAGCGCGCCACCAGCGCGGCCAGCCGGCCCGCCGCCCGGGCGTCCGCGACCGGCACCACCACGGCGCCCGCGGCCTGCGGCAGCGGATGCAGCCGCCAGGCCGTCGACACGACGACGCCCAGGCCGCCGTGCGCCCCCGTGTACAGCTTGCCGAGGTCGTACCCCGCCACGTTCTTGACGACCTTCCCGCCCGAACGAGCCGTCGTGCCGTCCGCGAGCACGACCGTCACCCCGATCAGCAGGTCGCGCACCGTGCCGTAGCGCAGACGGCGCGGACCCGACGCGTTCGCCCCGACGATCCCACCGAGCGTCGCGCCCTCCTCGGGCGGGTCGAGCGCCAGCATCTGGCCGTGCTCCGCCAGCCGCCGCTGGAGCGCGTCGAGCGGCACTCCCGCCTCCGCGACGGCGACCAGGTCGCCGGGGACGTGCTCCACGATCCGGTCCAGGCCCGTCGTGCGCAGCAGCACGTCGCAGGACGAAGGCCGCGCCGCCCAGCCCGTCTTCGTGCCCGCGCCGACCGGCACCACGCTGCCTCCGGTGGACCGCACCACCTCGGCGACCCCGTCCGCCGTCGACGGCGCCACCACCTCGGCAGGCACCACCCCGCCGACCGCGTCCCGGCTCGCGCCGCGTACCGCCGCCACCTCAGAACACCTCGCCCAGGGCCGGGTCGTGCGTGTCCGCCGCGGTGCGCACGCCGGGACGCTCGCCGCACAGCCGCGGGGTCGGGAACAGCTTGCCCGGATTGGCGAGCCCCGCCGGGTCGAAGGCGCACCGCACCAGCTGCATCGTGTCCAGGTCCGCCGAAGTGAACTGCCGGTCCATCCGCGACTTCTTCTCCACGCCGACACCGTGCTCGCCGGTGATGGAACCGCCCAGGTCCACGCAGAGGTCGAGGATCGCGAACCCCAGCTCCTCCGCCGCGTGCGCCGCTCCCGGCACCGCGTCGTCGAAGAGGATCAGCGGATGCAGGTTGCCGTCGCCCGCGTGGAAGACGTTGGCGACCCGGACCCCGGCCTCGCCGGCCAGCCGGCCGATCTCGGCGAGCACCTCGGGCAGCCGGGTGCGCGGGATCACACCGTCCTGCACGTAGTACGCGGGGCTGATCCGGCCGACCGCGGCGAACGCGGACTTGCGGCCCCGCCACATCAGCGCCCGCTCGGCGTCGTCACGGGCGATCCGCGTCTCGAACGCGCCGCGCGCGCCCGCGATCTCGCCGACCTGCCGGAACTGCTCGTCGACCTCGGCACGCGGCCCGTCCAGCTCGATCACGAGCACCGCGACCGCGCCGTCGGGGTACCCGCACCGCACGGCGGCCTCGGCGGCCTCGATGGCGAGCGCGTCCATCATCTCGATCGCGGCGGGGAGGATGCCCGCGGCGATGATGTCGCTGACCGTCCCCGCCGCCTCGGCCACCTCGTGGAAGCCGACGAGCATGGTCCGCACGGTCTCGGGGGCCTGGATCGTACGGACCGTGACCCGCGTGGCGATCCCGAGGGTCCCCTCGCTGCCGACGAACGCGCCGAGCAGATCGAGCCCGGGATGCTCGGGCGCGGTGCCGCCCAGGTGGACGACCTCGCCGTCGGGCAGGACGACCTCCGCGCCCGTCACATGATTGACGGTGAACCCGTACTTGAGGCAGTGCGCGCCGCCCGCGTTCTCCGCGACGTTCCCGCCGATCGAGCAGACCTGCTGGGAGGACGGATCGGGCGCGTACGCCTGCCCGTACGGAGCCGCTTCGCGCGTCACCCACAGGTTGACGACGCCCGGCTCGGCCACGACGCGCGCGTTGTCCGGGTCCACGGAGACGATCCGCCGCAGCCGCGAGAGTACGATCAGCACCCCGTCCGCGACCGGCATCGCTCCGCCGGACAGCCCGGTGCCACTGCCGCGCGCCACGAACGGCACCCCGTCGCGGGCGCACATCCGCACCGTCTCCACCACATCGTCACGGTCCTCTGCGAGCACCACCACGGCAGGCCGGACCCGGAACGTCGCCAGCCCGTCGCACTCGTACGTCCGCAGCTGGGCCGGGTCGGTGAGCACCTTTCCCGCGCCGATGCGGGCCCGCAGCCGTCCGGCGAGGCGCAGCGCGGCGGACGGCGCCCCGTCGGGCGCGGGCCCGCCCGGCTCTGCCAGGTGCTGACTCATCGCGTCTCCTCGTCGTCGGGGGTCGCGGTGCCTGCCCGTGCCGTGACCCGGTGCACGCGGCCAGGCTCCGCGGACTCCACTGTCCTGCGGCTGCCTACTCACGTCAGGATGTCCGGGCCGTTGCGGCACCGGATCACCACATCGACGCAGTACGGGCCGCCCTGACGTCGCGTGAGCTGCCCCTTTCCGCCGAGGCGACTACCGGATGGCGGTAGATCTTTGTCGAATGCCGGAAGAATGCAACTGTGGTGGGGGAGTGTCAAGGGTTGGAGCGCCCTCTTGTTCTTCCGTCAACCACCTCCTGAACCGCCGTCATGCGGGACGGGCGGCCATGCCCGTGGCGCGCGGGCGAGCGGCGCCGGGTGAGGATGGCCGGGGCGGAGCGGGCCGGCACGGGTCGGTGCGCCCCGGCGCGCGCACCGATGCGCCCCCACGCCGACCTGCTGGCCGGGGCCCTTTCGACGGACCGTCAGGAACATGACGGAGTGGGAGCACGTCTGTGCGGGCTGCGGCAGGCGCCACCCGGCCGAGGAACTGGTCGAGATGGCGGACGACATCTACCAATGCGACGACTGCCTTGAGCGGTTGCCGCTGGACCACCTGATCGACGAGCGGCGGCCCGCGCCGGACGACGGGCCCACCAGGCCGCTCGGGGACCCGGCTGAGGCGGGCAGGGCGGACGGAGCGCCGGACGCGCCGCCGGACGAAGGGCGCGACAACGCGGCATGACCCGTTCCCGGGTCGCGCCGCGCCGGTCCCCGGCCGGTCAGACGCCCAGGAAGCCGACCAGGCCATCGAGGAGCCGGTCCACGTCGCTCGTGTCGTTGTAGGGCGCGAGGCCGATCCGCAGGCCGCCCGCGTCCGCGAGGCCGAGCCTGCGTGAGGCCTCCAGCGCGTAGAACGAGGCGGCCGGTGCCGCGATGTCCCGCTCGGCGAGGAACCGGTAGGCGTCCGCCGCGTCCCGTCCCTCGAAGGTCATCAGCAGCGTCGGCGTGCGGTCCGCGGCCCGGGAGTGCACCGTGAGGCCCGGCAGCCGGGCGAGCCCCGACTCGATCCGTCCGCGCAGTACGTTCTCGTGCCCTTCGAGCGCCGCGAACGACTGGAGGAGCCGCTGCCTGCGGGTGCCCGTCCCGGCGCCGCCGTCCCCGAGGCCGGCGAGGAAGTCCACCGCGGCCGTGGCGCCCGCGAGGAGTTCGTACGGCAGCGTGCCGAGCTCGAACCGCTCGGGCACCGCGTCAGAGGACGGCAGCAGCTTGTCCGGGCGCAGCTCCTCAAGCAGCCCCGGGGCACCCGCGAGCACGCCCAGGTGCGGCCCGAGCAACTTGTACACGGAGCAGACGTACGTGTCGGCGCCGAGCAGCCCGAGGTCCACCGCCGCGTGCGCGGTGTGGTGCACGCCGTCCACGTGCAGCAGCGCGCCGGCCGCGTGGACCAGCTCCGCGATCTCCGCCACGGGCGGGCGCGTACCGATCAGGTTGGAGGCGGCGGTGACCGCGACCAGCCGGGTCCTGCCGGTGAGCACGGCCTCGATGTCGGCCGCCGCCAGCTCACCGGACTCCGGGTCGAAGTCCGCCCACCGCACGACCGCGCCGGCCGCCTCGGCGGCCTGCGTCCACGGCCGGATGTTCGCGTCGTGGTCCAGCCGGGTGACGACGACCTCGTCCCCCGGGGCCCAGGTCTTCGCCAGCGCACGGGCCAGGTCGTACGTCAGCTGGGTCGCGCTCCGCCCGAACACCACGTCGCCGGGGGCCGCGCCCAGCAGGTCTCCCAGCGCCGCGCGTGCCCCGCCCCCGATCCGGTCGGCGTTCAGCTCCCCGGCCGTCAGCCGCCCCCGGTTGGACAGCGGTGCGGCCATGGCGCCGACGACCGCGTCGATGACGGGCCGGGGGGTCTGGGTGCCTCCGGGGCCGTCGAAGAAGGCGACTCCGCTGTCGAGGGCGGGGAACCGGGCACGTATGGAGGCGATGTCGTAGGTCACGGGCCCACCGTAGATCGCGGGTCCTGTGCCGCGCCCCCGCGGGCTGGTCCGGCGGGCGCCGCGGTGCCGTCGCCGCGCCGCCCACCGGGCTCGCGGTGCCCCTCAGCGCACGCCCTGGGGGCGGAACTGGATGCTGATGCGCGGGCCCACCGGGCGGGCCGTCTTGAGGATCGCGTGCTCCCATGTGCGCTGGCACGAGCCGCCCATCACCACCAGGTCGCCGTGGCCGAGCGGCACGCGGCGCGCGGGGCCGCCGACGCGGGGCCGCAGGGCCAGATCGCGCGGTTCGCCCACCGAGAGGATGGCCACCATCGTGTCCTCGCGCGAGCCGCGCCCGATCCGGTCGCCGTGCCAGGCCACGCTGTCCCGGCCGTCCCGGTAGAAGCACAGCCCGGCCGTACGGAACGGCTCGCCCAGCTCCTCGCCGTAGTGCTCGCTCAGCGCGGTCCTCGCCTCGTCGAGCACGGGGTCGGGCAGCTCCTCCTCGGACCGGTAGAAGCGGAGGAGCCGGGGCACGGCGACCTCGCGCTCGTACATCCGGCGCCGCTCGGCCTGCCAGGGCACCCCGGCCGCCAGTGTCTCGAACAGCGCGTCGGCGCCGGTCAGCCAGCCGGGCAGCAGATCGATCCACGCCCCGTCACCGAGGACCGTGCGCCGCGCTCCGGCGAGCGGTCCGAGCCGGGGCGTCGGCGCCTGGTCGAACAGCGATCCCTGGAGTGATACGGACATACCGGCCAGCGTAGCGTGCTATCCGAACAGATGTCCTATCGAACGTGTGTCCGATGCGTCACGGAGCTGCGGAGCTCTGAGACTCGGCGCCGCGAGGACGGGCCCGCGCAGGTCCGGCGGTTCCGCGCCGGGCTCTCGCGCGAGGACGGCCCCGCCTACGCCCCCTCGGACGCCGTCACGTCGCCGTTGACCGTCCGCAGTGTCAGGGTGTCGGTGCCGCCCTCGTGCGTCGGCACGTCGATCCGGCTCCGCCCGTTGCGGGTCGGGGGGGGGGGGGCGCGCGGGGGGGGGGGGGCGGGCGGGCGGGGCGGCGGGCGGGCCGGGGGGGGGGGGGGGGGGGGGCCGGCGCCCGGGGCGGGGGGGCGCGGCCC
>NZ_JAIUKE010000109.1 GCF_020176795.1 Streptomyces sp. 8L
CCGCCGCCGGCCCCCCCCCCCCCCGCGGCGGGGGGCCGCCGGGACGCGCCCGCCGGCCGGCGCGCCCCCCCGGCCGCCCGCCCCCCCCCGCCCGGCCCCGGGGGGGCCCGGCCCCCCGGCCCCCCCCGGGGGGGGGGGGGGGCCCCCCCGGCCCCGGGGGCCGCCCCGCGTGGCACGGTCAGATCGACGGAGCCGTTGGTCGTCGCCGCGTTCACCGAGCCGGGCGCGTGTGCGCAGCCGAGCACCACGTCGCCGTTGACGGTGGACGCGGTCAGGCTCGCCGCCGCCAGGCCCGTGGCGCGCACCGAGCCGTTGCGGGTGGCGAGCGCGACCGACGCGCCGGAGGCCCCGACGCCCGTGCCCGTCACATCGCCGTTGACCGTCGACAGGCTCAGACTGCCGGTCAGCCCCGCCACGTCGATGCCCGCGTCGCGCGCGGCGACCGTCACCGGCAGACCGGCGGGCACCTCGACGGTCGGCGTCCGCGCGCAGGGCCCGCTGCCGGGACACGTCAGATCGAGCACCCATACGCCGTCGTGGTGCGACCAGTGGCCGTCGGCCGCGCCGTGCACACTCGTCCTGCCGTCGGCCGCGGGCCTCAGCCGCACCCCGTTGGCGGTCCTGACGACGAGCCGGTCCGATGGCGCGGGCGACGGGGAGCCGCCCGGTACGGAGGGAGCGACCGAGGCGCCCGGCGCCCGCGCGTCCCCGTGCCCCGGCCGGGCCACCGCGGGCCCGCCGCCCCCGCCGCATCCCGTCAGCGTCACCGCCAGCGCCGCGCAGAGCCCGCCGACTGCCGCGCCTGTTCCGTGGAGCCGTCTCATGC
>NZ_JAIUKE010000110.1 GCF_020176795.1 Streptomyces sp. 8L
CCGCGGCGCTCAGGCCCCCGGCACGGCCCCGGCCGGACGCCTGGCCCGGTACGCGCTCGGGGTCCTGGTCCTTCGCGCGACGCCGTTTGACCGTGCCGGGCGGGGCCAGTTTCACCAGCATCTCCAGGGGGACGAGCACGACCGCGCGAATCCCGCCGTACGGGGAGGGCCCGAGGTCGACGCCGAACCCGTGCCGCTTGGCGAAGCGGCCGATGACCGCGAAGCCGGTCTGCGGGATCTCCCCGACGTCGCCGACGCCGAGCAGCCTGCGGCCCGACACGATCTCGCGCGCCTCGTCGAGCCGGTGGTCGTCCAGGCCGAGCCCCCCGTCGTCGACCTCGATCACCGCGCCGCGCTGCACGGGGCGGACGGCGACCGGGACGGCGGTGCGCGGCGGCGAGTACTCGGTGGCGTTGGCCAGCAGTTCCGCGACGAGGTGGATGAGCGGCTCCACCACGATGGCGGCGATCCCGATGTCGGGATCGCCGGTGACCTCCACCCTGCGGTACGACATGATGCGGCCGGACGCGGCCCGTACGACGTCGACCAGCGCGAGCGGGTCCTGCCACTGCTGGCCGGGCCATTCGTCGCACAGCACCTTCAGGCTCTGCGCGTGCCGCGCCTGCTGGGTGGCCGCGTGGTCGACCTGCATGGTGGTGTCGAGCAGGTCGGTGTCGCCCGGGTAGCGGTCCGCGATGCCGGTCGCCTTGGCCTGGATGCGGTGGGCGGAGGTCTGGATGCGGTTGGCCAGCTCGACGAGCGAGAGCCGCTGCGACTCCTCCCGCTCGTTGATGGCCCGGGAGATCTCGGCGAGAATCCGGTCGAACCACACGTCGAGGCCGGGGCCGCCGTCGGAGCCGCCCGGGTCGCCGGGGCCGTCGGCGCGTTCTGCGTACAGGGCGGGCGGTACAGGGCCGCGGGCGAGGGCCGCGGGCAGCCGCCGGTCGAGCGTGAACGCGGCCTCTTCGCGTACGCGTTCGGCCTGGCCTGCCGCGTAGCCGCGCCACTGCGCCTCGCGGCGGGCGATCTCCGCGTCGCGCTCGGTGACCTCGCCCCGCAGCTTGATCAGGTTGTAGGTGAGGTCCCGCTGTGCGCGCCTGAACGACTCAAGCCAGCCGAGCAGCACGGCGCCCGCGACCCCGTACGCCGCCACGGCCCCGACGCCGACGACCCGCTCCATGGCGAAACCACCGCCGGTGAGGGCGAGGAACGCGAGGACGAGGACAGCCGGCCAGGGGCGTGTCCTGCGGGAGGAGGAGGCAGACACGGGGGTACGGGCACGGGTCATGGATAACCTTCGCGTTGTCCGAAGTTATGGCCTCCGACCGGTCCGCCGCCGCGAACGGTACCGGTCCGGCCGATCCTGAGGTCATTTCCTCAGTCGGAGGTCAATCCCTCAGCCGGGTGTATTTCGCGAAGTGGCAACTACACCCGTGTCAGGGAATGTTGGAGGCCGGACATTGTGGGGATCGTATATCCCCCGGAGAGCGGGCACGGACGCTTTTCCCGGACGGAAGGCGCCCCGGATTTCACGGGGCGCCCCTGACCTGCGACGACCACAACAAGATCGTCCGGTAGAACATCTACGCTCCGTCACCTCGGGCGATGAACCACCAGCCGAAAGGACGAGGTGACGTGCACGGGGGTGCGCATTCGGCTCAGCCGGGCGGCCAGTTCCGCGGGGTCGACGTGGTGCGCGGTCGGCCCCATGGCGATCAGCGGGTAAATATTCTCGGCGCTCCATGAGGTCGAATATTCAAGGACTTCTGAATGCGTTTCCCGAAAGAAGTCGGACAACGCCAGTCGCAGGCGGACTTCTTTGGTCGGGTCAATGGCCAGCAGCCCCAGCGGAATTCGCAGCTCCGCGAGATGGCGCCGGGTCGGCACGACCACCACGAGCGCGCCGCCCGGGCGCAGCGCGCGGTGGAAGGCCCCGGGATTGCGGGGCGCGAAGACGTTCAGCACGAGCGGAACCGACCCGTCCGCCACGGGCAGCCCCTGCCGCACGTCCCAGCGGGCCGCGGCGAGCCCCGGATGGGCCCGGGCCGCGCGCCGCAGCGCGTACCGGGAGACATCGAGACCGAGCCCGTACGCGGCCCCGGGCGGCAGCGCGTCGAGTACGGCCGCGAGGTAGTGGCCCGTCCCCGTGCCCGCGTCGAGGACGGGCCCCGGGCCGCACGCGGGAAGCGCGCCGGGCCCGCCACCGGCGGCGACACCGGCGCAGATCCGGGCGAGCGCGCGGCTGAGCGGCGCGAAGTGGCCGGCGGAGAGGAAGGCGTCCCGGGCCGCCACCATCCCCGCGATGTCGCCCGTGAGGTTGCGCGCGCTCCCGGTCAGGAGGGCGGCGTAGCCCTGGCGGGCAGGGCCTTTCGTTTGGGTCTGGTCGGATCAGTGAGCGGGGTCCGGTGCCGTGAATCGCAAGGCGGAGGAGGGAGTCATGGCGGAGCCATGGCGACCGACGACAACGCCGCGAGGTGCGGTGCCGCGGCACGCGAGCCCGACAAGATCCAAACGAGAGGGCCTAGATCGAAGGTGTGGCGGGCACCGCAACGGAGCGTGCGGCCGGAGAGCCGAAGGGAGTCCCGGCATACAGGACAGACAAGGACATCGAGGACGGGTGGTGTGAAGGGCATGGGAGGGTTCCTGGTTCCTGCACTGCGGGACGGCGGCGGACATCCTCGGGGCGCACGCCGGGGGCGTGCGGGCACACCGGAGGGCGGCGGGACCGAGCCGCACGGGGCCGGGCCGGTCACGCCGAGGAAGTGAGCCGCCGCGTCAGAGGAAGCGGTGCGGAACGCAGGTACGAGCCATGGGAGGAGCGTAACGGGCGGCCGGCGCACCGCGCCGGTCCCGGAAGGGCACGGGTCCCTCGTCGGGTGCGCGTGCGCGGCATCGGGGCGCGGGCTCCGCCGCCGGGCACCGGCGGCCGGCGCGAGGCATCATGCCCTCGTGGATACCGCCGACGCCCCCGAGATCCGTACCGATGTCCCCGGGACCTTCGCCCATGGCGTGCTCGCAGAGCGCCATCCCGCGCTGATCGCGCGGGTACGCGAAGCCACCCCGTACCCGCCGGCGGAGCAGCGCGCCCTCGACGCGCTGCTCACCGAGATCACGCGGGGGACGATCGCGCCGCTGCCGCGGGAGGCGCACGACGCGGAGCGCTGGGTGGCGTGGGGCGGGGACGCGTACTACGGCGGGACGTGGTTCGATCCGCCGTTCCTCTGGGCGGAGAGCTACTTCTACCGCAGGCTGCTGGGCGCCGTCGGGTACTTCACGCCGGGGCCGCGGCTGGGGCTCGATCCGTTCGCGCCGTTCAAGGACGCCGAACTGCGCGGCGGCACGGTGGACGAGGAGCTCGCCGCGCTGGACGCTCTCGAGGCCCGCCCCGAGGTCGAACGGGCGGACGCGCTGCTGGGCGCCGCGCTCTGGGGCAACCGCGCGGACCTCGGTTTCCGGATCACGGCCGAGGAGGCGGAGCCGGGCGGCGCGGACCGGCTCGTCGCCGACGACCGGGACCGGCTGTGGGGTCTGCTGCCGCCCGGCGGCGGCCCCGACGTCCGCGTCCACCTCATCGCCGACAACGCGGGCCGTGAGCTGGTGCCCGATCTGCTCCTGCTCGACCACCTGCTGCGCACGGGCCGTGCCGGGCACGTCGTCCTGCACGTCAAGCCGTATCCGTACTACGTCTCCGACGCGACGACGAGTGACGCGACCGCGGCACTGCGGCGCCTCGGGGCCGCGCCGGGGCAGGCGGGCGAGGCAGGCCGCCGCCTGTGGACCGCGGTCGCGGACGGGCGCCTGGGCATCGGCGCGCACCCCTTCTTCTGCGCGCCGTTCGCCTACGACGCGATGCCGGACGATCTGCGCGCCGAACTCGGCTCCGCGACCGTCACGATCGTGAAGGGCGACCTCAACTACCGCCGCCTGGTGGGCGACCGGCTCTGGCCGCCGACGACGCCTTTCGCGTCGCGCGTCGCGCACTTCCCGGGTCCTGTGGCGGCCCTGCGCACGCTCAAGTCCGACGTGATCACCGGCCTTGCCCCGGCCACGGCCACGGCGCTGGACGCCTCGGGCGAGCCCTGGCGCGTCTCGGGGACACAGGCCCTGGTGCAGGTCGCGGGGGCCGGCGCGTAGCGTCGTTCCCGTAGGGCCACCGCCGTGAGAGAGGGCGAACCACACGCATGAGCACGCACGAGAGCTCGCACGAGACGCCGCTGCCGCGTTTCCATCTGGCCGTGCCCGTCGACGATCTGGCCGAGGCGCGCCGCTTCTACGGGGGCGTGCTGGGCCTGCCCGAGGGCCGTAGCGCGGAGCGGTGGGTCGACTGGAACCTGCACGGCCACCAGTTCGTGACGCACCTCGCGGAGCGCCCGGCGCGGCGCGCGCACAACGAGGTGGACGGCCACGAGGTCCCCGTACCGCACTTCGGACTGCTGCTGTCGGTCGAGGAGTTCCAGGCCCTGGCCGAGCGGCTGCGAGCGGCGGGGACGGAGTTCGTCATCGAGCCGTACGTGCGCTTCCGGGGCGAGAAGGGCGAGCAGTGGACGATGTTCCTGCTGGACCCGGCGGGCAACGCGCTGGAGTTCAAGGCGTTCGCGGACGACGCACAGGTCTTCGCGGTCTGACCGCGGAAACCCGGAAGCCCCGGGACCCTAGGCCCGGGGCCTGGAGTCCAGGGCCCGAAGCCTGAGGCCCCCGAGCCCGAAGCCTGGAGCCCGGAAGCGGAACCCGGAAGCCCCTCCAGTCACGAGCCGGGGCGCCGAAGCCGGAAACGCGAAGATCCCGTCCAATCAAGCCGATCGGACGGGATCTCCCTCAACTCTCCCTGAGCAGACTCAAGAAGAACGGTGTCTGTGGACCTGAGGGGATTCGAACCCCTGACCCCCTCGATGCGAACGAGGTGCGCTACCGGACTGCGCCACAGGCCCTTGCGACGAGTGAAACTCTAGCATCCCGATCCGGATGCTCGGAAATCCGTTGTGCGCTGGTCACCGGGGCACCGGCGCGGTCTCGTCACTCGTTGGCGGCGCGGGGGCGGTCCTCGTCGTCGTACTGGTCGAACAGGGGGGTCCTGCCCCGGTCACGGGCCCGGCGCGGGGCGGGTGCGGGCGCCGGCTCCTGCGCGGGCCTGGCGGGCGGCGGGGTCGGGTCGGCTGCCGTGGAGGAGCGCGCCGCGCTCCAGGTCTCCGGGTCGCTGACGTCCACGCCGCTGGAGGCACGCGGGGCCACGGGGGCGGTGACATATGTGGGAAGCGGTACCGGGACCGGCTCCCAGCTGTCGCCGCGGCCGGGGCGGCGCTCGCGTTCCTGGTCGAGCCACTCCGCGTGGTCGGTCTGCTCCACCAGGGCCCGGCGCCCGGCCTCCTGCGGCGAGACGCGCGCGGCGGGCTGCGGCGACGGGACGTCTCCGGCCTCGCCGCCCTGTCCTTGCGCGGCGGGCGGCCTGCGGTGGGACCGGGTCTCGCGCAGCCGCTGGGCGGCGGCCTCGGCCCTGCGGCGGTCCATGGTGAAGGTGAAGCGGCGGCGTTCGTTGGAGCGCAGATACGCGATGTAGACGCTGAGCAGGACGGCCGGGGCGGCGGGTGCCCACAGCAGGTCGAGTCCGCCGATCGCGGCGACGACCGCGCCCGCGGTGAAGACGACGAACAGGAGCACGATCGTGCGGCGGCGGCGCGCCAGGACCTTCGAGCGGCGTGCGCGGGTGGCGCGGTCGCCCGCCGGGGCGCGGCGCCGCGCGCCGGGCGCGTGCTCACGCTCCGCGGGACGGGCGGGCGGAGCGGGGCGCTCGGCCGGCTCGACGTTCCCGCGTACCTCGATCCGGGCCTCCGTCAGCGCCGGGGGCGCGGCGAAGGACCGGACGTCGACAGAGCTCAGAGGCTCGGTCCCGCTGTCCGGCTGCGCGTCGTGGGCGTCGGGTCCGCCGAAGGCGCCCGGCTCACTCCGCTCACTCCGCTCACTCCGCTCACTCCGCTCGTCCTGCTCGTGCGCCGGATCGGGGCTCCCGGGTGCGTCGGCCGCCTGGTCGGCGGTACGTTCCCGCAGGTCCTTGGCGTACCGACGCTCCATCGCCGCCCGTCCGGACAGCAGCCGGATGGCGGTGCTGAAGCGTTCCGTCGGGCGCGCCTCGTTGAGCTCGTCCTGCCTGCGGAGCCACATCGGCACCAGGTAGGCGGCCCAGGCCCCGACGATGACTGCGTAGATGAGGCCGCTGCTGCTCACGCTTCACACCGTAGAGGGATTCGCCGGAGCTGATCCGCCAATTGAGCCGGTGTGTCGCACGAACTGGCTGATATCACTGAACTTTTTTGTGTTTGTTCGGCTCGCCCTATGGTCGGATGATGACAGGGTTCGATCGATATCGAACACCTATTTCATTATGAAACCGGTCCGGAAATTCGAACGAATTTCGAACACATCGCCCGGACTGCTTCACTCGACGGGCGGGCCGGGCAGCCGCGCCCGCGTGGGTCACCCTCCCGGCGTCCGGCGCCGCCGGGCCTGGTGCCAGCGGCGCAGCAGCCCCTCCGGCACCTCCTCCGCCGTCAGCGCGAAGACGAGGTGATCGCGCCACGCCCCGTCGATGTGCAGGTAGCGCGGCCGTACCCCTTCCTCGCGGAAGCCGAGTTTCTCGACCACCCTGCGGCTCGGCGCGTTCTCCGGGCGGATGCAGACCTCAAGGCGGTGCAGGCCGAGCATCTGGAAGCAGTGGTCGGTGGCCAGTGCCACCGCCGTCGGCATCACCCCGCGCCCCGCGACGCCGCTGTCGACCCAGTAGCCGACATGGCCCGAGCACATCGACCCCCAGGTGATGCCGGCCACCGTCAACTGGCCGACGAGCCGCCCCCGGTACTCGATGACGAACGGCAGCATGCGCCCCGAGGCCGCCTCCTTCTTGAGGTGGCGGACCATCTGGCGGTACGTCGGCCGGTGGGCGAGCGGGGCACCGGGAGACGGCGGCGGAATCGTTGCTTCCCAGGGCCTCAGCCAGTCCCTGTTGCGCCGGTTGACGTCCCTCCAGGCGCGCTGGTCGCGCATCCTTATGGGACGGAGGGCGATGTCGCCGTCCACCAGGATCACGGGCCAGGCGGGGTTCATCCGCCGGTACGGGGATGGTCGGAGCCGCGGATCTGGTCCACGGCGTGCGCCAGCAGCCCGTCCAGTACGGCCAGCCCGTCGCGCACCCCGCCCGTCGAGCCCGGCAGGTTGACGATCAGCGTCCGGCCCGCCACTCCCGCGAGTCCGCGCGAGAGCGCGGCCGTGGGGACCTTGGCGGCGCCACGCGCGCGGATCGCCTCCGCGATGCCCGGCACCTCGTAGTCCAGGACCCGCCGGGTGGCCTCGGGCGTACGGTCGGTCGGCGAGATGCCCGTACCGCCGGTGGTCACGATGGTGTCGTAGCCGTCCGCGACCCCCTCCACCAGCGCGCGCTCCACGGGGTCGCCGTCGGGTACGACGCGCGGTCCCTCGACGGCGAAGCCGAGGCCGGTGAGGGCCGTGGCGATGAGCGGACCGCCGGTGTCCTCGTAGACGCCGGCCGCGGCCCGGTTGGACGCGGTGACCACCAGGGCGCGGTAGCCCCGCGCGGCACTCCCGGCGGCCGGTTGCCCCGTGGTCACGCGGCACCCCCGTTGGCGTCCTCGGAGCGCGTCCAGGTGCCCGACTTGCCGCCGCTCTTCTCCTCGACCCGCACGTCCGTGATGACCGCCCCCTTGTCGACGGCCTTCACCATGTCGACCACCGTGAGCGCCGCGACGGACACCGCCGTCAGCGCCTCCATCTCCACGCCTGTGCGGTCCGTGGTCTTCACCGTGGCCGCGATCCCCACGGCGTCGTCCTCCACTGTCAGCTCGACGCTCACCCCGGAGACCGCGAGCGGGTGGCACAGCGGCACGAGGTCCGGGGTGCGCTTGGCGCCCATGATGCCCGCGATGCGCGCGACGGCGAGGGCGTCGCCCTTCGGCACTCCCCCGCCCCGCAGCAGCGCGACGACGTCCGCCGAGACGAGCACCCGGCCGGAGGCGCGTGCGACGCGCGCGGTGACGTCCTTCGCCGAGACGTCGACCATGCGGGCCGCGCCCGTCTCGTCGACATGGGTCAGGCCGCTGCGGCCCGCAGCGCCGTGCTGGGTGTCGGAGCCCTGGGGTACCGAACCCCCGGGTCCCGGGCGTCCGGGGCTGCCCCCCGGCGGAATCGCGGTCATACGGTGTGACGCTCCCGGTCCTGGCCCGTCCTGGCGGCCGTGCGGGACCCGGCCTCCACGGCCTCGCCCCTGGCCCCCGTCGGCCTGTTTCGGCCTGTGTGGGCAGCCAACGGTACCGCCACCGGGTGCCCTACGGCCGGTCAGGATGCCCCCTGGCGTGCGCGGGAGAACGCCCGGGCGCCGAAGTGCCCTTCTCCTGGAGGCCGCGCACCCGCTCGGGTGTCCCTCCCGCACCGCCCGTCCCGCGCGCGGCGGACGGGCTGCCCGGCCCGGAGCCGGTACCCGCGCACGCGGGGCCGGGCCGCGCGACGCGGGCGCGGGTTGGGCGTGTCAGCCCAGCAGGACGACGTCCAGCTCCGTGCCCGGCTCCACGACCGTCGTCTCCTCAGGCACCACGAGCAGGCAGTCGGCGTGGGCGAGCGCGGCGACGAGATGCGAGCCCGCGCCGCCGCCCGGGGCCGCCTCGCCGGCCGCCGCGTCGTACCTGCCCCGCATGAACTGGCGGCGGCCCCCGGGCGACGACAGCGGCCCGTCCGCGGCGAGCTTCGCCCGCACGACCGGACGGTGGACGTCCAGGACGCCCATCATCGCCCGGATCGCGGGCCGTACGAACAGCTCGAAGGAGACGTACGAGGACACGGGGTTGCCCGGAAGGGCGAGCAGCGGCGTGTGCGCCTCGCCGATCGAGCCGAACCCCTGGGGCTTGCCCGGCTGCATGGCCAGCTTGCGGAAGTCGATGCCGCTGCCCGGCTCGTCCTCGTCGCCGACGGACGACAGCGCCGCCTTCACCACGTCGTACGCGCCGACGCTGACGCCGCCCGTGGTCACCAGCAGGTCCGCGCGCACCAACTGGTCCTCGATGGTGGCGCGCAGGGTGTCCGGGTCGTCGTCGACGGCGCCGACCCGGTACGCGATCGCGCCCGCGTCCCGCGCCGCCGCCGCGAGGGCGAAGCTGTTGGAGTCGTAGATCTGGCCCTCCGCGAGCTCTTCCCCGGGTTGTACGAGTTCGCTTCCTGTGGACAGGACGACGACGCGCGGACGCGGCCGTACCCGCACCGTGCCCCGGCCGACCGCGGCGAGGAGGGCGATCTGCGGCGGGCCGAGGACCGTACCCGCCTCCAGGGCGAGCTCGCCCGCCTGTACGTCGCTGCCCGCCGCGCGCACATGCGCGCGCGGTTCCGCCGTGCGGTAGACGCGCACCTCGCCGCTCGCGCCGTCCTGCCCGACGCCGGCGGGCAGCATCGAGGCGACGGCTCCGCCGCCCGCGCCCCCGTCCGTCCACTCCACCGGGACGACGGCCTCCGCGCCGGGCGGCAGCGGAGCTCCCGTCATGATCCGGGCGGCCTCCCCGGGACCGACCTCCGGCAGCTCGCCGCTGCCGGCCGCGACGTCTCCGACCACCGTGAGGACGGCGGGGAACTCGCCGGTCGCGCCGCTGAGATCGGCCGTACGGACCGCGTAGCCGTCCATGGAGCTGTTGTCGAACGGCGGCAGCGACACCGGCACGACGACGTCCTCCACGAGGACACAGCCCTGGGCGTCGGGCAGGGGCAGTTGGATGGGGTCGAGCGGGCGGATCGCGGCAAGGATGTCCGCGACGTGCTCCTCAACCGTCCACAGCGGTTCGCCCTGGCCTGCCGGTGCCGACTCTGCCGTACTGCTCAAGATGCCCGCATCTCCTCGATCACGTATCTGTGGAGCCAGGCCCGGAAGTCCGGGCCCAGGTCTTCACGTTCGCACGCGAGTCTGACAATGGCACGGAGAAAGTCGCCGCGGTCCCCCGTGTCATAGCGGCGTCCTTTGAAGACCACGCCGTGCACCGGGCCGCCGGTTTCCTCGTCCGCGGAGAGCTGTTGGAGGGCGTCCGTCAGCTGGATCTCACCACCACGGCCCGGCTCGGTCGTACGCAGTATGCCGAAGATGGCGGGGTCGAGGACATAGCGGCCGATGATCGCGTAATTGCTGGGCGCGTCGGCGGGTTCCGGTTTCTCCACGAGGTCGTGCACCTTGACGACGTCGGCGTAGCCCGTCGGTTCCACGGCGGCGCAGCCGTAGAGGTGGATCTGGGCCGGGTCGACCTCCATCAGCGCGATGACGCTGCCGCCCTCCCGCTCCTGGATCTCGACCATGCGCGCGAGCAGGGGGTCGCGCGGGTCGATCAGGTCGTCGCCGAGCAGGACGGCGAACGCTTGGGCGCCCACGTGCGGTTCCGCGCACAGCACGGCGTGGCCGAGCCCCCTGGGGTCGCCCTGGCGCACGTAGTGCATGGTCGCGAGCGCGCTCGGCTCCTGCACCTTCGCGAGGCGGCCGAGGTCCCCCTTGCGGGTGAGCACCTCTTCGAGCTCGTAGTTGCGGTCGAAATGGTCCTCCAGGGGCCGCTTGTTGCGCCCCGTGATCATCAGGACGTCGGACAGCCCGGCCGTGACGGCCTCCTCCACCACGTACTGGATCGCCGGCTTGTCGACGACGGGGAGCATCTCCTTGGGCGTCGCCTTCGTCGCGGGCAGGAAGCGAGTGCCGAGGCCCGCCGCGGGGATGACAGCCTTGGTGATCCTGGGGAGAGGCGAGTAGACCATGCCGGGCACCCTATCCACCCCACATGGGCGGAAGATTACCTTTGAGTGAATTTCGCCTCTATAGACCTCAATATGAAGGGTTGACCACGATCCATGGGATACGGGGACGCAGAAGAGCGCGAGCGTCAGCGTGAGCACGGGGCCGGGAGCGGGGCCGGGGCTGGGGCCGGGAGCGGGCCCATGCGGGGCGGTGCCGGAGACGGCGGCGGTACGGACGCACGCGGGCGTGGCACCGGTCGCGAACCGGACGCCGAGAAGGCCGCGCTGCGGAGCGAACTCCTCGCCGCACGCGCCCTGCTGCATGCGGACGAGCGGGTGGGCGCCGCCTCCGCGCTCGCGGCACGCGCCCTCGAACTGCCGGAGATCGCGGCCGCCCGCACCGTGGCCGCCTATGTCTCCGTGGGGCGCGAACCAGGAACGCGCGCGCTCCTCGACGCCCTTCACGCCCGGGGCGTGCGCGTAATTCTGCCCGTACTGATGCACGACAACGATCTCGACTGGGCAGCGTACGAGGGCGAGCAGCGGCTGGCGCGGGCGGCGCGGGGCCTGCTGGAGCCGACGGGTGACCGGCTCGGTCCCTCGGCGGTGCTGGACGCCGGGGCGGTCCTGGTGCCCGGACTCGCCGTGGACCGGCGCGGGATGCGGCTGGGCCGTGGCGGCGGATCGTACGACCGGGTGCTCGCCCGGCTCGCGGCGGCGGGCGCCCGCCCCGTACTCGCGGTGCTCCTGTACGACGGCGAGGTGGTGGCGCGCGTTCCCGCGGAACGGCACGACCGCCCCGTCGACGCCGCGGTGACGCCCGGAGGCGTGCACCGCTTCGAGGGGGCGGCCGGCTGAGACCTCCGGGACCTCGGGCCGCGTGTTCCGAGCGGGCCGGGGGCCCGGGTGGTCCGTGTTGCTCTGTACGGGCCGGGGCGCCCACGGTCTCGGCGCCGTCGGCGGCTTGTCGGCGGCTTCTACGGGTTGAGCGTCAGCTTGTCCTTGGTCGCCTTGTTCACGGCGTCGATACCGAAGGCCCAGGGGAGCAGTTCGCCGTCCTCCCACTTCTTCGTCTGGTCGGTGTAGTGCGCGCTGTACGCGTGCCCCGATGCGCCGGTGAGGTTGATCCACCGCGACTTGTCCCAGTCGCCGACGTTGACCACCATCCGCATGGACGGCACGGTCGTCACGCCGTACCCGCCCGCCGCGTTCCAACTCGTCGCGTCGACCGCGGAACCGCCGCCGCCCAGGTTGTACGGGCCGCGGTTGAGCAGGGACTTCAGGAAGCCGGGACCGCTGGTGCCGAGCGTGCTGTTGGTCAGCGTCAGCTGGTGCAGACGGCCCCAGCTCCAGGTCGACATGTCCTTGCCGAGCTTCGCGGTCAGCTCCCAGCGCGCGTCCTTCATGGCGCGGGCGAACAGCTGGTCGCGCGTGGTGGTGGCCTTGTCCCTGCGGTTGCCGACGGAGGTCCACCAACTGTTGTCGTTGTCCTTCAGGATGTTCCCGACGACCTCGAACCAGCGGTCTCCGCCGTCCGGCTGCGCGGTGTCGGCGGACCGTTCACCGCACTCGCGCACGAGCTGGTCGGTGTCCGGCGGCCCCGTGCTGTCCGCGGGGCGCACGTCGAGGCACTGGCCCTTCACCCGGACCTCCTTGGGCAGCTTGTCGCCGAAGGCCAGCTCCAGGATGTTGCGCCAGACCGCGTTGAAGTACGCGGCGGCGGCCGAGTCGGGTTCCTGCGTGTAGTCCCAGTTCTCCAGGAGCTTCTGGGCCTGCCGGATGGCCGGATCGGGGACCCCGTTCTTCGCGAGGTCGTTCTTGAGCAGATAGGGCACCAACTGCTTCGCGATCTCGCTGGTGTTGTCCGTCTGCATGGCCTGCATGTCGTCCGTCGAGATCTTGCCACCGTTGCGCGTCTTCGACTCGATCAGATCCGTGATGCGCTGGCTGCGGGTCCCGTAGTCCCAGTCCTTGGTCAGCAGGTACGGGTACTTCTCGGTGTCCACGACGGCCTGGTTCGCCGTCACGATGTAGCCGCTCTTGGGGTTGTACTCGTACGGCATCTCGTCGAAGGGGATCGGCTTCTTCCAGTGGTACGCGGGGTCCCAGCCGGGGGCGGGCAGCGTCCCGTCGCCCTTGGCGCGCACCGGGATCTTCCCCGGCGCCTGGTAGCCGATGTTGCCCTGCGTGTCCGCGTAGACGAGGTTCTGCGAAGGGACCTCGAAGTTGTGCGCGGCGTCCCGGAACTGCGTGAAGTTCTGCGCCTTGTCGAGCGCGAAGACCGCGTCCATCGTCTTGCCCGGCGTGAGCGCCGTCCACTGGAGGGAGACGGCGTAGCCGCTGCCCCGGTCGGGCGCCAGATCGGGGACGGGGGCCTGCTTGCCGACCTTCACCAGTTCGTCGTCCCGGTCGGAGACGACAGGGCCGTGGATCGTGGACCGCACGACGATGGTCCTGCTACCGCCGCCCGCGATCTTGATCGTCTCCTTGCGGGTGGTGAACTTCTTGCGCTCGTTGCCGTACTGGTAGCTGTCGCCGTCCACCTTCTCCAGGTAGAGGTCGGTCACGTCGGCGCCCAGGTTGGTCATGCCCCAGGCGATGTTGGCGTTGTGCCCGATGATCACACCAGGCATACCGGAGAAGGTGTAGCCCGAGACGTCGTACTGGCAGTTGGGCGAGACGGTGCGGCAGTGCAGCCCCATCTGGTACCAGACCGACGGCAGACTCGGCGACAGATGCGGGTCGTTGGCCAGCAACGGCTTCCCGGTGGTGGTGAGCTTGCCCGAAACCACCCACGAGTTGGAACCGATGCCGCTGCCGCTGCCGCCCGGGCCGAAGAGCTGGGGGATCTCGTCGATGGAGTCGGACAGCGATCCGAGCTGCGAGTCCACCGCCTCGGCCGCGCCGGAGGCCGAACTCGCGTCGTCGGTGTAGGCGGCGTTCTCGGCCGAGACGGACGTACCGTTCGACGTCAGCCCGCTGTCCGCGACGGACGTGTCCGTCCCCGTGCCGACCCCCGTACCAGTGCTGGTGCCGGTGCTCGTACCGGTGTCCGATCCCGTGTCCGATCCCGTGCCGGTGCCTGATCCCGTGTCTGTTCCGCCGTTCACGCCGAGGCCGGTCGTCCCCCCTGTCACGGGGAGGCCCGAGCCGGTACCGGGGTCGGTGCCGGTGCCCTCGTCGTCCGGGCTCGCCTTGGGGTCGAAGGTGCCGTCGACGATGGCGCCACCCTGCACGATCGGCTTGTTCTTGCTGGTCGGATACGCCGGGTACAGCTCGTCGATCTGCTTCTGGCTGAGCCTGCTCGTCATCAGGGAGCGGTCGATCTCGTCCTGCATGTTGCCGCGCAGATCCCAGGCCATGGCCTTCAGCCAGGCCACCGAGTCAACCGGCGTCCACTTCGCCGGCGTGTAGCTGCCCGTGAGGTTCAGCGCCGCGTACTCGACGGAGATGTCCTTCGCCGGACGGCCCTTCAGATACGCGTTGACGCCGTCCGAATACGCCTGGAGGTTCTTCTTCGTCTCCGGCGACAGCTCGTGGTCGTACTCCTGCTGCGCGACGTGCTGCCAGCCGAGCGTGCGCAGGAACGCGTCCGTACCCACCTGGCTCTTGCCGAACATCTCGGAGAGCCGGCCCGAGGTCATGTGACGCCGGACGTCCATCTCGTAGAAGCGGTCCTGCGCCTGCACGTATCCCTGCGCGCGGAACAGGTCCGCGTCGCTGTTCGCGTAGATCTGCGGGATGCCGTAGCTGTCGCGCTCGACGTCCACGGGGCCACTGAGGCCCTTGAGCCGGATCGAGCCGGAGGTCTGCGGAAGAGAGGCACGTACCGTGCCAACGCCCCAATACGCCCCATACCCGATCCCCGCGACCAAAGCCAGGACCAGGACGATCACGATCAGCCGGGCGCGTCGCCCCTTCTTCTTGACGGGCGGGGGAGCCGTAGTGGCGGGCATCGCTGTCCTTCGCGGGGCAGGTGGTCCTGAAAACGCTGGAGCAACCATAGGCGCAGTCGCCAGATCACTCGGACGCGGAGTCCGATTGGGCCGAATCAGTGATCGCACACACAGTCGAACGCATCAAGAAAGCGTTAATGATTAGGTAAGGTAAGCAAAGTGCAGCCCGCCCCGAGGGCCTGCCGGAGGCCTCGCGGAGGAACGATCCGGCACGCGTGCGAGGAAAGGATCGGCCCCTGACTGTCCACCAGCTCAACATCCTGTTGCTCATCTGTTCACTGGTCCTGCTCGTCGCCGTCGCGGCCGTACGCATCTCGTCCAAGAGCGGGCTCCCCAGCCTGCTGATCTACCTGGGTATCGGCGTGGCGATGGGGCAGGACGGCCTCTTCCACGTCCCCTTCGACAACGCCGAACTGACGCAGGTCATCGGCTACGCGGCCCTCGTCGTGATCCTGGCCGAGGGCGGCCTCGGCACGAAGTGGAAAGACGTCAAGGCGTCCCTGCCCGCCGGGATCGCCCTGTCGACCGTCGGCGTCGGCGTCAGCATCGGCGTGACCGCCGCCGCGGCCCACTATCTGGTCGGACTCGACTGGCGCCAGGCCGTGATCATCGGCGCTGTCGTGTCGTCCACCGACGCGGCGGCCGTCTTCTCCGTGCTGCGGCGGGTGCCCCTGCCCCGGCGCGTCACCAGCGCCCTGGAGGCGGAGTCCGGCTTCAACGACGCCCCCGTGGTGATCATCGTGGTCGCGCTCTCCTCCACGGGGCACGTCGCCAGCTGGTACGTGCTCGTCGGAGAGATCCTGCTGGAACTGCTGATCGGAGCGTGTGTAGGGCTCGCCGTGGGGTACGTCGGCGCCTTCGGGCTGCGGCGCGTGGCGCTGCCCGCCTCCGGCCTCTACCCGATCGCCGTCATGGCCATCGCGGTCTCGGCCTATGCGCTCGGCGCCACCGCCCACGGCAGCGGGTTCCTCGCCGTCTACCTCGCCTCGATGATCCTCGGCAACGCGCGCCTGCCGCATGCCCCGGCGAACCGGGGCTTCGCCGAAGGACTCGGCTGGATCGCGCAGATCGGGATGTTCGTCCTGCTCGGGCTGCTCGTCACGCCCCATGAACTCGGCAGGGACTTCTGGCCGGCCGTGATGGTCGGCCTGGTGCTCACCGTCGTGGCGAGACCCCTGTCCGTGTTCATCGGCCTCGCCCCGTTCAAGATCCCCTGGACCGAGCAGATCCTGATGTCGTGGGCCGGCCTGCGCGGCGCGGTACCCATCATCCTGGCGACCATCCCGATGGTGTCCCAGATCGAGGGCAGCCGCCGGATCTTCAACATCGTCTTCGTCCTCGTCGTCGTGTACACCCTGGTACAGGGGCCGACCCTGCCGTGGCTGGCGAAGGCCCTGCGCCTCGGCAGTTCCTCGGACACCGCCGACCTCGGCGTGGAGTCCGCCCCGCTGGAACGGCTGCGCGGCCATCTGCTGTCCGTGGCTATCCCCGGGCGCTCGAAGATGCACGGTGTCGAGGTCGGCGAGCTGCGCCTGCCCCAGGGCGCGGCCGTGACCCTGGTGGTGCGGAACGGGCAGAGTTTCGTGCCACAGCCGTCCACCCTCCTGCAACGCGGGGACGAACTCCTCGTAGTGGCCACCGACCCGGTGCGCGACGCGACGGAGGAACGCCTGCGCGCCGTCGGCCAGAGCGGCAAACTGGCGAGCTGGCTGGGCGAAAGCACCCGACGCTGACGCCGACCGCTTCGAGGGGCCGGGCGGGGCGTTGACGTTCGCCGCCTCGGCGGTCCGGGCCGGTCTCGTCCGGTCGGCGGTCCGGGCGCGCGGCCGGGCCGGTCTGATCCGGTCGGCGGTCCGGGTTGGCGGCCGGGTCGGTCTGGTCTGGTTGGCGGCCGGTCCGGTGGTCCGGTCTAGTCCGTCCGGTCCGGCCCAGCGGGCCGGTGGCCGGTCCAGCGGTCGGCGGTCCAGGCCGGTCCACCCCGGCGATCCGGCCCCGGAAGAGCGGCACGGGCGAGTGAGCCCGTACGGGAAGAGGGCAGGCACCGGCGCAAGGATGCGCCCTACGCGCGTCGCCGCCCCTGAGAACCAAGGGAGATCACCACGTCTCCCCTCCATTCGCAGGGCGACTCCCCACAGGCCTGTACGATTGTTGGGCTTTGGTCCGGGGCCCCGGCCCCGTTCCGGCGGTTCCCGCTCGGGCGGGTCGGGTTCGGATGGGTCCGACTCCGGCGGTTCCCGCTCCGGCAGGCCCCGTTCCGGTCCTGTCACGGCGTCCCGCAACCAGCGTCCCGCGACGACGACGTGGCCCTCGGACTGGGCCCTTCGTTCGAGCCCCTATACGACCCTTCGTTCCACCCTTCGTTTCACGCCAGACCCCTCACGACAGCTGTTCTCGAATTCTCGACTCCGTCTGACGCAGGGCTGGTACGGCCGTGAAGCCGTACACAGCGGACAGCCCTCGGCCGCCCCGCCCCGCGGGACACGTCACCAGACGGCAGAAAGGCAAGGACCGTGTCCCACACGGTCGAGACCGAAACCGCCGGTGAGCCGGCGACCGCCCGCCCCGGGTACGGACAACTCCTGCGGACCCCACGCGCCTGGACCTTCCTGGTGCCGGGTTTCGCGGCCCGGCAGCCCTTCGCGATGCTGACGATCGGCATCGTCCTGCTCGTCCAGCACACGACCGGCTCGTACGGCACGGCAGGCGCCGTCGCCGCCGTGACCGGGGTGGCCATGGCGCTCTTCGCCCCCCAGAGCGGCAAACTCGCGGACCGCTTCGGCCAGGCCACGGTGCTGGTGCCCGGCGTCCTGGTGCACGCCGCGTCCGTCGCCGCGCTCATCGTCCTGGCGCTGGCGGGCGCCCCTCTGTGGGCCCTGTTCGCCGCCGCCGTCCCGACGGGCGCCTCGGTACCCCAGGTGGGCCCGATGGTGCGTGCCAGATGGGTGACAGCCCTGACGCGGTCTCCCAGGGCCGCCGCCCTCCTGCCGACCGCCGCGGCCTTCGAATCGGTGACCGACGAGTTCACCTTCGTCATCGGTCCCGTGCTCGCCACGGCCCTGTCCACCAGCGTGCACCCGGCGGCCGGGCTCGCCGCCGAGGCCGGCCTGACCCTGGTGGGCGGTCTCGTCTTCGCCGCTCGCCGCGCCACCCAGCCCCGGCCGGCCGGCACTCCTACCGAGGGCCGCGGGTCCGAGGGGCGTTCCTCGGCCCTGGCCGTGCCTGGCGTACGCGTCCTGGCTGTCTCCTTCCTCGGTATCGGTGCCGTCTTCGGCGGGATGCAGGTGTCCCTCACCGCGTTCGCCCAGGAGATCGGCGACTCAGGCGTGAACGGACCTCTCTACGGGATCTTCGCGGCCGGCAACATGCTGTCCGGCCTCGTCTTCGGCGCCGTCACCTGGAAGACCGGGCCGCGGCGCAGGCTGGTGCTCGGCTACACCGGCCTCACCCTCGTCTCGGCCACGCTGTGGGCCGTCCACTCGGTACCGCTCTTCGCCGTGCTGGGCCTGCTGGCGGGACTGTGCATCGCACCCGCCCTGATCAGCGGCTATACGCTGATCGACGCCCTGGTGGAATCCTCGGCGAGGACCGAGGCGTTCACCTGGCTGACGGGAGCGGTGGCACTCGGCCAGGCCGCGGCCGTCACCGCGGCGGGGCAACTCGCCGACACGCATGGCGCGCGCGCCGGTTTCCTCGTGCCCCTGGCAGGTACCGGCCTCGCCCTGGCTGTGCTGCTATCCCTTCAGTCAAGGCTCCTCCCCCGGGGTTCCGGGCGGGGAACGGTACGTGCGATCGGTCACCGCGAGACCGCGGCAGTGGACTGATCGCTCGGAATACGTCACTATGGAGCGTCGTTTAGCACTCATCGAGTGAGAGTGCCAGGAGGAGCAAGTGCCGACCTACCAGTACCAGTGCACCGAATGTGGCGAGGGCCTTGAGGCGGTGCAGAAGTTCACCGATGACGCCCTGACCGTGTGCCCGAACTGCCAGGGACGCCTCAAGAAGGTGTTCTCCGCGGTCGGCATCGTGTTCAAGGGTTCCGGTTTCTACCGCAACGACAGCCGCAGCTCCTCGTCGAGCTCGACGCCCGCGTCGAAGTCGGGCTCCGCGTCGTCCTCCGAGTCGAAGGACTCCAAGGGCTCCAAGGACTCGAAGGCGACCGCCTCCGCATCGACGTCTTCCTCGTCGTCCTCCTCCGCTTCCTCCTCGTCGGGCTCCAGCTCGTCGAGCACCTCGTCGAGCGGTTTCTCGGCCGCCTGAGCCGGCGGAACGGCACCGTTCGCCCAGGTCTGCCTCCTTTCCAGGACCCCGGTCCGTCCTTCGCGGCTGGGGTCCTCGGTCTGCGTGCGGGACCTTCCGCGGCGCCGGTTAGGGTGACGGCCATGGCGAACGCAGAGATCGGCGTGATCGGTGGGTCCGGCTTCTACTCCTTCCTCGAAGACGTGACCGAGGTCCGGGTGGAGACGCCCTACGGCCCACCGAGCGACTCCCTCTTCGTCGGCGAGATCGCAGGCCGGCGAGTGGCTTTCCTGCCGCGGCACGGTCGCGGCCACCACCTGCCGCCGCACCGCATCAACTACCGCGCCAACCTCTGGGCCCTGCGCTCCGTGGGCGTACGGCAGGTGCTGGGCCCCTGCGCCGTGGGCGGTCTGCGTCCCGAGTACGGCCCCGGCACCCTGCTGGTGCCGGACCAGCTGGTGGACCGTACGAAGTCCAGGACGCAGACGTTCTACGACGGTGTGCCCCTGCCCGACGGCAGCACGTCCAACGTCGTCCACATCTCGCTGGCGGACCCCTACTGCCCCCAGGGGCGGAAGGCGGCGATCGTGGCTGCCCGCGGACGGGACTGGGAGCCCGTCGAGGACGGCACACTGGTAGTGGTCGAGGGGCCGCGCTTCTCCACCCGGGCGGAGTCCCGGTGGCATGCGGCCATGGGCTGGTCGGTCGTCGGGATGACCGGGCACCCCGAGGCCGTGCTCGCACGTGAACTTGGTCTTTGCTACACCTCCATGACGCTCGTGACCGACCTGGACGCGGGAGCCGAGACGGGCGAGGGCGTCTCCCACGAAGAGGTCTTGAAGGTCTTCGCCGAGAATGTGGACCGGCTGCGCACGGTGTTGTTCGACGCGGTGGGCGGACTGCCGTCGAACGAGACACGGGACTGCCTCTGCTCCCATGCGCTGGACGGGCTCGACACCGGGATCAGCCTGCCCTGACCCCCGTGATCGGATCGGGTCGCCCCCGACCGTCCGAGATCAGCTTGCCCTGCCGCTCGGCGGCCCATGCGCCGCGATGCCCCACGAATGGCACAACCACCCCTGCGGGTGAGCGAGTTGTCCACACCGACAAGGGTTGTCCACAGCCTCCGGCAAGATCTTGCGGGGCCGGGCATGGTGAGTGTGCAGCGACCGCACCCAAGCCGTCGCGCACCCTTCACACCAGGCGGTGGTTCGCCATGTCCCGTGCGTCTCAGCCCGATCCACGTCCGTCTCACGCGTCCGAGGGCCCGTCCGCTCCTTCCACGTGCGTGCGGCACAGATATGCGCCCGGCTCCTCGGTGCCGGAACCGCGAGGTGTGCCGGCCTTCGACCCGCTGCGGGTGTGCGGGCAGCGGGACCGCTTGCGCCGGGCGGTGCTGCGCAGGCGCCGCGTCATGGCCGCCGGTCTCGCCGTGACCGCGGCCGCGCTGGCGGCGACGGGCGCGGGTGCTACGGGCACCGCGCGTCCGCTCCCTCCGGGGCCGCACGCGGGCCCGGGTCCAGGCGCAGGGGGCCGCTCCGGGCCGGCCGAGGCGCCGGGCACCTCTCCGCCGGAGCCGCCCGGGGAACGGATCGTATCGGCCCCTGTGCGGATCGCCGACGCGGCGACGGTCGCGCTGCTGCACCCCGGCGACCTGGTCGATGTGATCGCCACCCCCGTCTCCCCGACGGGTGACACGGGGAGCGGGCGCCGGGAGCCGACGGCCCGGATCGTCGCCACGAGCGCCCGCGTCGAGCGGATTCCGGACGCAGGCGCGGAAGGAGCCATCGAGGGCGGTGCGCTGCTCGTACTCTCGGTGTCCAGGGCCGTCGCGGCGGAGCTGGCCTCGGCCGGAGCCGTGTCCCAGCTGGCGGTGACACTGTGCTGAGCAGGCTCGAAAGAGCTCTCCGCGTCGCACTGGCGTGTCAATCGGAGACGCCCGCGGATTGGACAGTGAGCCCCTGCCCTGACGTAAGTTGCGGGGCAGACTGCCACCCTTACGGCACGGGCGAAGAAAGGCTGAGGCTCTTTCGTGGGCAAGGAGAAAGAGAGCGTGCTGGCGGGCTTCAAGGCCTTCCTGATGCGCGGAAACGTAATCGACCTCGCGGTCGCGGTCGTCATTGGCGCGGCATTCACCAACATCGTGAACGCAGTGGTCAAGGGCGTCATCAACCCGGTGGTGGGCGCCTTCGGCACCCAGGACCTGGAGAAGTACCACTCCTGCTTGCAGGGCCCGTGCGTGACGGACAAGGCGGGCGTGACCCACGGCATTCAACTCATGTGGGGGACGGTCCTCAGTTCCGCGCTGAACTTTCTGATCACGGCCGCGGTCGTCTACTTCCTGATGATCCTGCCGATGTCCAGGTTCCTCGCCAGGCGGGCCCGGATCATGGCCGCCAAGGAGGAGACACCGGTGGACGAGGTCGTCGTGGAAGCCAGCGAGCTGGACGTCCTGAAGGAGATCCGGGACAGCCTCGTCTCGCAGCGCACCCCCGCGCCCAGCGAGAACGGATCATCTGTCCCGAAGAGTCGCTGAGGACGCTCGCCGGGTCGCCGCCTCAGATGTGGTGGGGCGGCTTCTCGTCGAGAAAGCGCGCGAGGTCGGCGGGTGTGCCGGACTTCACAGCGGGCCGCTCGCCCCATCCGTCGTCGGTGTCGTCCGCGGACCGCTGGTCCAAGGGGTCGTCGAAGACGAGCCCGGGGCGGGCGGCCGACGGCGACGAGGGCGAGGCCGGGGCCGGCGAACCGGTCCGTCCGGCGCCCCCGGACGGGGACTCGGGGTCGGGAGCTGTGCTCATGCCCCCAGCGTACGGCGGTGCCGACGGCCCCGTCCCCGGGCGGGGTGCGCGTCCTGGTCGAGGGCGCGGCCTGAGTCTGCTCTCCTTGACCCATGACATCGGTGGGGCCCGGGAACAGGACAGCAGGTGTCGTGCGGCGGATGACCGCGCGCGGACGCGACGAGGAGCATCGTGCCTCGACACCGTTGGAGCTCTTCTTCGATCTGTGCTTCGTCGTCGCGGTGTCCCAGGCCGGCGCGCGGCTGGTGCACGCCTTCGCGGAAGGACATCCCGGCAGTGGCGTGATCGGCTACGTGTTCGTCTTCTGGAGCATCTGGTGGGCCTGGATGAATTTCACCTGGTTCGCCTCCGCCTACGACATCGACGACGTGCCGTACCGCGTGGCGACGCTGGTGCAGATCTGCGGTGTGCTGATCTACGCGGCGGGTATTCCGCGGGCCTTCACCGCCAACGACTGGACGATCGCCGTCATCGGCTATCTGGTGATGCGGCTCGCGCTGACCGGGCAGTGGCTGCGGGCCGCGGCCTCCGAGAGGGCGGGGAGCGCCGCCAGAGGGACCGCTCTGAGGTACGCCGTGGGAGTCGCGGTGTGCCAGGCGGCGTGGGTGGCGCTGCTGGCCGTGCCGGATGGCTCCCGGCGGTGGCTCTTCCTGGTCGTCGGGGTGGCCGAGATGCTGGTCCCGGTGGTGGCGGAGCACACCCAGGAGACGCCGTGGCATCCGCACCACATCGAGGAGCGGTACGGGCTGTTCACCCTGATCGTGCTCGGCGAGACGATGTCCGCGGCCACCGTCGCCGTGCAGTCCGCGCTCGACGAGCACGAGGCACTGGGGCGGCTGCTGCCGATCGCGGGCGGCGGCGTCCTCATCGTCTTCGCCGCCTGGTGGATCTATTTCGCGGCGCCCGCGCACGAGCGGCTGACGAGCGACCGGCAAGCCATTCCCTGGGGGTACGGGCACTACCTCATCTTCGGATCGGCGGCCGCGATCGGTGCGGGTCTGGAAGTCGCGGTCGAATACGCGGTGGGTGAGGCGCACGTCTCGGCACGCGCGGCGGGAGCGGCCGTCGCGGTGCCGGCGGCGGTCTTTTTGATCACCGTGTGGCTGCTGCACGCACGGCACTTCAAGAGGGGCCTGGCGCAGCAGCTCGTGCTGCCCGTCTCATCAGTGGCGGTCGTCTGCTGCCTCTTCGCCGGCGAGTGGGCGGTGTTCGCGGCGGGGCTGGTGTCGGCGGCGACGGTGGCGGTCGGCGTGGCGCTGGCCGCCAGGTCTCCGGAGAACGGCGTGCCCGACGGTGTTGGCGGTGGCTCCAGGTTGGGCAGTGTGTCCGAGTCCGATGGTTCGGAAGGGGCTCAGGGTGACTGACCGGGGGCGGTGCGGCGGGCTGACCGACGTGGCGGGACTGCGGGTCGGACACGCGCGGGTCGCGGGCGAGCACGCGCTGACGGGCACGACGGTCGTGCTCGCGCCCGAGGGCGGGGTGACGGCTGCCGTGGACGTACGGGGAGGAGGCCCCGCGACGCGCGAGACCGACGCGCTGGACCCGCGCAATCTGGTCGAGCGGGTGGAGGCGGTGGTCCTGACGGGCGGCAGCGCGTACGGGCTCGACGCGGCGTCCGGCGTGGTGGCCTGGCTGGAGGAGCAGGGCCGGGGCGTAAGGATTCGGGACCGGACGCGGGTGGTGCCGGTGGTGCCCGCGGCGGCCGTGTTCGACCTGGGGCGCGGCGGCGACTGGAAGCTGCGGCCGGACGCGGCCACGGGACGTGCCGCGGTCGAGGCCGCGGCCGCGACGGGCGACCGTGAGCCGGTCGGCGAGGGCGGTGTCGGCGCGGGTACGGGGGCGCTGGTCGGCCTGCTGAAGGGCGGGGTGGGCACCGTCGCCACGGTGCTGCCAGGTTCCGGGATCACCGTCGCCGCTCTCGTCGTCGCCAACGCGGCCGGCTCCGCGGTCGATCCGCTCACGGGTGTGCTGTACGGGCGCTACTACGAGGGGCGTACGGCGTATCCCGCATCGGGGGTCCACGAGGCGGCGCAAGCGAGACTGGCCGCCCTGCGCGCGGAGGCCAAGTCCGCTCCGCTGAACACCACCATCGCGGTGGTCGCCACGGATGCGGCGCTGAGCCGGGCACAGGCGCAGAAGATGGCGGGCACGGCGCACGACGGCATCGCCCGGGCGGTGCGGCCCGTGCACCTGATGAACGACGGGGACACGGTCTTCGCTCTGGCGACCGGCGGTTTTCCCCTGGGGGACGGGCCGTTGGCGCTCAACCCGGTGCTCTCCGCCGCGGCCGACGTGGTCACCCGGGCGATCGTCAGGGCGGTCCTCACCGCGGAGGGCGTCGCCGGTCCGGGCGGGGTGTTCCCCTCGTACCAAGAGCTGTATGGACCTGACCGCTCCGGTGAGGGTCCCTGACGGAACAGGAATGAAATTCTCCGAATCGCGCTCTGTTTTCCCAAACCCTGGACGTGAGCTCACCCCAAGGGGCTACGGTATGCGTTCACAAAGTGACACCTGGCGATGTCGGGGAGATCCCTCTTGAACGGTCCGTACGAAACGACCGAGACGACCGAGACGCACATCCAGCGTCTTCTGGAACGCTCACTCAACTCCTTCGTGCTGCCCGAAGCTTTGGTCGGGCGCCTCGACTCCGCCCTGGCTCACGCCAGTTCACTGATCTCAGCGCACCACAGCAAGGGCCGGCACCGCGAGACGTACCGGCATACGTTCCTGCTGTCCGACACCACCGCGGTGACTCTGTGGGAGGTGGTGCACACCACCGGCCGCGACGGCGCGCCGCTGTACGAGCTGTTCGCGGCCGAGGCGGACGCCCGGCAGGCCGCCATCGAACTGTTAGGCGAGGAGTCCCGGCTCGGCCTGGGCGGCGTCGCGGCTCACGGACTCGGTCCGCGGATCTCGCCTGAGGAAGTGCTGGCCGCGTCGCCTGCCGCACTGCCCAGGCTCTACGTCAACGACAACTCCCCCGACCATGCGCGCAGGTTGCTGCGGCGCGCGGAGAACACGGACCGGCCGGGCGAGGAGACCGCGCGCCTGCTGCGTACGGCGTTCGCCCACCACATCGCCCAGGTCTTCGGGCACTGGTGCCATCTGGAGGAGGGGAACTCGGGCTTCATGCTCTATGAGCACGCGTTCTTGCTCATCAACGGCACCGAGACCAGCCTGTGGGAGATCGAGCACACCGCCACGCCGGACGGCCGGCACATGTGCGAGGTCTACACGGACGAGTCCACGGCACGGGCCGCGCTGGAACGCAGGGCCCGCGTGCGCTGAGCCCGGCGGCACGAGGGCCCGGGCTGTCGTCGGCAGGCCGTCTCAGGACCGCGGCGCGCCTCTCCCCGGCAGCGCGGGGCCGAGCGCGCGTCGTCGCCAGCAGGGTCGCGCGCCGGGCCGTCGGGGACAGGAGAACGCCGATGAGCGGCGGCGGAGGGCCCGTCGGACGCGGAGCAGCCGTCACGCAGGACGGGCAGCGCGGCGAGTAGCTCCGCTCGCGCCGGGGCGGGTCCGCTGCCCGCACCCCCGGCAGCGGAGCGGAGTCCGGGCAAGGGAGAGCCCCGGCGCCTGGGGGGGTTGGCACCGGGGCTCGTTCCTGGGGACGGCGAGGAGGTCGCCGTTCCGTAGGTGACCCTACGGGTAATGGGCGCGTGCGTCACGCCGCCGCGTCGAAGCCCGTGTCCCTCGCCATTTTCTTCAGCTCAAGCAGCGCGTGCTTCTCGATCTGGCGAATGCGCTCTCGGGTGAGGCCGTGCTGTTTGCCCACCTCTGTCAGCGTACGCTCGCGGCCGTCCTCGATGCCGTAGCGCATCTTGATGATGGATGCCGTGCGCTGGTCGAGCCTGCCGATCAGGTCTTCCAGCTCCTCGCTGCGCAGCAGCGTCAGGACCGACTGCTCGGGAGAGACGGCCGACGTGTCCTCCAGCAGGTCACCGAACTGCGTGTCGCCCTCGTCGTCCACCGACATGTTGAGGCTGACCGGGTCGCGGGCCCAATCGAGCACGTCATTGATCCGCTCCGGCGTCGAACCCAGCTCGGCGGCGATCTCCGCGGGCTCGGGGTCCCTGCCGTTCTCCCGGTTGAACTCGCGCTGCACGCGCCTGATCCTGCCGAGCTCCTCCACCAGATGCACGGGGAGCCGGATGGTGCGCGACTGGTCGGCTATCGACCGCGTGATCGCCTGCCTGATCCACCACGTGGCGTAGGTGGAGAACTTGAAGCCCTTGGCGTAGTCGAACTTCTCGACAGCTCGCACCAGGCCCGCGTTGCCCTCCTGGATCAGGTCGAGCAGCGGCAGGCCACTGCGCGGGTAGCGCCGCGCCACCGCCACGACGAGGCGGAGGTTGGAACGGATGAAGACGTCCTTCGCACGGTCGCCCTCGGCCACCAGGGCCTCCAGCTCCTCACGCGAGGCGCCGGCGCCCTTACTCGTCACCTCGCCGTCGAGGATCTGCCGCGCGTAGACTCCTGCCTCGATGGTCTGGGACAGCTCGACTTCCCTTGCGGCGTCGAGCAGCGGGGTTCGCGCGATCTCGTCGAGGTACATGCCGACCAGGTCGCGGTCGGCGATCTCCCCGCCAGTAGCGCGAACACTGTTCGCCTCGGTCGTTCCGCGCGAGGCAGTGCGACGGGCGACGGCACGGGTTGCCATTCGAGCTCCCTTGCTGGACTGAGTAGGTCGCGGCACCCGATCGGGTGCCCTGCTTCCGAAGGTAAGAACGCCTGGAATCCGGACAGAATTCCCATGCCGTCCACGATTTTCGTGATCATGCAGTACCCTGTCGCGCTACGCTGGCCCCCGAGGAGGGGATCGATGCGCCATTCATCATCAGAGGTGCAGGTCAGGCCGGGGATCGAGGCCGACATCGAGGCACTCGTGGACATCTACAACCACTACATCCTCACGACACCCATAACGTTCGACACGGTCACTTTCACTCCGGACGGGCGCATCGACTGGTTGCGCTCCCACTCTGAAGACGGGCCGCACCGGCTCTTGGTTGCTCAGGATGTCCCGTCTGCCCGCATTCTCGGGTATGCGACCAGCAGCCCCTTCCGTCCGAAGGCGGCGTACTCCACGTCCGTGGAAGTGAGCGTCTACTGCTCGCGCCATGCGCGCGGGCGCGGTGTCGGCACGCTGCTCTACGAGGCCCTCTTCGAGGCACTCGCGGGCGAGGACGTCCACCGCGCCTACGCGGGCGTCGCGCAGCCCAACGAGGCATCGGTGCGGCTGCACACCCGCTTCGGCTTCCGCCACGTCGGCACGTACGCGGAAGTGGGCCGGAAGTTCGGGCAGTACTGGGACGTGGCCTGGTACGAGAAGGCCCTTCCTGGCGCGCGGGAGAGCACGGAGACGCGGCAGGCGTAGGCACGGCGTAGGCACGACTGGCGTAAGCCCAGCGCAAGGGCAGCCGCTCTGCGTCCCGCCTGCCGCCCGCCGCTGGCCCCTACCGTCCGCGGGCCGAGATCCGCGGTCCGTTCAGCCGTACTGGACCGACCGTTTCGCCAGGCCCATCCAGAAGCCGTCGATCACGCTGCGGCCGCTGTCCCACTCGTCCGCCGAGGCGCCCAGAGTGACGAACAGCGGCGCGAAATGCTCCGTCCTCGGGTGGGCCAGCCTGCCCGCCGGCGCCTTGTGCTCGAAGTCGAGCAGGGCGTCGATGTCCTGGTCGAGCAGCGCCCGGTGGCCCCAGTCGTCGAACTCGGCGGACCAGGAGGGCAGCCCGTCCTGCCGCAGGGCGGCCAGGTTGTGGGTGAAGAAGCCGCTGCCGACGATCAGTACGCCCTCGTCCCGGAGCGGCGCGAGCCTGCGCCCCATTTCGAGCAGCTTGCGGGGATCGAGGGTCGGCATCGAGATCTGCAGCACAGGGATGTCGGCGGCTGGGAACATCTCCTTGAGCGGTACGTACGCGCCGTGGTCGAGGCCGCGTTCGGGTACGTCCTGCACGGGCGTTCCCGCGCCCCGCAGCAGCTTGCGTACGGAGTCGGCGAGCGCGGGCGCACCGGGAGCGGCGTACCGCACCCGGTAGTAGCGCTCGGGGAAGCCCCAGAAGTCGTAGACCAACGGGACGACGGCCGTCGCGCCCAGCGCGAGCGGCGCCTCCTCCCAGTGCCCGGAGACCATCAGGATCGCCGTGGGCCTGGGCAGGTCCGACGACCAGGCGGCCAGCTCCCGCGTCCATACGGGGTCGTCGGCGAGCGGCGGCGCGCCGTGGGAGAGGTAGAGGGCGGGCATGCGCCCGGGGACTGCGCTCATGGGGATCGCCTCTCGCGGGACACCGGCGGGGCTGCCGGGAAACGGGTCGGAGCGGGCAGCCCGCACCGGGCGGGCGGCGGACCGGTCTGCTGTGATCGCTTCGGTTCACCATCAGTCTTTGAAACCTCAAACAATCACCCTTCACGCTAGCCCAATCTGGTTAAACATTCAATGATCAGTAGGCTGTCGTCCATGACTACGCCATCCGCTCACCGGGGCGACGAAGAGCCGCGCTGGCTCAGCGACGAGGAACAGCGGGTATGGCAGGCGTACCTGCATGGCTCGCTCCTCCTGGAGGACCATCTGGACCGCCAGCTGCAGCGGGACGCGGGCATGCCGCACATCTACTACGCGCTGCTCGTCCACCTCTCGTGGGCTCCGGGCATGGCGCTGCGGATGACCGAGCTGGCGAAGGGCGTCAAGATCACCAGGTCGCGGCTCTCCCACGCGGTCGCGCGGCTGGAGGCGAGCGGCTGGGTCAGCCGTGAGGACTGCCCCTCGGACCGGCGGGGGCAGATCGCCCGCCTGACGGAGAGCGGGCAGGCGAAGCTGCGGGAGTCGGCACCCGGCCATGTGGCCGCCGTGCGGCAGGTGATCTTCGACCGGCTCGACCCGGAACAGGTGAGGCAGCTCGGCGAGATCATGCGCGCTATGGCGGCGGGTCTGGAACCGGAGGGCACGGGAGCGGACCTGCCCTGGCGTCGCTGACCGCGACGCCGCCTCATCGGGATGCGACCGTTCCTGTGTCGCGCGGCCGAGGTGTCTCCCCCGCGCCGGGCATCGCCCGCCTTCCGGGCGCGGACACACGTCCGCCCCCGGGCCGCGACGGGTCGCGGTGCCGGGGCGGATTCATGCCGGCGGGATGTCCGTCCGTGTCACCCGCAGGGTGCGGACCCGGCGATCTCCCCGGCCTTACGGCACGGTCGCCGGGTCCCCGGTTCTCCCGGGTCCCCTCGCGGGTCAGTGCATGGCGACCGGGATCTGGACCTCGTCCTCGGACTCGCCCTCGGCGCTCTTGGCGTCGGTGGAGCTGACCGTGGTGGTGCCCGGGCGTCCCGCGTTGATCGCGGTCAGCGCGATGGTCGCGGCCACGGCGAGGATCGCGACAGCCACCCAGATGGCGGTCGTGTACCCGTGCACCAGGCCCTGCGCCTGGACCAGCTTCTGGCCCGCCGCACCGGCCGACGCGGCGGCGTGGTGCGACGCGAGGAACGTGCCCGTGGCCGAGGCGGCGATCGTGTTCAGCAGAGCGGTGCCGATGGCGCCACCGACCTGCTGCGACGTGTTCACCATCGCCGAGGCGACGCCCGCGTCGCGGGGCTCGATGCCGTGCGTCGCCAGGGACATGGCCGGCATGAAGGCCGTACCCATACCGAGGCCGAGCAGGATCATGCCGGGCAGGATGACGCCCGCGTAGGAGGAGCCGACCTCAAGGCGCGTCAGCAGCAGCATGCCGATGCCGGCGAAGATGAAGCCGGGGCCCATCAGCGCACGCGCGGGCACCTTGTTCATCAGCCTGGCGCCGATCTGCGTCGAGCCGGTGATCATGGAGGCGACCATGGGCAGGAACGCGAAGCCGGTCTTCACGGCCGAGTACCCCTGGACGACCTGCAGGTAGTAGGTCAGGAAGAGGAACAGGCCGAACATGCCGATGATGGCGAGGCCGAGCGAGGAGTAGACACCGGCGCGGTTGCGGTCGGTGACCACGCGGAGCGGCAGCAGCGGAGCCTTGACCTTCGACTCGACGAACGCGAAGGCGGCCAGCAGGACGACGGTCGCCACGAACAGCCCGATGGTGAACGGGTCGGTCCAGCCGTCGGACTCGGCGCGGGTGAAGCCGTACACCAGTGAGACCAGGCCGAGCGTGGCCAGGAACACGCCGGGGATGTCCAGCGGGTTGCGGTTGCGGCCGCCCGCGGGCTCCTTGATCACGAGGAACGCGCCGAGCGCGGCGATGACCGCGAACGGGATGTTCACGAAGAACGTCCAGCGCCAGTCCAGGTACTCGGTGAGGAAGCCGCCGAGCAGCAGGCCGACGGCGCCGCCGCCACCGGCGATCGCGCCGAAGATGCCGAACGCCTTGGCGCGCTCCTTCGGGTCCGTGAACGTCGTCGCGAGCAGCGACAGCGCGGCCGGCGCGAGCAGCGCGCCGAAGATGCCCTGCGCGGCGCGCGAGCTCAGCAGCATCGCCTCGTTGACCGCTGCGCCACCGACGGCGGACGCGGCGGCGAAGCCGAAGAGGCCGGTGACGAAGGCGCGCTTGCGCCCCCAGAGGTCACCCACGCGTCCGCCGAACAGGAGCAGGCCACCGAAGGCCAGCGCGTAGGCCGTGATGACCCACTGCTTGTTCGCGTCGGATATGTGGAGGTCCACCTGCGCGTGCGGCAGGGCGATGTTCACGATGGTCGCGTCGAGCACGACCATCAACTGGGCGAGAGCGATGAAGACGAGCGCCTTCCAGCGGTTGGAAGCCGCGCTCGCGACATCGGAAACGGAGCGCGAAGGCCCTGTTTCGAGGGTTTTTGACATGGAGCTATCCACCTAAGGGTGCGGTAGGACGGAAGCGCACGTAAGTCCGGGCGACGCTGCCGCGCTTACGAGGTGTGGCGCCACCCTGGTCTGCGGGCGGCGTGGTCTTCGGTGTGGACGTGGTGTTCGGCCTGCTGATCGCGTGCGCGTGAAAGCCTCAGCGCCCGGCCTGCCGCGGATGAGAACCGCGGCAGCTGCCGAGCCGCCGGAGCCGTACGGGCGGGATCGGTGCAGAGGTCGTACGTCGGGACAGGACTGGCTGGGACGGCCCTGAGGGGGCCGTTTCTGTTCGCTTCTTGGGTTCGCTGTGTGCCTGGGTCAGGGCGCGTCAGGGGGTGGCGCGGCGCAGATCCTCCAGAGTCGCGGACCTGCCGGGCAGAGCGGACCGGGCAGGGGCTTCGAGGCCGTCCATGAACAGCTGCAGATGCCGGTGGGTGAACCGGTCGATATTCATACAGCCCGTTCCGGGCAGCGGGCGGGAGAGCTGTGCGAGCGCCACCATCAGATCGCCTTGTGCCACGTCCTCACGGAGGCGTCCGGCCAGCCGGGCGCGCTCCATCATGGCATCGACAATCTGGGTGAGGCGTATGCGCTCCACCTCAAGGTCTTCACGGTGCGGCTCGAAGTGGCCGCACAGCAGTGTGCACAGGGCACCGATCCGCTCGTCGGCCGCCTCGTGAACGAAACGGCACAGCGCGGCGAACGGATCGGATTCCTCCGCGTCCGCCCGCTCGGCCGCCTCGGCCGTACGGGACATGACGCTCCGCACCACCTCAACGAGGAGGGTGGACCTGTCGGGGAAGTGCCGGTAGAGCGTGGCATTGCCGATGCTCGCGCGGCGGGCGATCTCGTCGAGCGGGGCCTCCGGCCCGTACTCCACGAACATCTCACGGGCGGCCGACACGATCCGCTCCCTGTTGCGCAGGGCGTCGGCGCGCGGCCGCGTTACGCGGTGTGCCTCGGCCTCCGCGCCGGGTCGGGTAGCGGTCTTCATGTCGGCCTTTCCTCGTCAGTCCCGGCCGGAGCCGGGGAAGTCGTCGTGGACGTACTCACTCGCAGTTCACTCTCTGTTCTCTCATCCGCAAACGGGGATCGCCCCCCCCGCTTGATCGGACACATGTGCAAACGGGGATGGGCTCCCCAGTTATTTCCCGGTCCTTTTGTGATCTGGGTCACACGTGGAAGAAACCCACGATCGGCGCACTCAGCGAGCGGCGACACGCCGAGGGACGGAGGGTGATCGAACAGAGCGCAGTCAGGACGGCCGACTGCCGCGGACCCGAAGGGCCACCGCATGCAGCACAGGCGCCGGATACGGAAGTCGCGCATACCCAACGGGCACCACACCCCCCGTGAGCAGCACGGATCGCCTGAACTCGGGCCGCCGTCCGAACGCGGACCGCACACCGCATCCGACGCACACACCGCACCGGACTCGTTCGGGCCCCGGGAACCACGGGCATCGAGGACGCCGGATTCACCACGGGAATCTCAGGCGTCGCGGGGGTCGCAGGCGCCGCAGGGGTCGCGAAGACCGGACCGTCCGCAAGGGCCGGACAGCCCGGACCCGACGGAGAGACCGGATCGGCAGGCCGGTGTGTTCGGCGAGGCGCGCGGCCCGTCCTGCGGGCACGCGGGTTCCGGCTCCACCGTTCCCGCGCGCGGCCGTCGCTCGGGCCGCGAGAGCCTCCCCGGCCGCGAGTCCGCCCTCGGGCGTGAGTCCTTCCTCGGGCGGGACTCCGTCCTCCCCTCTGTTCCCGACCCCGATCCCGGCCCGGGCC